>NZ_JANNML010000152.1:0-44793 GCF_031397825.1 Nocardioides sp.
CTCGCGCGCATCCGGTTCGGGGCCCATTGTGGCGCGGGTCCAGTTGGCGTTGCTAGCGATCACCAGCCGCCGCTTGGGATCGATGAAGATGCCCTGGCCGAAAATGCCCTGCGCCGCGAAACTGCGTTCGGTTGACAAGCGACTCTCCACATCCATCCCAGTGCGGGGGTGTGGTCTCGACGCCTCCCCGCTGGGCTCGTCGGGTCGACCACCGACCGGAAGTGCTTGACCACCGACAGGTCCCTCCCCGTTGGCCACACGTGTGACCACCCCGCAAGCGCGGGGTCCAGCTGGTCTCGACCCCCGGGTGGGTTCGAGGCTCGCTGCGCTCGCACCTCAACCACCGTGAGGGGCGCGGCGGGTCTCGGTCGCACGTCGACCTCCGCGACTACGGTCAGGGGCGTGGAGCAGTGCCCTCGTCTCGTCGTCGTGCGGGGCAACGCAGCGTCCGGGAAGACGTCGATCGCCACCGAGCTGCAGCGCGCGTGGGGGCCGGGCGTGGCGGTGATCGGGCAGGACCACTTCCGTCGGGTCGTGCTGCGCGAGCACGACGTCCCCGGAGCCGACAACATCGGTCTCATCGCCCACACGGTGCGCTACTGCGCGAGCATCGGTCTCCACGTGGTCCTCGAGGGGATCCTCCTGACAGAGCACTACGGCCCCATGCTCCGCGAGCTCGTGGCCGAGCACCCGGGGCCGACCCACGTGTTCTACGTCGACGTGCCGCCCGAGGAGACGATGCGGCGGCACCTGGCGCGACCTCTCGGAGCCGTCGTACCCGCCGAGGTCTTCGGTGAGTGGTACGTCGACGACGACCGTCTCGGCGTCCCCGGCGAGGTGGCGCTCGACGGAGCCCCGCCCCTGGAGATCGTGCTCGCCGCCCTGCGTGAGCACCTCGGCCCGCTCGAACCGCAGCGGGAGCGTGACCCGAGCCGCTACCTCTGAGCCGTGGCCAGCGCATCCCGGTAGGCCGGCAGGGAGGCCTGCAGGGCCAGGAGCCGGTCGCACGTCGCGGCCACCTCGCGGCGGCCGAGGTCGGTGTCGATGCGCGCCGTCGCGTTGTGGGCCAGCCAGCCGCCGAGGGCGGACACCCAGCCGCCGAAGGGCCACAGGTCGCCGACGACCGTGGACCCGGAGGCCCGGCAGTAGGACGTCAGTACGCGTCGGAAGCCCAGCACGTCGGTGGACCAGTCGAGCGCGACGGAGACGGCCTCGCGGAGCACGGGCCGGGGTCCGGCGGCGTCCCAGTCGAGGGCGATCAGTGCGCCGTCGACGACGAGGGTGTTCTTGGGGTCCAGGTCCCCGTGCGACCAGGCATGCGCCGTCACCAGCCCAGGGGCAGCCGTGGCGGTCTCCAGGAGAGCGAGCGAGGGGGCCGCCCGGCGCAACCGGTCCGCGAGTGCGGCCGGCACGTCGGGGGAGCCAGCGAGGCTCGCCCAGCCGGCCTCGTCCCATGGGTCGTCATCCAGGGCGTCGTCGAAGGGCTCCGTCGCCCCGTGGATCCGCGCCAGCAGGGCGCCCGCCTCGTCCTGCCACTCCTCAGGTCGGGGCACCCACCCCTCACACCACTGGTGCACCCGCACGAGCGCACCGCCCACGTCGGCGAGGCACTGTCCGTCGACCGACAGGACCGGCGAGGGGCAGGCGATCCCGCGAGCGAGGGCACGCGCCTCCACCGCATGAGCGGCTTCGATGTTGGCGCGGAAACCGAGGGTGCCCGCGTTGACGCGCATCACCTTGACCGCGAAGACGCCGCGCTCGGTCTCGAGGCGCCACAGGTCGTTGGAGAGACCTCCGGCCACCGGCGCCGCAGCCAGCCGCGTGCCCAGTCCGAAGGCCGCAGCAGCGCCGTCCAGCACGTCCGTCATGGTGCGAACCCTCCGCCACCACCCGTCGTACGGCAACGCGTTATTGCACCGCTCCTGACAGGATCACGCCGTGCTCGCCGTGATGACCCGCCTCGTGGTGTCCTGCACGATCCTCGGGATCGGCGTGGGGTTGCTGCTGACGGCGGCGCTGGGTGCGGACGGCTACTCCACGATGATCAGCGGGATCTCGCTCGCGCTCGAGCTCGACTTCTGGATCGTCAACCTGGCAGTGGGCGTCGTGCTGGTGAGCCTGGCCTGGGCGGGCGGCCTGACGCCAGGGGTCGGGACCGCGGTCCAACCGCTCGTCGTGGGTCTGGTGGTCTCGGGAGTCCTGGCGGTCCTGGAGGAGCCGGGGCAGTGGTGGGCCCGTGCACTGCTGCTCGTCGTCGCCCTGCCGGTGCTGGCGGTGGGGATCGCCGGCTACCTCGCGGAGGATGCCGGGGCGGGACCTGCCGAGGCGCCCGCGCTCGCGCTCGACCCGCGGGTGCCGTTCCGATGGGGCTACGGCCTCTTCCTGGGGGCCGGCGCCGTCGTCGGATATGCCTGCGGGGCAGCCGTCGGGCCGGGGACGCTGCTCGCCATCGTGGTGCTCGGACCACTGGTCGACTGGGTCTCGTCACGTGCCCGCTCGCGTGGCTCCGCCCGGGACCACGCCCGTCGGAGCAGCGGCTAGCAGAGCTGGACGCCGGCGACCGGAGGCGAGCCACGTGCGACGATGCACCTCATGCGTCAGTCCGGGACCGGGAGGTGGGCTGCATGAGCGAGCCCCAGGGCGACGTCGCGGTGCCCGTGTTCTTCCTGTCCGACAGCACCGGCATCAGCGCGGAGACCATGGGCAACGCGCTGCTCATCCAGTTCCCCGACCAGGTCTTCGAGCGCACGGTCATCCCGTTCATCTCCACGATCGAGGACGCGCGCAGGGTGGTCGAGATCCTCGACGAGGCGATGGCCGGGCCGGTCACGCCGCTGGCGTTCACCACCGCAGCCGAGGACAGCATCCGCGACGAGCTGAGCAAGACCAGGGCGCCGCTGATCGACTTCTTCGACATGCACATGAGCCGGGTGGAGGGCATCCTCGGCCAGCGGGGCATCCGCGAGGCCGCGCGACTGCACGGCGTCGGCGACATCAAGCGCTACAACACCCGCATGGCCGCCGTGGAGTTCACCATCGAGCACGACGACGGGCAGAGCCTGCGCGCGCTCGACAAGGCCGACGTGATCCTGCTGGCGCCCTCGCGTTGCGGCAAGACGCCCACGAGCATGTACCTCGCGCTCCAGCACGGCCTCTTCGTCGCCAACTACCCGCTCGTCGACGAGGACCTCGAGTCCTCCGACCTGCCGCGGCCCGTCAAGGACCTGCAGGACCGGTGCTTCGGCATCACCACCACGGTCGACCGTCTGGCCCGGGTGCGCAACGAGCGCCGCCCGGGCTCGCGCTACGCCACTCCCGAGCAGTGCCGCTGGGAGCTGCGTCGCGCGACCGAGATCTTCGCCGCCCATCGGGTACCCGTCATCGACTCCTCCGCCAAGTCGGTCGAGGAGATCTCCACGTTGATCCTGCAGACGCTCAAGAAGAACGGCGGCGTCCCCAGCCGTCAGCGTTTCAAGGCCCGCGACAACCACGGAAGTGAGCAACCATGACCACCGGGACCACCCAGCCCCACGAGCAGAGCCGCAACGTCCGATGGTTCTCCGAGCTCGGCCTGGGCGACCTCGAGCAGGTCGGCGGCAAGAACGCCTCGCTCGGTGAGATGGTCTCCCACCTCACCGACCTTGGCGTCCGCGTGCCCGACGGCTTCGCCACGACCTCCGAGGCCTTCCACCGCTTCATCGGGGCCGAGCTGAACGGGCAGAGCGGTCTGGCCGAGCGCATCGCCGGCCTCCTCGACGACCTCGACACCGACGACGTACGCCGGTTGGCCGAGGTCGGGCGCGAGATCCGCGAGGCCGTCGTGGGCCAGCCCTTCCCGGAGGACCTCGAGGCGGAGGTTCGCTCTGCCTACGAGAAGCTCGCCGCCGAGAGCGGTGGGGACGAGGCGTCGTTCGCCGTGCGCTCCTCGGCGACCGCCGAGGACCTGCCTGACGCGTCGTTCGCCGGTCAGCAGGAGACCTTCCTCAACGTGCGCGGCATCGACGCGGTGCTCCTGGCCATTCGCGAGGTCTTCGCATCCCTCTACAACGACCGCGCGATCGCCTACCGCGTCCACCACGGCTTCGCCCACGCCGACGTCGGTCTCTCGGCCGGCGTGCAGCGCATGGTCCGCTCCGACATCGGCAGCTCGGGTGTGATGTTCACGATGGACACCGAGTCGGGCTTCAAGGACGCCGTGTTCATCACCTCCGCCTTCGGCCTCGGTGAGGGCGTCGTGCAGGGGGCGGTCAACCCCGACGAGTGGTACGTCTACAAGCCGGCGCTGCGCGCCGGTCGCCCCGCGGTGCTCAAGCGCGGCGTCGGCGGCAAGGCGACGAAGATGGTCTACACGAGCGACGAGACCGTGGGGCGCACCACCGAGTTCGTCGAGGTCGACCCGGCGCAGAGCCGGATGCTCAGCCTCACCGACCACGAGGTCGAGGAGCTGGCGCGCCACGCCCTGGTCATCGAGGAGCACTACGGCCGCCCGATGGACATCGAGTGGGGCAAGGACGGGGTCGACGGCCAGCTCTACGTGCTCCAGGCGCGGCCTGAGACGGTCGAGTCGCGGCGCACGGGTGCTCTCGAGCGCTTCAGGATGAACGGCTCCGGACCGGTCCTCGTCGAGGGTCGCGCGATCGGCCAGAAGATCGGCGCCGGAGCCGTGCGCGTCATGAAGTCCATCGACGACATGCACCTCTTCCAGACCGGTGAGGTCCTCGTCGCCGACATGACCGACCCCGACTGGGAGCCGATCATGAAGCGCGCCTCGGCGATCGTCACCAACCGCGGCGGGCGCACCTGCCACGCCGCCATCATCGCCCGCGAGCTCGGCATCCCCGCCGTCGTCGGCAGCGGCTCCGGCACCCGCGAGCTCGCCGACGGTCGCGAGGTCACGGTCTCGTGCGCCGAGGGCGACACCGGCCTGGTCTACGAGGGCCTCCTCGACTTCACCGTCGAGCGCACCGAGCTCGACTCGATGCCCGATGTCCCGGTCAAGATCATGATGAACGTCGGCACGCCGGAGCAGGCGTTCTCCTTCGCCCAGCTGCCCAACGCCGGCGTCGGGCTGGCCCGCCTCGAGTTCGTCATCAACCGCCAGATCGGAATCCACCCCAAGGCGCTGCTCGACCTCGCCGCCGACCCAGACCGCCTCGACCCCGCGCTGCGCGAGCAGATCACCGAGACGATCGCGGCCTACCCCGGCCCGCGCGAGTTCTTCGTGCAGCGCGTCTCCGAGGGCATCAGCATGCTGGCCGCGGCCTTCGCGCCCCACCCGGTCATCGTGCGGATGAGCGACTTCAAGTCCAACGAGTACGCCAACCTCGTCGGTGGTGAGGCCTACGAGCCCCACGAGGAGAACCCGATGATCGGCTACCGGGGTGCCTCGCGCTATCTCTCGGCCGACTTCGCCGAGTGCTTCGCGATGGAGTGCGAGGCGCTGCGCCACGTGCGCGACGAGATGGGCCTGACCAACGTCTGGGTGATGATCCCCTTCGTCCGCACCCTCGCCGAGGCGCGTGGCGTCATCGACCTGCTCGGCAAGCACGGCCTGGTCCGCGGGGAGAACGGACTCAAGGTCGTGATGATGTGCGAGGTCCCGTCCAACGCGGTGATCGCCGAGCAGTTCCTCGAGCACTTCGACGGCTTCTCGATCGGCTCCAACGACATGACCCAGCTGACGCTCGGCCTCGACCGCGACTCGGCGCTGGTCGCCGAGGGCTTCGACGAGCGCGACCCGGCGGTCAAGCACATGCTCAGCCTGGCCATCAAGGCCTGCAAGGCCCAGGGCAAGTACGTCGGCATCTGCGGCCAGGGCCCCTCCGACCACCCCGACCTCGCGGAGTGGCTGCTGGAGCAGGGCATCGAGTCGATGTCGCTCAACCCCGACACGGTCATCGACACCTGGCTGCGCCTGGCGAAGGTGGGCCAGGCCTAGAGCCAGCCCTAGAGCTTGAGCGTGGCGGCCTCGACCAGGGAGGGGCCGTACCACGTCAGCAGGCGCCCGCTCACGAGGCGGGTCGGCGTCCGCGTGAAGGCCTCAGGCCCGTCCTCGGCCGTGAACACGTAGGGCTCGTCCGGCAGCAGCACGACGTCTGCCCCCGCGCCGTCGACGGCCGCGAGGTCGACGGTGGGGTAGCGGTCGGGGTGCTGGGCGAACACGTTCTCCCAGCCGAGGCGGCGCAGCAGGTCGCCGGTGAAGGTGGAGCTGCCCACGACCATCCAGGGGTCGCGCCAGATCGGCATCGCCACTCGGGCCGTCACGGGTGGGACCGCCCCGCACCACAGCGCGCGCGAGCGCAGCAGCCACTCGGGCCACGGCCAGCCGAGCACGTCGAGCAGCCGCTCCAGCGAGGCGATCGCGCCGGGCACGGTCTCGATGTCGGTGACCCAGACGCGCACGCCGGCCTCGCGGAGACGGCGTACGTCGAGCTCGCGGTTCTCCTCCTTGGTGCAGACGACCAGGTCGGGCGAGAGGGCCTGGATCGCGGCCAGGTCGGGGTTCTTGGTGCCGCGCACGCGGGTGACGGCAAGGTCGGCGGGGTGGGTGCACCAGTCGGTCGCGCCGACCAGGGCGTCGCGGTCGACCGAGGCGAGCGCCTCGGTGATGGAGGGCACCAGGGAGACGACCCGGCGCACGGGCCGGGGGCCGTCGTAGACCGTGCCGAGGTCGTCGAAGGGGAGATCGGTCATCGGCGCAGGCTCAGTCGGGTCGCGGCCTCGGCAACCCACGGGTGTGCCGCGATCTCGGCGTCGAGCGCGCCCGCGATGTCGTCGGGGATGTCGCACGCCCGGCGGGTCTCCATGGACACGTGGACGTACATCACCTCCATGACGCAGGCGACCCGGTCGTGCGTGCGGTCGAGCACGAAGGAGACGGCGTGCACGGCCTTCGACGTCCGTCCGGCGATGCCGGTGTGGACCGCGTAGGGCTCACCGAGCCGCAGCTCGCCGAGGTAGCGGATGGAGTGCTCGACGGTGAAGAAGGACAGCCCGCGCGCCGGGATGTAGTCCTCGCCCATTCCGAGCTCGCCCAGCCGCAGCCAGGCCGCCCACGAGCCCTCCCGGAAGTAGACCGAGATGTTCATGTGACCGTTCTCGTCGATCGCGTCCGGCGCGACGGGCCGGTCGAAGTGCGACGGCAGCGAGCGGACCTGGTCGGCCTGGGGCAGGAGGGGTGCGGGACTCACGTGCCGAACCTACCGGCGTGTGACGTGCGCCCGGTCTAGCCCCCGTGGCACCGCTGGGCGCTTCGGCAGACGGACGTCCGGCTGCGGCCCTATTTTCACGACGTGCCTCCCTTCACCGCGTCCTCGTCACGTCTGGTCCTGGCCTCCGCGGCCCTGCTCCTGCTCACCTCCGCCTGCAGCGGAGGAGGTTCCGAGGAGCCCGACTCCGACGGTGGCGGCGGTGGTGGTGCCACGAGCGCCGTCGAGCACACGGGCCGCGAGGGCGACGGCTGGACGGTCCTGCACTACTCCATGGCCGACACCGACCTCGAGCCGTTCATGGTCGCCGACGTCAACGAGATCGGCGTGGTGGGATCGAACGACAACCTGCACGTGCGTGAGTTCATGGACCGCAACGAGGGCTACGGCGACGACGAGCTGCTCGACCAGGGCAGCTGGGTCGGCGGCCGGATCCTCGACATCGGCCAGGACGGCGCGACCGAGGTCGTGGCGGACCTCGGTGACGTCAACTCCGCCGACCCCGAGGTGCTCGCGTCGTTCATCGCCGAGGGCATCGAGGCCAACCGCGCCGGGCACTACGCGCTGATCATCTCCGACCACGGCGCCTCGTGGCCGGGCATCGGCCCCGACGAGGGCAGTGACTACGACGTCCTCGACCTCGCCGAGATCACCGCCGGCATCTCCAGCGGCCTCGAGCAGGCCGGTGTCGACAAGCTCGACCTGCTCGGCTTCGACGCCTGCCTCATGGCCAACTACGAGGTCGCGAGCGCGGTCGCGCCGCTGGCCGACCGGCTGGTCGCCTCGCAGGAGCTCGAGCCGGGCCACGGGTGGGACTACACCTCGCTCCAGCTGCTCGCCGACGACCCCGAGGCCACGGCCGACGAGCTCGGCTCCGAGATCATCGCCGGCTTCGCGGGCCAGGCCGCCGACCAGGGCACCAGCGACACGATCACGCTCTCGATGGTGGACCTGACGCAGATGGCGGCCGTCGACGAGGCAGTGGCCGCCTTCGCCGGGGCGATGCAGGAGCAGTCGACCGACGTCGCACCCGCCGTGGGCCAGTCCGAGGCGACCACGCTCGCCTTCGGCAAGAGCCCCGACCAGAGCCAGGACAAGCACCTCAGCGACCTCGGGCTGCTGGCGGCCTCGATCGGCGAGTCCGCGCCCGAGGTGGCCGAGCAGGCCGACGCGCTCGTCGGTGCGCTCGACGACGTCGTCCTCGACAGCGTGGAGGGGGTCGGCACGGCCGGGGCGACCGGCCTGTCGATCTACCTGCCGCCGGTCGTCGAGCTCGCGGACCCGGCGTACGCCGACGTGGTGAGCTCGCAGGAGTGGCGCTCCTTCCTCGACAGCTACTACTCCGCGGGTGAGGCGATCCCCGACGAGGAGCTGCCGACCTTCACCGACCCGGAGGCCGGTCCGGAGGTCACCTTCGACGACGACGGCAGCATCACCCTGAGCGGCGCCTACGACCCCGCCGCCCTCGACAACATCACCGAGGCGACGATCAGCTATGCGCTGGTCAACGACGACGACTCGATCACCTACCTCGGCGAGGAGATCGCGGACTTCACCGACGAGGGCTCGCCCACCGCGTCGGGCAACTACGACCTGACGTTCCTCCAGATCGACGACGGCGTGGACTCCGCCTACGCCTACGTCGACCTCGACCTGAGCGAGGACCTCGGCACGGCGTTCTTCGACGTGCCGATGACCTACTACGCCTCGACCGACCCCGACCAGGTCGACCCGCAGGACGCCCTGCTGTCACTGGTCCTCGACGTCGAGGCCGGTGAGTTCGTCAGCGAGACGATCTACCTCTACGACGAGCTGACCGGCGGCTACGGCGAGCTGGCGCCCGACCCGGAGGGCATCATCATCCCGGACGTGCTGACCATCGGCGCCGACGGCGAGCAGGTGTGGGAGCCGACCAGCGACGTCGGGCTCTACGCCGACGTCGCCAACCTGACCTACGAGTTCGTGCCGCTCGACCCTGGCACGCTGCTCCAGGCCGACCTGACGGTCGTCGACTACGGCGGCAACACCAGCACGCTGAGCTCGCTGGTCGAGGTGCCCTGACGCGACGGTGACGTGCGGCAGGTCGTCCAGCACCGGCGCTGACCCGCAGGCTCAGTCGACGTCCGTGTCGTCCGTGTCGTCCGTGTCGTCCGGGGCGTCGGGCTCGTCGTCGCCCGAGCCGGGCCCGCTGTTCGAGCCCGAGCCGCCGCCGGAGTCCTCGTCGTCGGGCTCGTCGGTGCCGTCGGGCTTGTCGTCGCCCGAGCCGGGCCCGCTGTTCGAGCCCGAGCCGCCGCCGGAGTCCTCGTCGTCGGGCTCGTCGGCTTCGTCGGGCTCGTCGTCGCCCGAGCCGGGCCCGCTGTTGGAGCCCGAGCCGCCGCCGGAGTCCTCGTCGTCGGGCTCGTCAGTCTCGACCTCGTCAGGCTCGTCGGTCTCGTTCGTCCCGGAGGGTCCCGGACCGGTCTGGTCCGGTTGGCCGTCGTCGGAGCCGGAGCCGCCGGGGCTGCCGTGACCACCCGGCCCGGCCTCCTCGCCGTCGTCGTGGTTCGGGTCGACCTCGCCGGAGGGCGGCACGGGCGCGGGACCGCCGCCGGTGCCGGAGGGGTGACGGGGCTGCTCGCTGGGGAACACGGACGGTTCGGAGGGCGACTCGCTCGCGGGCGCGCGCGACGGCCCGATCGCCGGCCCTGGCTGGGAGAACAGGACGTCGGAGGCGTAGGCGGCGCCGAAGAGGCTGACGGTGACGGAGGCCGTCACGGCAGCGAGCCGGACGCCGATCGGGAGCCGCCGGCGGACGGGAGCAGGCGCGTGACGAGCCACCTGCGCCAGGGTCGCGGTGAGCCGGGCGTCCTCGAGGACCGGCACCTCGGCGCGCAGCACCCAGGCCAGGTCACGGGTCGAGAACGGCTCAGTCACACCTGTACAGGTCGCCACCACGGTGATCGGTTACATCGGGAGGAGGTGAAATCTCGGCTGTAGGAATCGTCAAGGTCTCGCCTCCAGAATGAGGCCGGGGAGACGGGAGCACGTGATGGGAGCACGTCGCGAGGACGACGACGTCGTCGCGCGCGCCCGCCAGGGCGACGACGACGCGTGGGCGGAGCTCTACCGTGAGCACGGTGGTCGGCTGGTCGTCTGGCTGCGCTCCATGCCGAGCGGTGACGCGGCGGCTGCGGCTGAGGACATCGCCGCGGACGCGTGGCTCACGGCTGCCCAGAGCCTCGGCAAGTTCTCGGGCAGCAGCGACGACTTCGCCGGGTGGCTCTTCAGCATCGCCCGCAACGTCGTCAGCAACCGCCGGCGCACGACGACCCGGCGGGGCACCGAGCCGCACGACACCACCGTCCCGGACGGCGTCGACTGGGGCTGGGCTGACGACGCGTCGCACCTCGTCGACGGCCAGGACCTGACGCGGCGGCTGCTCGCCCTCCTCTCGCCCCGCGAGGCCGAGGTCATCGCGTGCATCGACGTGGTCGGCCTCGACGCGGCCGCGACCGGCCGGGCGCTGGGGATGAGCCCGACCGCGGTGCGGGTCGCTCGCCATCGGGCCCTGAAGCGGCTGCGCCGCGCCCTCGCCGACCTGGACGAAGACGGGGATGTAACGGACGGGGCCCCTCGTGACCTGAGTCTCATGCACGCCCCGTCTGTGTCGTTCGCGCCCGTGCCGCGACCCGTGCCTCTGGAGGACCCATGACCATCCATCACTCACCGTCGTCGCGGGCGGTCGCCATCGCAGCGGCCCTGGCTGCCACCGGCGTGCTCACCCTCGCGCCCGGCGCAGGTGCGGCATCCGCTGACTCCGACCGGGACGGCATCCCCGACCGGTGGGAGCGCACCCACGGCATGAACCCGTTCCGGGCCGGCGATGCCCGGGCCGACTTCGACCGCGACGGGCTGAAGAACCTCGGCGAGTTCCGCCAGGGCGGCAAGCTGCACGACGAGGACACCGACAACGACGGTCATGACGACGGCGACGAGGTCCACGACGGCCGGCGGTCCACCGACATCGACGACCGGGACACCGACGACGACGGCACCCTCGATGGCGACGAGGACGCCGACCCTGACGGTGAGGACAACGAGGACGAGGACGACGCGACCGAGCCCTGCCTCGCCGACGACGACGACCACGACGCCGACCACGTGGACGACGAGGACGAGAACGAGCACGGCGGTCGGGTCCGCGACGCCGACTCCGACGACGACGACGTAGCCGACGGTGACGAGGACTCCGACCACGACGGCGAGGCCGACGAGGACGAGGACGACGCCGCGGAGGACGCCTGTGAGGACGAAGCGGACGAGGACGAGGCCGACGTGCTGGGTTCCATCGTCAGCTTCGACGGCACGACGCTGGTCGTGATGACGGTCGACGGCTTCACCCTGAGCGGCGAGGTCACCGAGAGCACCGAGATCGAGTTCGAGGACGCCGACGAGGACGGAGCGGAGGACGGAGACGAGGGCGATGACGTCGAGGCCACCACGGCCGACCTGCAGCCCGGCGTCACCGTCGCCGAGCTGGACTTCGACGACGAGACCGGCGCACTCGAGGAGGTGGAGATCTACATGGCCCAAGCCTGACCCAGACCAGGGCCCCGGCCCGGACCGGACCCCGGACCCCCCCGGGGGGACCGCCGCCGGTGCTGACCTGCCCAAGGCCAGCAGCTGGCCCGCCTACGCGCTCGCCGCCCCTCTGCGGCGGGCGCGTGCGGCGTTCAGACGTTGCGGCGGTACTGCCCGCCCACCTCGAAGAACGCCTCGGTCACCTGGCCGAGCGAGCACACGCGGGCGGCGTCCATCAGCACGGCGAAGACGTTGTCGCCGTTGACGGCCGCCTCCTTGAGCCGCGCGATGGCTTGGGTGGCCTCGGTCGCGTGGTCCTCCTGGAAGGCGTGGACGCGGGTGAGCTGGCCCTCCTTCTCCTCGTCGGTGGCGCGGGCCAGCTCGATGTGGACCGGGGTGCCGTCGGAGTCGGCCTTCCGGAAGGTGTTGACGCCGATGATCGGCAGCGAGCCGTCGTGCTTGCGGTGCTCGTAGAGCATCGACTCGTCCTGGATGCGCCCGCGCTGGTAGCCGGTCTCCATCGCCCCGAGCACGCCACCGCGCTCGTTGATCGCGTCGAACTCCGCGAGCACGGCCGCCTCCACGAGGTCGGTCAGCTCATCGATGATGAACGAGCCCTGCAGCGGGTTCTCGTTCATCGCCAGGCCCCACTCGCGGTTGATGATCAGCTGGATCGCCAACGCGCGGCGCACCGACTCCTCCGACGGGGTCGTGACCGCCTCGTCGTAGGCGTTGGTGTGCAGGCTGTTGGCGTTGTCGTAGATCGCGATCAGGGCCTGCAGCGTCGTGCGGATGTCGTTGAAGTCCATCTCCTGCGCGTGCAGGGAGCGCCCCGAGGTCTGCACGTGGTACTTCAGCTTCTGGGAACGGTCGTTCGCGCCGTACTTCTCCTTCATCGCCACCGCCCAGATGCGACGGGCGACGCGACCGATCACGCTGTACTCAGGGTCCTTGCCGTTGGAGAAGAAGAACGACAGGTTGGGCGCGAAGTCGTCGATGTCCATGCCGCGCGCGAGGTAGGCCTCGACGTAGGTGAAGCCGTTGGCGAGGGTGAACGCGAGCTGGCTGATGGGGTTGGCCCCGGCCTCGGCGATGTGGTAGCCGGAGATCGAGACCGAGTAGAAGTTGCGCACCTGCTGCTCGATGAACCACTCCTGGATGTCGGCCATCATCCTCAGGGAGAACTCCGTGGAGAACAGGCAGGTGTTCTGGCCCTGGTCCTCCTTGAGGATGTCGGCCTGCACCGTGCCGCGGACGTTGGCGACGGCGTACGCCGCCAGCATGGCGCGCTCCTCGTCGGACGGCTCGCGCCCCTCCTTGTCGCGGAAGGCGTCGACCTGCTGGTCGATCACGGTGTTGAGGAAGAACGCCAGCACCGTCGGGGCCGGACCGTTGATCGTCATCGAGACGCTCGTCGACGGGGCGACCAGGTCGAAGCCGCCGTAGAGCACCTTCATGTCGTCGAGCGTCGCGACGCTGACGCCGGAGGTGCCGACCTTGCCGTAGATGTCGGGGCGCTCGTCGGGGTCGCGGCCGTAGAGGGTCACGGAGTCGAAGGCCGTCGAGAGGCGCTTGGCGTCGCCGTCGGCGGAGAGGATCTTGAAGCGGCGGTTGGTGCGCGCGGGGTCGCCCTCGCCGGCGAACATCCGGGCGGGGTCCTCGCCGTCGCGCTTGAAGGGGAAGACGCCGGCCGTGTAGGGGAAGTAGCCCGGGAGGTTCTCCCGGCGCCAGAAGCGCACGAGCTCACCGTGGTCGCTGAAGCGGGGCAAGGAGACGCGTGGGATCTTATTGCCGCTCAGCGACTCGCGGGTCAGCTGGGTGGTGATCTCCTTGTCGCGCACCCGGGTGACCTGCTCGTCGCCGGCGTAGGACTCGACGACAGCGGGCCAACCGGCGATCTGGTCGGACACGTCGTGGGGGAGGGCCTTGCGGGCCTTCTCCAGCAGGTGGGGGACGTCGCCGTGGTCGCTCTCGCCCAGCTCCTGGGTGACGAGCTCGAGGCGCTGCACGCGACGGGCCGCGTCGGCGAGCTCCTCGGTGCGGGCGTGGTAGCCGCGGACGGTCTCGGTGATCTCGGCGAGGTAGCGCACGCGGTCGGTCGGGACGACCTGGCGGATGCCGGAGGAGTGCTTGACGGCGACGGCCGGCAGCGTGCCCTCGTCGAAGGCCAGGCCCTGGTCGGTCAGGAGGCCGTGCAGGTGCTGGTAGAGCGCGGTCACGCCGTCGTCGTTGAACGTCGCGGCCGAGGTGCCGAAGACCGGCATGTCGCTGGGCTGCTGGCCGAAGGCTTCGCGGTTGCGGACCAGCTGACGCCCGACGTCGCGCAGCGCGTCCTTGGCGCCGCGGCGCTCGAACTTGTTGATCGCCACGACGTCGGCGAAGTCGAGCATGTCGATCTTCTCCAGCTGGGAGGCCGCACCGAACTCAGGCGTCATGACGTACACCGACGTGTCGACGAACGGCACGATCGCCGCGTCGCCCTGGCCGATGCCGGGGGTCTCCACGACGACGAGGTCGAAGCCGGCGGCCTTGACGACGTCGATGACGTCGGAGAGGTGCTCGGGGATCTCGTGGGCTCCGCGGGTCGCCAGGCTGCGGAAGAAGACCCGGTCGCCGTCGAGGCTGTTCATCCGGATCCGGTCGCCGAGCAGGGCGCCGCCACCACGTCGGCGGGTGGGGTCGACGGCGATGACCGCGATGCGCAGCTTGTCCTGCTGGTCGAGCCGGAAGCGGCGTACGAGCTCGTCGGTCAGCGACGACTTGCCGGAGCCGCCGGTGCCGGTGATGCCGAGCACGGGGACGCGGTGGGCAGAGCCGGCGTCGCGCAGGCGCGCCATGACGTCCGCGGAGAGCTGGCCCTGCTCGGCGCCGGTGATGGCGCGGGCGATGGCGAATCGGTCGCCGCTGACGACCTGCTCGGCGCTGACCTGCTTGGTGGCCCACAGGTCGAAGTCGCAGTCCTTGACCACCGAGTTGATCATCCCGACCAGGCCCATGCGCTGGCCGTCCTCGGGGGAGAAGATCGTGACGCCGGCCTGGCGCAGGCGTTGGATCTCGTCGTGCACGATGACACCGCCACCACCGCCGACGACCTTGACGTGGTCGGCGCCCTGGGCGCGCAGCGACTCCACGAGGTACTCGAAGTACTCGATGTGGCCGCCCTGGTAGGACGACACCGCCACGCCCTGCGCGTCCTCCTCCAGCGCCGCATCGACGACCTCCTGGACGGAGCGGTTGTGACCGAGGTGGACGACCTCGCAGCCCTGGCTCTGGAAGATCCGCCGCATGATGTTGATCGAGGCGTCGTGACCGTCGAAGAGGCTCGACGCGGTCACGAGACGGACCGGGTGCTGGGGCTGGTGGATCGTCATCGACTACCTCGCTGCAGGGAAGGGAGAGCAACTACTTGGATGTCCAACTATCTGATCATAGGACGTCCATGGACCTGGAGCAATCGGTCGTGGAGAGGGCTTGGGGGGATAGTGCGGGACGTTTTCGACATTCTCCGCGCGCTGGAGGTCGAAAACGTCCCGCACTTTCCAGGGAGGCTGTCCGGCCAGGTCAGTCGACGCGGTCGCCGGCAGCAGACCGGTAGGCGCCGAGGAGGGTGGTGAGAGCCGCGACCTCGGTGTCCGGGAGACCGGGGGCGGCGAAGACCCCGTCGTTGAGACCGATGGTGGCGCGCTCGGCGACCTCACGGCCGGCCGCGGTGATCGAGGCGAGGATGACGCGACCGTCGGAGGTCGAGCGCTCGCGGTCGACGTAGCCCTGCTTCTGGAGCCGGTCGACGGCGCTGGTCACCGAGGTGGGGTGCACCTGGAGCAGCGAGCCGAGGCGGGTCATGGGCATCGCGCCCGCGGAGGTGAAGGAGAGCAGCATCAGGACCTCGTAGCGGGCGAAGGTGAGGTCGAGCGGGCGCAGCACGGCGTCGATGCGCTCCATCACCAGCTGCTGCACACGCACCAGCGACGTCACCATCGCCATCCCGTCGGCCGCCCCGGCCCACCCGTGACGCACCCACTGGTGGTGCGCCTCGCGGATGGGGTCGCGGTCGTCGACGGGCGACAACCTCAGTCCAGCGCGCGGTCGAGGGCGGCGGCGACGTGCAGGGTCGTGCCGGGGAAGACGGGCAGCTCGGAGTCGGCTTGGTGGACGAGGAGCTCGAGCTCGGTGCAACCGAGGATCAGGCCGCCGGCGCCGGCGTCCCACAGCTCCTCGATCAGCCCCACGATGGTGCGGCGCGACGTGTCGAGCACCTTGCCGTGGACGAGCTCGTCGTAGATGACCCGGTTGATGGCGTCGTGGTGCCGCTCCTCCGGCACGTGGACCGTGAGGCCGTGGCTGGCCAGCCGGTCGGTGAAGAACGAGCGCGACATCGCGAAGGTGGTCCCGATGAAGCCGACCGAGTCGAGGCCCTGCGCCTTGACGGCCTCGGCGACGACGTCGGCCAGGTGCAGCACCGGGATCGCGACCGCGGTCTCGACCTGGTCGGCGACGCGGTGGAAGGTCGTGGTGCAGAGCAACAGGAAGTCGGCGCCCGCGCGCTCGAGGCCCTGGGCTGCCGAGACGAGGATCGCCGCGACGTCGTCCCAGCGCTCCTGCTCCTGGAGCGCGGTGACCTCGGCGAAGTCGACCGACGACATGATGGTCCGGGCCGAGCTGAGGCCGCCGAGGCGCTTCTCCACACCGACGTTGAGGGCTTCGTAGTAGGCGGCGCTGCTCTCCCAGCTCATGCCGCCGATGAGTCCGATGGTCTGCACGGACCGCAGTCTGCCACCCGGGAGGCCCCCGGACGCAGAAGGACCCGCTCGTGGACGCGGCTCCCGACGCGACGAGCGGGTCAACTCCTGAACGGTGGGTGCGGGCCCCGCGGTCCCCCCAGACCCTCGGCGCCCTACCCGTTTCCGCCGACTCCCTCGTGCTTTCCGGCGGACAACAGAACCGTAGGCTCGGGGCCGCCACGTCAGGCCCACGTCACGTCCACCCGACGACAAGGGTTCGGTAACAAACGTCCTCAGTCCAGTAGGACCTTCAGTCGGGAAGCACCCGGTGCACCTTGTGCTGAGCGGCCTGCGCGCGCGGCCGGATCACCAGCTCATCGATGTTGACGTGGGCCGGACGGGTCACCATCCAGCCGATCGCGTCGGCCACGTCCTCGGCGGTCAGGGGCTCGGCGACGCCCTCGTAGACCGCGTCGGCCCTCTCCTGGTCGCCGTCGAAGCGCACCAGGGCGAACTCGTCCGTACGCACCATGCCGGGCGCGATCTCGCACACCCGCACGGGTTGGTCCCACAGCTCCAGGCGCAGCGTCTCGGTGACGACCTGGGTGCCGTGCTTGGCTGCCGTGTAGCCCGCTCCGCCCTCGTAGGCGATCCGGCCGGCGGTCGAGCCGACGTTGAGGATCACGCCCTCGCCCGAGCTCAGGAGGGCCGGCAGCAGCGCCTTGGTGACCTGCATCAGGCCGATCACGTTGACCTCGAACATCTGGCGCCACTCGTCGCTGTCGGCCTGGGCGACGGGGGAGGAGCCGAACGCGCCCCCCGCGTTGTTGACCAGTACGTCGAGCCGCTCGCCGACGCGCGCGGCCAGCGCGGCGACCGCGTCGGCGTCGGTGACGTCGCACGCGACCGCCGTGCCACCGATCTCGGCGGCGAGGGCCTCGATCCGGTCGACGCGCCGAGCGGCGCAGAAGACGTGGAAGCCCTGGGCGGCCAGCGTGCGGGCGGTGGCGGCGCCGATGCCGCTGCTGGCCCCGGTGACGACGGCGGTGCGTGAGGTGCTCATGCGGCCATTCTGACGGGTCTCGTCGCACGGGCCTCACCGGTGGCAGACTCCCCCCGTGCCCCTGACCCTCCTCGCCCGCGTCGCCGGTGTCCTGGGCGGACTCTGTCTCCTGGTCCGCGCCGCCGCCGGCGTCGACGCCCTCCGCTGGCCGGGCCTCGTGCTGCTCGCCCTCGCGCTCGCCGCCCTCGGGGCGGGACTGGTCAGCACCAGCGCGACGTGGCTGCGCGCCATCGTGGCCGTGGCCCTCCCCGTGCTCGTCTGGTCGGTCGTGGAGGTTGTCGGTGGCGAGGGCGACGGTCGCGTGGTCGACGCGGTCGCGGGGGTCGTGGTGGCGCTGGTCTGCGTCCGCGCGCTGGTGCGCTCCCGCGGCGAGCGACACCCAGCGGGCTCGCACTCCGCCTGACCCGCGCCGACGGTTGGGACGGCGGTTGGGACGGCGGTTGGGACGGCGGGAATCACCGAGCCCCTCGCGTGGTTCGGTTGGAGGGCGCGGTGCGTCCGCGACTCGTGCGACCGAAGGAGTGACATGCAGCCGATCCGGCGTCTGGCGATGATCAGCCTGCACACCTCCCCCCTGGACCAGCCCGGCACGGGCGACGCGGGCGGCATGAACGTCTACGTCATCGAGCTCGCCAAGCGACTGGCCCACCAGGGCATCGAGGTCGACATCTTCACCCGCGCCACCACCTCGACGCTGCCGCCGGTGGTCGAGGCCTGCGACGGCGTCAGCGTGCGCCACATCCACGCCGGTCCCTTCGAGGGGCTGACCAAGGGCGAGCTGCCCGGCCAGCTGTGCGTGTTCGCGCGCGAGGTCCTGCGGGCCGAGGCCGCGCAGCCGCTGGGGCACTACGACGCCGTGCACTCGCACTACTGGCTCTCCGGCCAGGTCGGCGCCCTCGCGCGCGATCGCTGGGGCGTGCCCCTGGTCCACTCGATGCACACCATGGCCAAGGTCAAGAACGCCGCGCTCGCCCTCGGCGACACCCCCGAGCCGAGTGCGCGGATCATCGGCGAGGAGCAGGTCGTCGAGGCGGCCGACATGCTCATCGCCAACACCGACCTCGAGGCCAAGCAGCTGATCAACCTCTACGACGCCGACCCCGGGCGGGTCGAGGTCGTCCACCCCGGCGTCGACCTCGCGGTCTTCCGTCCGGTCGATCGCGACACCGTGCGCGCGGAGCTCGGCCTGCCCCTCGACGCCCACGTGCTGCTCTTCGCCGGCCGCATCCAGCCGCTCAAGGCGCCCGACGTCCTGCTGCGCGCGGTGGCCGCCCTCCTCGCCCGCGACCCCGGGCTGCGCTCACGGGTCGTGGTCCCCGTGGTGGGCGGTCCCTCGGGCAGCGGTCTGGACCGACCCGAGTCGCTGGCGGCCCTCGCCCGCGAGCTCGGCATCGACGACGTGGTGCGCTTCGTGCCACCGGTCTCCCAGGCCGACCTCTCGCGCTGGTACGCCGCCGCGACGCTGGTCGCCGTCCCGTCCTACAACGAGTCCTTCGGGCTCGTCGCGGCCGAGGCGCAGGCGGCGGGGACCCCCGTGGTCGCGGCCGCGGTCGGCGGCCTCACGACCGTCGTACGCGACGGGCACAGCGGGCTGCTCGTGGAGGGCCACGACGCCGACGAGTGGGCCGGGGCGCTCGGTCGGGTGCTCGGTGACCCCGACCTCCTGGCCCGACTGCGCGACGGAGCGCGGGCCCAGGCGCGGCAGTTCTCGTGGGAGGCGACCGCGGCCCAGACCCTCGACGTCTACGCCCGCGCTAGGAGTGCCATGCGAGAGTCTGTGGCGTGAGCGCTGATGTCGTCCGTGACTACCTGACCGCCAACGAGATCGAGTTCGACGAGTCGAATCCCGGCGTCTTCTCGGTCTCCCTGCCGGGGGAGAAGAAGCTCCAGGTCGCGGTGCGCCTCGACGTGGGTGCGCACGCCCTCGGGATCCACGCCTTCGTGTGCCGCAAGCCCGACGAGAACCACGAGCGTGTCTACCGCTGGCTCCTGGAGCGCAACCTGCGTCTCTTCGGCGTCGCGTTCGCCGTCGACCAGCTCGGCGACATCTACCTCGACGGCCGGCTCCCGCTCTCGGCGATCACCACCGACGAGCTCGACCGGGTGATCGGCTCGGTGCTGTCCTACGCGGACGACTCGTTCAACCAGATCCTCGAGCTCGGCTTCGCCTCCTCGATCCGCAAGGAGTGGGAGTGGCGCAAGCTGCGCGGCGAGCCCACGGCCAACCTCGAGGCCTTCCGCGGCTGGCTCGAGTCGGGTGCCGACCCTTCGCCGAACTAAGGCACGACGTCATGCGGATCGTGGAGTCGCCTCCTCGGCCCGGATGACGTCCCCGGCTGGGGCGAGGACGGTCATGCCCCGAGCATCCCCGTCGCCCCGCCACGGGACCAGCCGGCTGTCGAGAAGAGGGCGTCGGCGGCGACGGGCCGGCCCAGGTGGTAGCCCTGGCCCAGCGTGCAGCCCATCGCCAGCAGCCGCGCCTGCTGAGCCGGGTCCTCGATGCCTTCGGCCACCACGGTCGCACCGGTGGTGGTGAGCAGACCGAGCACGGCGCGGGTCAGGGCGAAGTCGGAGGGCGAGGTCGCGATGCCGGCGACCAGGGAGCGGTCGACCTTGACGGTGTCGATGGGCAGCCGGTGCAGGTGCCGGATCGAGGAGTAGCCGGTGCCGAAGTCGTCGATGCCCAGCCCCACGCCGATCTGGTGCAGAGCGGTGATCGTGCGTAGGACCCGCGGGTCGTCGGCGAGCAGCGCTGTCTCGGTGATCTCCAGCAACAGCTGTTGCGGCCGCACCCCGCACTGCCGCAGGGTGGCGGCGACGCCGTCGGCGTACGACGCCTCGCGCAGCTCGATGGGGGACACGTTGACGTGTATGCGGAAGGTCGGCCCGACGCGGCCACGCCAGGAGGCGAGCTGGCGCACGGCTCGCTCGAGCACCACGCGACCGAGCGGGTGGATCAACCCGGTGCGCTCGGCCGCCTCGATCGCGACCAGCGGTCCGACGGGGCCTCGGAGCGGGTGGTGCCAGCGCAGCAGTGCCTCGGCGCCCGTCATCGCGCCGTGTCGTAGGTCCACGACGGGCTGGTAGGCCAGGTCCACCTGACCGGGCTGCTCGGTGAGCGCCTCCGCGAGGTCCCGCACCAGGGTGAGGCCGTCGTGGGGCACCACGTCCTCGTCGTCGTCGTGGTGCCAGGACGTCCCGCCCGGGGTGTCGCGCTGGGCGGTGACCAGGGTGCCACGGACGTCGCGGACGGTGCCCCACACGTCGTCGGTCGGGCCGCACTCGCGGGCGGCGACGGTGATGATCGGCCAGACCCGCTCCCCGTGCACGTCGAGCATCTCGCGCATCTCGTCGACCAGGGCCGCGACCTGGGTGACGGCGTGGTCGGGCTCCACCATCGCCCCGGCGAGGAAGCTGCCGAGTCGCGAGACCCGCAGCAGGTGGCACGGCACGGAGTCGTACGCCTGGGCGCGGCGCACGATCTCGGCAGTGGCGTCGTCGAGGCTCCGCACGCCGTAGACGTCCGCGAGGTCCGGCCCGTTGGACAGGGAGGCGGCGATCAGCACGAGTCGACGACCGCTCGTGGCCGCCTGCGTGCGCAGATCGGTGATGGAGGTCGTGAGCGCGGAGGTCGTGGTCGAGTTCACGATGGTCCGTCCTGTTGGAAGGTTCCCTCCCTCCAGTCGTGGGAGCCTAGTGACTGATGGGACCCCTGGGGAGGATGTGATTGGATGCGGTCT
Source organism: Nocardioides sp. (assembly GCF_031397825.1). GTDB lineage: Bacteria > Actinomycetota > Actinomycetes > Propionibacteriales > Nocardioidaceae > Nocardioides. The sequence goes on from NZ_JANNML010000152.1 coordinate 21,293, forward strand.
AGACCTCGCGCATCGGGCCCGGCGGGCGGCCACGGTCGTCGATCCAGGCGGTCGTGTCGTCGAGCGACGCGGGGGGCGCGATCCAGAAGCCTTGGAGCCGGTCGCAGCCCATCGCGGTGAGGCACCGGGCGGACTCCTCGTCCTCGATGCCCTCGGCCACGACGTGGACCCCGAGGCCGTGCGCGGCCGCCACGATCGCCCGCACCAGCCGCGCCACCGTGTCGTCAGAGACCTGACGGACCAGCGTCGGGTGGATCTTGACCTCGCTGACACCGGGATACTGCGACAGCGCGGTCAGCGACGACCGGCCGGCGCCGAACTCGTGGATCGAGACGGCCAGACCGAGCCGGGTCAGGCGTCGGAACAGCTCGATGACGGCCGGCACGGGGAACGGCGCCGGCTCGGTGATCTCCAGGACCAGGTGGGCCGCGGCCGGGGGAGTCGCGGCGAGCAGGCGGGCCAGCTCGGGCAGGAACTCCCGGCCGAGGAGGTCGCGGGGGGAGACGTTGACCGACACCGACACCGGGTGCCCGGCAGCGGCGGACAGCGCCGGCTGGTCGCGCAGCGCGATCCGGACGGCCACCAGGGTGATCCGGTCGAGGAGCCCGGAGCGCTCGGCTGCCGGGAGGAAGGCGTGCGGCGCCAGGAGCCCTCGGGTCGGGTGCTGCCAGCGCAGCAGCGCCTCGCAGCCGACGACGGCACCCTCGACGTCGACCTGGGGCTGGTAGTGCAGTCGCAGCTCCTCGCGCTCGAGTCCGCCGACGAGGTCCTCGACGAGCCCGGTGTCGGGCGTGTCCTGGAGCCAGGCCGAGCCACCGACGCGGAGGACACCACCGGCCCGGCCGGCGGTCTTGGCGGAGTACATCGCCCGGTCCGCGGCGCGTAGCAGGGAGTCGAGGTCGTCGCCGTCCAGGCCGGTGAGGCCGATCCCGAGCGAGCAGCTGATCGTGAGGTCGACGCCCTCGAGCCGGACCGGACGGCTCAGTCGGTCGATGATCGCCGCTGCGAGCGCCGAGGCCTGCTCGGCGTCGTCGAGGGGTGCGGTCAGGACGGCGAACTCGTCACCGCCGAGCCGCACGGCGACGTCGTCGTCGCCGACCGCCCGGTTGATGCGGGTGGCGACCTCCTGGAGGACCAGGTCGCCGTTGTGGTGGCCGAGGGTGTCGTTGACCTGCTTGAAGCCGTCCAGGTCGAGGAGGAGCAGCGCACGGAGCGCGCCTCCGGAGGAGATCTCGCCGGCGTGGGCGAACAGCAGCGCCCGGTTGCCCAGGCTGGTCAGCGGGTCGCCGTGCACCCCACGTCGTCGGTGGACGAACGAGCGCGCCCGGGACGCAGCGTGACGCCAAGCCTGCTTCGCTCGCGCGTCACGCGTCATGTGCTCTCCCGCCAGGACGGTCCCGGAGCGGTCCGGGGCTGGCGCCAGCCTAGATCGGACCGGGTGTCAGGCCAGGCCGACGGCCCGGAGGTAGACGCCAGCGAGGGCCGGTCCCGCCAGGAGGCCGAGGGCGGCGCCGAGGAGCATGAACGGTCCGAACGGGATCGCCGTACGACGCCCGGCGCGGCGGGTGGTCAGCAGGACCGCGCCGGCCGCGGCGCCGGTGAGGAAGCCAAGGACCAGGCCGGTGAGGGACTGTGCCGGGCCCACGGCGCCGAGCACCAGCCCGAGCACGGGGGCGAGCGCGACGTCGCCCAGGCCCATCCCGCGACCACGGGTCGAGGCCCAGACGGCGGCGTAGACCGCGAGCCAGGTGACGGCTCCGAGCAGGGCCGGCACGGCGCGGTCCCAGGCCGCCCCGGGTCCGCCGTCGACCCCGGTGGAGACCCATCCGGACGCGAGCGCGGCGAGGGCGAGGCCTCCGGCCCAGCCCGTCACGGCGAAGGGCAGCCGGCCGTGCTCGAGGTCGATCAGGGCTAGCGCGACCCCGGCGCCGGTCACGGCCAGGATCGCAAGGACCTCGGGCAGGCCGGGCGCGCGGGTGGCGACGATGGCGAAGAGCAGCGCGGTCCCGGCCTCGACCGCGGGGTAGCGCACGGAGATCGGTGCCCGGCAGTCGCGGCACCGGCCGCGCAGCAGGACCCACGAGAGCACCGGGATGTTGTCGCGCTCGCGGACCAGACCGCCGCAGGACGGGCACGACGACCGGGGGCTGACGACCGACACGCCGGCCGGCACCCGGTGCACCACGACGTTGACGAAGGAGCCGACCAGCAGTCCCAGCACTGCGGCAGAGGCAGAGGCGAGCAGGGTGAGGTCGACCATCAGGTCTCCGGTCAGGGTCGAGGGGTGGTGACGGCTTGGTTATCGGCACCGCGGGGTCCCGACTGGAGGGCGGGGTGGTCGCAGCGCGCGCGGCCCCAGTAGGCGGCCCAGTCGGCGACCTCGAGCAGGGCCATCGGAGGTGCGATGCCGAAGCCCTGCAGGGCATCACAGCCCAGGGCGAGCAGGAGGCGTGCAGCCCCTGCGGTCTCGACCCCCTCGGCCACCACGTGCAGGTCGAGCCCGTGTGCGGCGCTGACGAGCCCGCGCGCCAGCCGCGCCGCACCGGGGTCGCGCTCGACGGAGGCCGCCAGGGTCGCGGGCAGCTTCACCTCGCGCACCAGGGTGTTGTCGCTGAGCGCGGTCAGCGACGCGTGCGTGGCACCGAACTCCTGGACGCTCAGGCTGCAGCCGACGTCGGCGAGGGCGTCGTAGAGGGCGGTCGTCACGGGCAGGCTGGTGGCGGACTCGGAGACCTCGAGCGTCAGGAGGTGGCCCGGCATCCGCGTGGCGCCGAGGAGGCCCGCGAGCCACGTCGGCAGGTCGGGCGCGAGCAGGCTGTGGGCCGAGATGTTGACCGACTGGCTCGCGCCGGGCGACCAGGTCGCGAGGGACTCGTGCTCACCCACGGCGCGGCCGACCGCGGCCTCGTCGAGCGCGGCCGCCAGCCCGTGCCGCTCGGCGACCGGGAGGAATGCGGACGGTGCGAGCAGCCCCCGCGTCGGGTGCTCCCAGCGCAGCAGCGCCTCGTAGCCCACCACGCCGCCACGTGCGTCGACCTGGGGCTGGTGGTGCAGGCGCAGCGCGGGGGTGCCGGGCGTGGCCAGGGCGGCGGCGAGGTCGCGGGCGAGGTCGCGGTCCCCTGGCGGCGTACGGCGGGAACGCCGCGCGGGCGTGCCGCGCATGGCACCGTGGGAGGAACGGGGGGCGTGCTTGTCGGCGTACATCGCCTGGTCGGCGCTCGCGAGGAGGACCGCCAGGGTGTCACCGTCGCGGCCGCTCACGGCGAGCCCCACGGACGCGCTGCCCGGCACGACCACCTCGCCGAGGACGACAGGCAGGTGCAGGCACGAGCGCAGGTCGCTCGCGAGCGCCTCAGCCTCCGCCGCGTCGGCGCAGGGCTGGAGGACGGCGAACTCGTCGCCCCCCAGGCGCGACACCAGAGCTCCGCTCCCCAGTTGCCGCTGCAGGCGTGCCGTCGCCTCCACGAGGAGCCGGTCGCCGGCGTCGTGGCCCAGGGCGTCGTTGACCCGCTTGAGGTGGTCGACGTCGACCACGAGAACCGCGACCACCAGCTCCGCCCCGACGGCGGCGGCCAGCATCCGGCGCCCGGCCGCGGCGAGGTGGCCTCGCCGCGGGAGCCCGGTGAGGTGGTCGCGTCCCGGTGTCGTCCAGGTGGGTCGCGGGTGGGCGCGGATCCGGGTCCGCAGGCTGGTCATGTCATCGACCGTTCACCACGAGCAGGTCGGGGTCCTGGTCGAGGTCGAGCCGGGGACGCACGTGGGGCGGCAGCAGCTGGCGCAGTGTCTGGCGGACCAGGCGGGCGTCATGCGTCGAGGCGCTGTTCGTCTCGGGGTCGGGCAGGGCGCGCACCACGGTGCGGGCCAGCTCGCCGAGCAGCACCGTCACGTGGTCGTCCGCGTCGCCGTGGCGCTCGCCCAGGCCGACCAGCAGGGCGTCGAAGCGGGCGAGCTCGGCCTCGCGGGCCTCGAGTCCGAGCTCGCCGAGGGCGGCCGCGGTCGCCGCACGCGAGGTCCAGTGCTCGGCCAGGGCGAGGGAGGCGGCGCGGTCGCCGGGCACGGCCTTGCGGCGGAGCCCGGGTCGCGCGCCCGGGCCGGTCCTGCGCTGCGGCGTCGCGACGTGGTCGGCGGGCACGAGCATCGCGGTCACCGAGCCGGTCGCGTCGGCAACGAGCGAGAGCGCGATCTCCCGGGCTCGGGCGAGGGTCGCCGCAGGTGTGTCCGCGGGGAGCCGCGCGAGCCGCTCGGCGAGCTCGGCCTGACGGCCCGACAGGTGCGGCGCGAGGACGTGCAGGTCGGCGGCCCACTGGGCCAGCGCCGCCCGCTCGGGGCGGCCCTCGGACGCGAGGTCGCGGGAGAGCCCTGTCCAGCAGGCGACCTGGTGCACGTCGGGGACCGCCGCAGCAGGCGGTCGGGCGGGCGCCGGTGCCGATGGTGCAGGCGCCGCCGGCACCATCGGGGCGAGATCGTCGAGGGCGATCGCCTCCTGGCCGTTCCGGTGTCGCTCGTGCCGCAGGTGGAGCAGGAGACCCAGCAGGACGACGGCGAGCACGCCCAGGACGGCGAGGGTGGTGGAGAGGGGCACCGGCTGGCTCGATTCGGTCGGGGTGTCAGGGACGGAGTGCGGGGAGTGCGGTCCCGAGGGTCAGCTCGAGGTCGCGGGCGGCACCACCGGCGGGGCGACGAAGGTGGCGCCGGTGAGTGAGACGGTGAAGCCCGCGTCCTCCGCGGAGCCGGTCAGCGAGACGGTCCGGACCAGGAAGGCGCGGTCGAGGCGCTCGATCGCCTGGAGCAGACGGCGGGCCTCGTCAAAGGTTCCTTCCGCCGACAGCGTCACCACCTGGACAGCGAGGTCGGCAGTCGCCGGGTCGACCTGTTGCTCCGCCACCACGGTGGGGTCGACGGCCAGGCCGTCGAGGACCGGGACGGGGGCGGAGGGGCTCAGGGTCGTGATGTCGTCGGGGCCGTAACCGGCCCGACGGGCGGCCCCCACCACGGCGGTGAACAGCCCGGGCTGGTCGGCCGTGGGCGGGAAGAGCCGGTCCAGCTCCTCGGCCACGGCACGGGTGCCGCTGAGGTCGGCTGCCTGTTCCTGGAGCGCGGTGAGCTGCCGGCTGAGGGTGACGTTGCGGTCCCGGGCGTCGGTGACCGCCTCCCGGGACTCGCCGATCTGTCCGGTCACGGGCCCGAGGAGCAGGAGCCAGCCGGCGACGAGGAGGAGGACCAGGCCCAGGGACCCGAGCAGGAGGGTGGCGGTGGCGGAGCGCAGGTTCACGAGGCACCTCCGGGCAGCTGGGCGGGCAGGTCGTCGAAGCGGCCGCTGAACGCGGCCGGCGAAAGGGCCACGGAGCCGGTGAACGCGACCCCGCTGCCGTCACTGGTCGTGGTGGTCGAGACGAACGGCTCCACGAAGAGACGACTGCGGTCGAGCGCGACCACGAGGCGGCTCACCTGCGCGCGGTCGGTGGCGGTGCCGCTGAGGTCCAGGCAACCGATGATCACCGCGGTCGCGAACGGGTCGGGTCCGGGGCACACGGCACCCGCGAGTCCCCGTGCCCCGACGTCGCCCGCGTCGCCCGGGTCGTCAGGTTCGTCCGGGTCCTCCGGGTCGACCGCGTCGTCCGGGCCCGGCTCGGCGGCCCCGGTCGGCAGGACCACCTGGACGCTCTCGATCCGGGCGCCGTCGGGGGTCGCCTGCGCGAGCGCGTCGAGGACGGAGGAGAACTCCACCTCGGTGAGCATCGTGCCCTGCACCGTGAGGGCACGCCCCTGGACCCCCTGCACGTAGGACCTCACCTCGGCGAGGCCGCCGATCCGGTCGGTGAGCCCAGAGGAGACGGCCTCCTCGCCGCGCAGGTCGGCGCGCACCTGCTCGAGCTCGAGGCGTTGGAAGGTCCACCCTCCGGCCAGGGAGAGCACCAGGGCGACAGCACCGATGGCGAACCGCTGGCGCAGGCGGCGTACGCGGAGCTCCTCGAGCACCCAGGGGGAGAGGAGGTTGAGGGCCGGTCTCACGCCGTCTCCCCGAGGCACAGGCCGATCGAGACCGAGAGGTCGTCGATGGCGGCGGTGCGCAGCTGGGCCACCGACGCGAGGTCGAGCGCCGTGACCGGCATGCCGAGTGCCGCCGCGCAGCGTGCCGCGAAGCCCGTCTGGGCCGCACCGCCACCCGTGATGACCGCGTGGGTGGCCACGTGCGCGGGGTCGCCGGTGGAGTGGAAGTCCAAGGTGGCGCGGATCTCCGCGACCAGCCGCTCCGTGGCGGCCTCCAGCGCGAGCCGCGCGGTCGCCGGCAGCGCCGAGCCGGGGCGTCGCTTCGCCTCCTCGGCCGCGGTCCAGGTGAGGCCACCCTCGTCGACCAGGGCGCGTGTGAGGAGCTCCCCACCCACCCCGGGCACGACCCGCACGAAGTGCGGGACGCCGTCCGTGTGCACGGCGACCGACACCGTGTCGGCTCCGACGTCGATCACGGCCTCGGTGAGCGGCCCTCCGTTGGAACCGGCGGGGTGGCTGCTTCGGCTCACGGCCGCGCGGACGAGGGCGAGCGGGGAGAGGTCCGCGGTCACGGGCCGCAGCCCCGCAGCCTGCACGCATCGCACGAGGTCGTCGACGTTGCCGCGGGCGGTGGCGACGAGCAGGATCTCCACGACGCGTCGCTCGACACCCGTTCGAGGATCCGTCCGCGTGAGCTCGCCGAGCAGCACGTGGTCGAGGTTGGCGTCGTCCACGGCCACGGGGAGCAGGTCAGCGACCTGGTAGCGCAGCGCCCGGCGCAGGTCTTGCGGTGGCATCCAGTCGAGCTCGAGGTGACGCACCAGCACGGACCCGCTGCAGACGCCCAGCCGCACGGAGCGGCTCCCGATCCGGTGCTCGCGCCACAGGCGCTTGAGCGCGTCGGTCACGGCGGCCGGGTCGCGCACGACCCCGGCTTCGACGGCACCCTGGGGGAGCGCGACGCTGCCGTGCCGTCTCACCACGAGCCTCCGGCCGGAGCGACGCAGCTCCACTGCTCGCACGGCGCAGCGGCCGATGTCGAGTCCGACGACGGTGGCGGGCATGGGGTCCTCCTGGTCCGCCGGCGGCGAGGGAGCCGCCGGCACCTGGGTCATCGGTCGCCGTCGGGCCGGACTTGACCCCGGCCTACAGGTGGCGGTCCCGGCTGCCGAGACTCCCGGTGTCCCTCACGACAGGAGCCCCGCCGTGCCCTCGTTGACCCCCGAGCTGATCGACCTGCTCGTGGCCGTGCACCGCCTCGACGGGTCCGACCTGCACCTGCGCAGTGCGGCCACGCCCAAGATCAGGGTCTCCGGTGAGCTGCGGGCGGTCACGGACCTTCCCTGGCCGCCCGAGCAGGTCAGCCGGGCGCTGCGCGAGGCGATGAGCGCCACGGTCCTACGAGACTTCGAGGAGACGTGGGAGGCGGACTTCGCCGTGACGGCCGAGGGGCTGGGACGGTTTCGCGTCAACGCGTTCCGCTCGCGGGGGCAGGACGGCGCGGTCTTCCGACGCATCAGCGACGGCGCGGTCCCGCTGGAGCAGCTCGGCATGCCCGACGTCGTACGACGCCTCGCGTTGCGGCCCCGCGGGCTCGTGCTCGTCACGGGACCGACGGGCTCGGGCAAGTCCACCACCCTCAGTGCGATGGTCGACGCGGTCAACGCCGCGCGGCCGGTGCACATCCTCACCCTCGAGGATCCGATCGAGGTCGTGCACCGCGACCGCCTCGCCACCGTCACCCAGCGCGAGCTCGGCTCGGACACGCGCGACTGGCCGGCGGCGCTGCGGGCGGCGATGCGTCAGGACCCCGACGTCATCCTCATCGGCGAGCTGCGCGACGCCGACACCGTGCGCGCGGCTCTCTCGGCGGCCGAGACCGGTCACGTGGTGCTCAGCTCGATGCACACCACCGACGCGCGCGAGACGGTGCTGCGGCTGATCGACTTCTTCCCCGCTCACGAGCAGCCGCGGGTGCGCGCTGCGCTGGCCGTCACCCTCGAGGGCGTTGTCTGCCAGCGGTTGGTGCCGCGCCTCGACGGCCAGGGGCGGGTCTGCGTCATGGAGGTCGCGGTGCGCGACGCGCGCTTCGCCGAGGCGGTCGCCGAGCCGGACAAGACCCACGGCATCACCGAGGTGATCGCCTCGGGTGGCTACTCAGGGATGCAGAGCTTCGACCAGCACCTGCTGACGCTGGTGACGGGGGGCACCATCAGCCTCGACACCGCGATGGTCGCGGCGAGCAACCCGCACGACTTCACCGTCGCCCTGCGACGCACCGGGTGGTCGCCGGAGCAGCCGGTCGGGCGTCGTGTGCTGGAATCGGCACCGTGAGCCAGCTGCCCGAGGTGCCCCTCGACACCCTGGACCTGCCGTCCCTGCGGGCCTACCGCCAGCGGCTGCGCGACGAGGAGGACCGGGCGTCCTACTGGCGGCGGCTGGTCCACGCCCGCCTCGACCTGCTCGAGGCCGGGCGCTCGACCGAGGGGTCGATCGCGCTCGACGACCTGGTGCGGGTGCTCGGGGACACCGGCAGCGGCGCCTCCCGGACGGCCCTCATGCGCGTGCGTGCCGAGGAGCCGCTGCCCGACGTGCCCGACCTGGCGCAGGTCTGGCAGGTGCCCTCCACGGCGGACGAGACCGACGCCGTCCTCGAGAGCCTGCGGCAGGCCGAGGCGCAGCTGACCGGCTACCGCACGGCGCTCTTCGCCCGGATCGACGCCGCGACCGCTGCTCTCGTGGAGCGCTACCGCGCCGACCCCGTGCTGGCCCTGGACGTCCTGCCCCGCTGATCCTCAAGGTCGGCCCTCGGGGTGCCGAGACTCCTGCTGACAGGCGGCCCACGACCTCCTGCGCCACCAGGCGGGAGCACCATCCATGGACACGGACCTGCGGCCCGCGCCGCCCGAGCGCACGGCACCTCCTGCTGGTGCCGGGGTGACCGTGGAGGCGCTGCTGGCAGCCGGCCTCGTCACGGCTGCGCAGGTGGAGGGGGCCGTCGCTCACGGTGACGAGGGCTCGCTCCTCGAGACGTTGGTGAGCCAGGGCGTCGTCGCACGTGCCGACCTGCTGCGCCTGGCGGCGGACGCCGCCGGGGTGCCGTTCCTCGAGCTGGCCGACGTCGTCCTCGACCCGGTGGCGACCGCGCTGCTGCCGGCCGACTTCGCGCGACGGGCGTGCGTCATCCCGATCAGTGACGACGGCGACATGCTGCTCGTCGCCACGCCCCTGCGGGGCCTGCTCGACCTGGACCTCAAGGACGACATCGGGCGGCTGAGCGGTCGTCGCGTCGTCTTCGGCCTGGCGACCCGGGCCGAGATCGACCACCAGCTCAACCAGGCCTACCGGGCGGAGGGCGAGCTCGCCGACCTGACGTCCGGACTGACCGACGAGCCGGAGCCCGAGGACCTCGGCTCGCTCACCGAGGTGACCGAGGACGCCCCGGTCGTGCGCTTCGTCAACCTGCTGATCAGCCAGGCCATCGCGGACCGGGCCTCCGACATCCACCTCGAGCCGACGGAGCACGACCTGCGTGTGCGCTACCGCATCGACGGGGTCCTCCAGGACGCCCACCACGCACCGCGCAGCATCGTCAACGGGGTCGTCAGCCGGCTCAAGATCATGGCCTCGATGGACATCGCCGAGCGCCGGGTCCCCCAGGACGGCCGACTGACGGTCAACCACCTCGGCCACGAGATGGACCTGCGCGTCGCCACGCTGCCGACCGTCTGGGGGGAGAAGGTCGTGGCCCGGGTGCTCGACAACTCCAACACCCGGCTCGGCCTGGGGGACCTGGGCTTCAGCGACGGCAACTTCGCGCGCTTCGAGACGTCGTACTCCAAGCCCTACGGGATGATCCTCGTGACCGGGCCGACTGGGTCGGGGAAGTCGACGACGCTCTACGCGACGCTCAACATCCTCAACCAGCAGCACGTCAACGTGATCACGGTCGAGGACCCCGTGGAGTACCGGCTGCCCGGGATCAACCAGGTGCAGGTCAACCCCAAGGCCGGACTCACCTTCGCCTCCGCGCTGCGCTCGATCCTGCGCTCGGACCCCGACATCGTGCTGATCGGCGAGATCCGCGACCACGAGACCGCCAACATCGCCGTCGAGGCGGCGCTGACCGGGCACCTGGTGCTGTCCACGCTGCACACCAACGACGCGCCCTCGGCCGTCACGCGGCTCGTGGAGATGGGCATCGAGCCGTTCCTGGTGGGCTCCGCGCTCGACGCTGTGGTCGCCCAACGTCTGTGCCGTGGCCTGTGCCCTCGGTGCAAGGAGGCCTACCGGCCCGAGGTTGACGAGCTGGAGGCGATCGGCTTTCCACCTCTGCAGGACCTCGACGTCGTCCTGCACCGCCCGCGCGGATGCTCCTCGTGCGGGCAGACGGGTTATCGCGGCCGCATGGCTCTGCACGAGGTGATGCCCGTGACCGAGGAGCTCGAGCGACTGACCGTGCGGCGGGCTTCGACCGAGGAGGTCGCCCGGACCGCTCGAGAGCAGGGGATGAGCACGTTGCGCGACGACGGTTGGCTGAAGGTCCGTCAGGGACGGACCTCGATCGAGGAGGTCCTTCGTGTCGTGGGCTGAGACCGTGGAGATGCGTCCGACGGCGCCGGTGCTCGATCTCGACCGGCTGCTGCGCCAGGTCGCCTCGTCCGGAGGGTCCGACCTGCACCTGACGGTCGACGCGCCGCCGACCATCCGCGTGCGCGGCGAGATGACCCCGGTGCCCGGCGAGGAGGTGCTCACCGCGCGGCTGCTCCAGGAGTCGCTCTACGCCGTGATGACCGAGCGGCAGCGCCAGGTGCTGGAGGAGACCCGCGAGCTCGACTTCGCCTACGCCGTGCCGGGCCTTGCCCGCTTCCGCGTCAACGTCTTCTGGCAGCGCGAGGCCGTGGGAGCGGTGCTGCGCCTGATCCCGTGGGAGATCAGGTCCCTGGGCGACCTCGGGCTTCCGGCGGCGGTCGACACCTTCGCGGCCCTGCGCCGTGGCCTCGTGCTCGTCACCGGGCCCACCGGCTCGGGCAAGTCGACCACGCTCGCCGCCGTCATCGACCGGGTCAACCGCACCCGCAGCGGGCACATCGTGACCATCGAGGACCCCATTGAGTTCCTCCACCAGCACCAACGCTGCCTGGTCAACCAGCGCGAGGTCGGGGCCGACACGGTGGACTTCCGCACGGCGCTCAAGCACGTGCTGCGCCAGGACCCCGACGTGATCCTGGTCGGCGAGCTGCGCGACCTGGAGACCATCTCGGTCGCCCTCACCGCCGCCGAGACCGGACACCTCGTCCTGGCGACGTTGCACACCCAGTCGGCCCAGGACACGGTCAGCCGCGTGGTCGACGTCTTCCCCGCTGGCCAGCAGCAGCAGGTCCGCACCCAGCTGGCCGCGACGCTCCAGGGCGTCGTGTGCCAGTCGCTGGTGCCCACGGTCGACGGCAGCGGCCGGGTCCCCGCAGTCGAGGTGATGGTGTGCACCCCCGGCATCCGGGCCATGATCCGCGACGGCAAGCTCCAGCAGATCCCCGGTGCCCTCCAGTCCGGCGCCCGCGACGGCATGCAGACGCTCAACGCCCACCTGGCAGCACATGTGCGCGCCGGCCGCATCACCCGCGAGGCCGGATTGGAGTTCTGCTCCAGTCGCGAAGACTTCCTCGCCCTCGTCGGCTCCGGGTCGGCGCTCCAGGCGTCGTCGTACGTCGCGTCCCCGGCGGGTCCTTCGGGTGGGTGGTCCGGGTGACCGTGACCCAGTACGCCTACAAGGTCCGCGACGCCGGCGGCCGTTTCCGCGAGGGCAAGGTCAACGCCGAGTCGGAGAAGGCGGTCGCGGAGAAGCTGCTCGCGATGGGCTACGTGCCGCTCGAGGTCAAGCAGACCGGCACCGGGCTCCAGCGTGAGATCACCCTGGGTCGCAAGCGGGTCAAGCAGAAGGACCTCGCGATCGCCTCGCGCCAGCTCGCCACGATGGTCGACGCCGGCCTGACGCTGCTGCGTGCGCTCAGCATCCTCGGCGAGCAGGTCGAGCACCCGGAGCTGCGCCGGGCGCTGGCTCGGGTGCGACAGGAGGTCGAGTCCGGTCAGTCGCTGAGCGCCGCCTTCGCCGGCGACCCGACGATCTTCCCGCCGTTCATGATCAGCATGACCCGCGCGGGCGAGAGCGGCGGGTTCCTCGATGTCGCCCTGCGCCAGGTCGCCGAGACCTTCGAGGCCGACGTGAAGCTGCGCGGCAAGGTGAAGTCGGCGATGACCTACCCGGTCGTCGTCTTCTGCATGGCGATCCTCATGTGCGTCGGCATGCTGCTCTTCATCGTGCCCGTCTTCGAGAAGATGTTCGCCGACCTCGGGGGGACGCTCCCGGTGCCGACCCAGGTGCTGGTGGCCCTGTCCAACTCGATGCGCTACGTCCTGCCGACCGTCGGGGTCGTCGGCGCTGTCGGGCTGGTGTGGTGGCGCAAGCACGGCCAGGACCCGAAGGTCCGCGACGTCGTGGACCCGCTCAAGCTGCGGCTGCCCGTCTTCGGGCAGCTCTTCGCCAAGATCGCCCTGGCCCGCTTCTCCCGCAACCTGAGCACGCTGCTGTCCGCCGGCGTCCCGATCCTGTCCTCGCTGGACATCGTCGCCGACACCACGGGCTCGGTGGTGATCGCCCGCGCGCTGCACGACGTGCGTCAGTCGGTCGCCCAGGGCGAGTCCTTCGCCGAGCCCCTCGGCCGGCACGACGTCTTCCCCTCGATGACGGTGCAGATGATCGCCTCCGGCGAGGAGGCCGGTGCCGTCGACCAGATGTTGCGTCGCATCTCGCAGTTCTACGACGAGGAGGTCGAGGCCACGACCGAGGCACTCACCTCCCTCATCGAGCCGCTGATGATCGCGCTGCTCGGTGTCCTGGTCGGCGGCATGATCGTCGCGCTCTACATGCCGATGTTCTCGGTCTTCGACCTGATCCAGTAGGCGCTACGTCTCGGGAGGCCAGCGCACGCCCACGCGACGTCCGGCAGGAGCGGGCGGATGGTGGGCGCCTGGGGGTTGTGTGCCGGAGAGCGCGCTGCGCCGCTGTGTGCGGCACACGACCCGGTGCCTCCGGCTGGTCGAGCTGGTCGCCGGCTCGAGGCTGCGTGGGGGTCGTGTGTCGGAGAGCGCGCTGCGCCGCTGTGAGCGGCACACGACCTGGTGCCTCTGGGCCGACCGTTCGATCGCGGAGCTGATCGACCCACCGGACACGACCTGAGTCCACCGCCCCACCTCCGCAGCCGGGGCGGTCATCGCCATGTCCGGAACGGGCCAGCGTCAGCGGTCGAGCTCGCGGTAGTCGTCGACGACGACGGAGTAGAGGCTGGGGCTGAGGTTGTCGAGGAAGCAGTCGTTGAGGCTGATGTCGATCGTGCCGGCGAGGTTGACGGTGTTGGCGAACATGGTGCCGACGAAGTCCGGGGTGCCGTTGCCCTTGTCGACCTCGCCGTAGGTCCGCGAGGTCAGCACGATGCTGGCGGCGACCTCGCCGTTGCCGTTGAGGCGGACGTTGCCGCCCTCGATCACGATCAGCAACGACCGCTGCTGGCAGCCGCCCTGCCCCCAGGTGCTGCCCAGCGCCTTCAGGTCGACGACGCCGCCCGGGTCGGACGTCGCAAGGTCGAAGAACATCACGGCATCGGGGGTCACAGCCGGGTTCGGCACGGTGTAGGTCCGCGTCGTGAAGTAGCTGCCCTGCGACCGCGCGACCGCGCGCAGCTCCTCGAGCTTGTCGACGGGCATCGGGTCGTCGTCGAGGCCGAAGAGCTCCAGAAGGGCGGCGTCGTCCTGCAGGAAGGTGCCGTCGACGTCGTTGGCGGCATCCGCGTCGAGGTTCTGCGCCTGGTAGTAGACGGGATGGGCGGCGGCCAGCGCGGCACACGCCGCCCCCTGGGAGTCCTGGTCCCAGCGCAGCGGATCACCGGAGGCGCGGCACCGAGCGGCGGCGGTCTTGTGGATCGCCTTGTTGTCGGTCGGACTGCAGCTGCTGCCGCTGCCGTTGCCGTCGGTGATCACCTTGGAGGAGTGGACGGCAGGAGGGATCCCGTAGGCCGCGTCCTGGCTTCCGAAGAAGTCGATCTTCGCGCGGTTGAACACGCAGCCGGTCGTGAAGATGCTGATGTCGCGCAGGTCCGGCGTCCCCGCACCCTGCACGGAACGGGCGAAGATCCCGAGCGGCAGGCCGAGCTGACGCAGCGTGAGGGTGACGTCGACCTGGACCGAGCGCCGCCCCTGCCCGGCGGTGCCGAGGGACGTGAGTCGATAGCGACGGTCGCGAGCGTCGCTGGCGGGGAGGGGGGCGATCGTGACGCTGTAGTCCTGGGTGGGACTCCCGACGACCTCGCCGACGATCGGCGTCGTGCGCACACCACGGCTGCCCGTGGAGCGCAGGTAGGAGATCGCCTGGGTGATCCCCGCGTCCGCCGCGTCCAGCGCTCGGGCGGAGTCCTGGGCGCGACGGCTGGAGCCGAGGTTGGTCACGGTCGCAGTGAGGACGGTCGTGGTCAGCACGGCCACCAGCGCCATCACCATGATCGTGATCACCAGGGCGGCACCCTCGTCGCGAGGACGGCAGGGCGAGGTCATGTGGGCCGCTTCGGTCATGTCTGCCTCACGTCTGGGAGCGGTTGCGCAGGTCGGCCTGGAAGGAGAAGGTCTGGCTCCCGGATCCGTCGCTGACCTCGAGCCGCACCGAGACCAGGTCGACGTGCTCGAGCTCGGGGTCGTCCGGACGTCCGTTGCCGTTGCCCACGGGCGCGCCCGCCGCGTCCAGCTCCTGCCAGGAGGTCGTGCCGTCGAGGACGCCGTCGAGCTCGCCGTCGTACTGCCAGAGGCTGCTGCGCAGCTGGAGGTCCAGGCTCACGACGTCCCCGGCGAGGATCGGTCGGGTGACCGCGGTGCCGGAGGCGTCGTCGGCCGTCAGCGTGAGGCGGGCCGTGCCCGGCTCCCAGCGGTAGGTGAGCACCTCGGGGTCGGCGGCGCTCAGGTCACGTACGCCGTCGCCGTCGAAGTCGGTCCAGAAGGTGATCGCGGTGGTGGTCGACGTCGCGCTGTGGAACTGGACGGCGATCACGTCGCTGGCCTGGCGCAGCTCGCGCGCCATCCGCTCCATGGCGAGCCGCGACTCGCCGGTCAGGTCGCTGCTGGAGCGCGCGTCGTCGCTCACCGACGCCGTCGAGAGGGCGAAGCCGAGGAGCAGGGTGCTCACGAGACCGAAGAGCCCCATCGCGACGAGCACCTCCACCAGGGAGAAGCCGGCGTCGTTGTCCTCGGGCTCCCAGCGGTCGGTCGGGCTCATCGGGCGTCCTCGGCGCTGCAGGTGAGGGAGCCCAGTGTGAGGGAGACGGCCGAGGTCGGGTCGGCGAGCTCCACGGTCGTCTCGGGTGGCACGGGAGTGGGTGCCGGCTGGCCGTCGGTGAACGCGACCGACTCACTGGCGTCGGTGGGGGAGCGCACCGGCTGGGTCAGGATGCTGACGACCCCGGGCAGGTCGAGGGTCGCCGTTCCTGGCACGGCGACCCGGGACACGCGCGCCGTCGTGAGCGACGACCACGAGGCGACGTAGTCACCCAGGTCCCGGCCCGGCCCGAGCGGCAGCGTCCGGGGATCGAGGTCGGCGAGGTCGGTCGATCCGGGCGTCACCGTCGCCACGACGACGTAGCCGCTCGGGCTCCAGCGCTCGACGACGGCCCGGTAGTCGTAGCCGGAGCTCGCCGTGTGGGCACCACCCGACACGGCGCACCTGACCGAGGCACGCTCCAGCCGCACCCGGAGGACCCCGTCGGGGGCGAAGCCCGTGGGCAGGACCGACATCACCGCGGTGCGTGCGGTGCCGCACGCCTCGACCAGCGTGGGGGTCGGGTCGGTCGGTGAGGTGGTGCGCAGCCACCCTCCTGCCGTGGCGCGGTGGCTGCCGCCGTCGCTGCTCGCCGTGCACGAGGCCGAGAGGCCTGGGCTGACGCCGGCTCCGTTGTCGACGCGGACCAGGGGGAGGGCCAGGGCCAGGCTCGGGCGGTACTCCGCACCGGCCCCGCCCGAGAGCACGAGAGCATCACGGGAGGAGTCGGTGACCGACGCGGTCACCGGTGTCGCCGGGGAGCCCACGCGCGGTCGGGCGTCCGAGGCGCTGACCGACACGGCGCTGTGGGCGGTGGACCCCCAGCAGACCAGGGCGCAGCCGCTCGAGTCGAGCTGGCCGGCGCCCTGGCTGCCGGCCGGGCTCGCGGTGTCCGGTGGCGCCTGGACACTGGTCGTCGCCCCGCTCGCCTGCTGACCCGTGCCGAGGCCGGTGAGGGCAGAGGTCAGCACGGCCCTGGCCTCGCTCGAGCCCGTCAAGGAGGCGGTGAGGTCGACGAGCCCCGCGGAGAGCGTCAGCGGCAGCTGGTCGACGGTCCCGGTGCCGATCTCGACCGCGGTCACCTCGACCGAGCTGCTCATCCGTGCCTGGACGACGTCCTGGCGCCCGATCTGGGTGGAGGAGGTGACGGGTGAGTGCGAGGTGCTGCGGGTGGGGAAGACGGTGACGGTCACGGCCACCTGGGAGGCCGGAGGGGTGGCTCGACCGGTGAGCTGGCTGCTGTAGCCCGTCCGTGGCACGACGACCGTGGGCGGGGTGGTGTTGGTCAGGAAGCGGGTGTCGGTGACGATCACGTAGCCGGTCAGGTCGGGGTTGCTCGGTCCCGTCGCTGCCGTGCGCACGTGGCGGTAGAGCGGCCCCGTCGGCTCCCAGCCGCACCGCGGTGCGGTCGCGGGGACGTAGCCGGTCCAGGAGGTGGTCGGGACCGCCCAGCGCTCGCTCTGGCCGCAGGAGACAGGTCCGGTCGGCGGGGTGAGGTCGCGGTAGTAGCGGTCGAGCACGTCGATGTAGTCACCCGCCTCGGGGGCGACGTGGAAGGGCAGGTTGCGCATGCGTTCGAGCTCGGCCTGGGCCAGGCCCTTGGCCTGCGTGCTGGCGCGCGCCAGGTCGTTGCCGCGGATCCCCACCACGAGCTGGGGGAGCACCGCAATGACGAGCACGCCCAGCAGCCCGAGCGCGACGATGACCTCGACGAGGGTGAAGCCCCCGTCGGTGCCGCTCCCCGCCGTACGCCGGTCAGCGCGTCTCGACACGACCGGTCAGCCCTTCCACGCTGATCGTCCAGGTCCGCGACGAGCCGTCCCGGCCGAGGACCACCTGACCCGGGGTCGCGGTGCCGCGGGAGCTGAACGTCGCGCCGGTCGTGGCGCCCCCTGCGGCACTGAAGGTGGCGCTGCGGAGGTGGACCCGGGCGCTGTCGACCTCGACGGGGCCCTCGATCACGGTGCGGGCCGGGTCGGCGCAGGTGCCGCGGAAGAGCGTCCAGCGGTCGCCTGCCGTGTCGAACTCGACGCACGTCGCCCGGCCCTCGGTCACCGCCCGCTGCTGGGCCTGGCGCAGGACGGCCTGGACCTCGGTAGCGGCGCCCTCGTGCTCGCTGGAGCGGGCCCACGAGGTGTAGCCGCCCACCGCGATCGCCATCAGCACCCCGACCAGGCCGATCGTCACGACCAGCTCGACCAGCGTGACGCCGGCGTCGAGGGGGCGGCTCTGGCGGGAGGGCATGCGGGGTTCCTCGGTCGTCGTGAGCCCGGGCTTGAGGCTGCGGGTCCCTGGTCCAGACCGGGCTCAAGGCCGCCGTCGACCGCCCCGACAACCCCGGTGCAGCACCACGCCGACGTCGGTCGGCAGCTCCCTCCCCCCTCACCCAGGAGAATCCTCATGCTCAAGACCCCCCAGCCCCGCTCCAAGGACCAGGGCTTCACCCTGATCGAGCTCCTCGTCGTCGTCGTGATCATCGGCGTCCTCGCCGCCATCGCGATCCCCGTGTTCCTCAACCAGCGCGAGAAGGCCGCCGACGCCGGCGCCAAGTCCGACCTCAAGAACGCCGCGACGATCCAGGAGACCTACCTGGTCGACGAGGGCACCTACACGGCGGACGAGGCCGTCCTCACCACCGCCGGCTTCAAGAACACCGAGGACGTCACCTTCACGATCCTGTCCGCCGACGTCGACGGCTACTGCATGTCCGCGACGGGCGCGCCCTCCGATGTGATCTGGTACTACGACTCGAGCAACGGCGGCCTGCTCCCCTCGGGCGACACCTGCGCCTGAGCCACCGGCGTACGGCGCGTCGCGGGACCACCTCGCGGCGCGCCGTACCGGCACTGACAGCACCACCCGCAGGACCGACTCGGAGGACACGATGGGCATCGAGAAGCACGAGGACCCCGGGCTCGTCGACGACGCCGGGCCAGCCCCGGCGCTGGCCGCCGACCTGGCCACCCTGACCCGACTGCTCCTCGACCTGCCGCTCGTGCCGGGCGAGGAGCCACGGGTCGGCGAGCCACGGGTCGAGGAGCCACGGGTCGAGCCGGAGACCGTGGACACCGTCAGGTCCGACTCCCGCCGCTCGACCGTGCTGCTCTCCGAGCTCGCCTTCCTCGACGAGTGAGCGTGGGACACTGCGCGGGTGTCCCGACCCGCACGCACGCCCCGCACCCGGTGAGCGAGCAGGACGCCGCGGCGACGCTGTGGCAGGACTTCCAGCGCGACCCCTCGACGGAGCTGCGCAACCGGCTGGTCCTGCAGTACTCCCCGCTGGTGAAGTACGTCGCCGGCCGCGTCCGCGCGGGCCTGCCGCCCAGCGTCGAGTCCGCCGACCTGGTCTCCGAGGGCGTCATCGGCCTGATGGACGCGATCGACAAGTTCGACCCCGACCGGGGGCTGCAGTTCCAGACCTACGCGGTGCCGCGCATCCGCGGCGCCATCATCGACTCCATCCGTGCCGCTGACTGGGTGCCCCGCAGCGTGCGCACCAAGGTCCGCGACCTCGACCGGGTGCGTGAGGAGCTGCTCCTGCGGCTCGGCCGACCGCCGGAGGACACCGAGCTCGCGCAGGCGGCCGGGCTGCCGCTGAGCGAGGTGCGCGAGGTGCTGGGGCGCCCCACCTCCATCGCGAGCGTCGACCAGGACGAGCTCGCCGAGATCCACGACGCCGGGCCCCGCCTCGACGACGCCTTCGAGGACGAGGGGATGCGCGACCTGCTGATGCGCGCGGTCCGGCTGCTGCCCGAGCGGGACCAGGTCATCGTCGCGCTCTACTTCTTCGAGGGCCTCACCCTCGCCGAGATCGGCCGGGTCCTCGATGTGACGGAGTCACGGGTCAGCCAGCTGCGCAGCCGTGCGACCAGGGCGCTCCAGGTCGAGCTCGCCGCGTCGCTGCGCTGAGGCCTCGACCAGCCAGCCCGGTCAGGCAGGAGGTGTGGCGACCGTCGCCCTCGATCGCGGCTTGCGGCGAGCCACCGCGACGCCGACGAGCGCGAGCGCACCACCGAGGTAGGCCATGGTCACCGGGGTCTCGCCGAGGAAGACCAGCCCCATCACGATCGTGATCGGCGGGACGAGGTAGGTCGTCACGCCCAGGCTGGAGGCGCTCATGTGCTTCAGGGCGAAGGCGTACGTCGTGAACGCGATCGCCGTGGGGAAGATGCCGAGGTAGAGCACCCACAGCACCGACGACGTCGGCGCTGACCGGGTCTCGGTGACGAGGGTGCCGAGGAAGGGCAGGCAGGCGACGGCTCCGACCGTGCAGGCCAGCCAGGTGATGGTGAGCGCGGGCAGACGGGCCACGAGCGGTTTCTGCAGGATCAGGCTGACCGAGTAGACGACGGCCGCCAGCAGGCAGAGCAGCACCCCGAGCACGTCGCTCTCGCCGCCCTCGGGCTGGGCCAGGCCGATCAGGGCGACGCCGCCGAACGCGAGGGCGAGCCCCAGGCCGAGGTAGATCGTGAAGCGCTCGGACAGGAAGAGCGCCGCCAGCAGGGCGATCAGCACCGGGGAGACCTGGATCAGCATCGCGGCGGTGCCGGCGTCGATGCGCTGCTCCCCCTCGTTGAGCGCGACGTTGTAGACGCCGAACCACAGCACGCCGATCGTCACGATCGAGACCCACTCGCGACCGGTCGGCCGGGGGAGCTCGCGCGTCACGGCGAAGCCACCCAGCACGACGGCCCCCACGAGCAGCCGTCCCAGCGACAGCGGGCCGGCGGAGAAGTCCTCGCCCAGGTGCCGGATCGCGACGAAGGCCGAGGCCCAGAGGACCAGGGTGACCGCCACGGCCGCCGGCGGGAGCCAGGTGGGCGCGCCGGCCTGGGGCTCGGCTGCGGTCGCGGGGTTCGTCGTACTGCTCACGTGGTCAGCGTAGGTGCCGCCGACCGTCCCTGACACGCGGGTTTCGGACATGGGGCCGCGAGATGCGGCCAGGTCGCCGAACACGACTCAGAGATCGAGCTTGTAGCCCAACCCCCGGACGGTGACGAGGTACTTCGGCTCGCTCGGTTCGGGCTCGAGCTTGGCGCGCAGCCGCTTGACGTGGACGTCGAGCGTCTTGGTGTCGCCGACGTAGTCGGAGCCCCAGACCCGGTCGATCAGCTGCCCGCGGGTGAGGACGCGACCGGGGTTGCGCAGGAACATCTCGAGGAGCTCGAACTCCTTGAGGGGGAGCCGCTGCTCGCTGCCGTCGACGGTCACGACGTGGCGCTCGACGTCCATGCGGACCGGGCCCGCCTCGAGGGTGTCGGGGGAGAGGTCCGGGTCGGTGCCGCGGCGCAGGACGGCGCGGATGCGCGCGACGAGCTCACGGGGGGAGTAGGGCTTGGTGACGTAGTCGTCGGCGCCGAGCTCGAGCCCGACCACCTTGTCGACCTCGTCGTCCTTGGCGCTGACCATGATGACCGGCACGTTGCTGGTCTGGCGGATCGTGCGGCAGACCTCGGTGCCGGGGATCCCGGGCAGCATCAGGTCGAGCAGGACGATGTCGGCGCCGTTGCGGTCGAACTCCACGAGCGCCGCGTTGCCGTCGGCCGCGATCGCGACCTCGAAGCCTTCCTTGCGGAGCATGTAGGCGAGCGCGTCGCTGTAGCTCTCTTCGTCCTCGACGACGAGTACACGCGTCACGGTCTGTCCTCCTGGTGGGTGCTGCTCGGGGTCCCGAACGAATGGTGGGGCAAGGTGAGGGTGAACGTCGAGCCCTGGCCCTCGGCGGACCAGACCCGGATGTCGCCGCCGTGGGTGGCGGCGACGTGCTTGACGATGGAGAGCCCCAGGCCGGTGCCGCCGGTGGAGCGGTGGCGGGCGGGGTCGACGCGGTAGAACCGCTCGAAGATCCGATCGATCTCCCGGTTGGGGATGCCGATGCCCTGGTCGACGACCGAGATCTCGACCTGGCCCTCGCTCTCGCGGGTCGTCACGAGCACCGTCGAGTCGGGCTCGGAGTAGGCGACCGCGTTGGCGACCAGGTTGGCCACGGCCGCGGTGATCTGCTCCTCGCTACCAAGGACCTTCAGGCCGTGGGTGCCGCTCGTCACGATGTTGATGTGCTTGGAGCCGGCATCGATGGCGCTGGTGTCGGCGGCGACCGCGACGACCCCATCGAGGTCGACCGGGGTCGGGGAGTCGGGCGGGTCGTCGCCCTGGAGCCGCGAGAGTTCGATGACCTGCTGCACCAGCCGGGACAGCCGGTCGCTCTCGTGGAGCATCCGGTCGGCGAAGCGCTTGACCGCGACCGGGTCCTCCGCAGCCTCGTGCATGGCCTCGGCGAGCAGCCGGATCGCCCCGACCGGGGTCTTGAGCTCGTGGCTGACGTTGGCGACGAAGTCGCGCCTCACGGCCTCGACGCGCCGCTCGCGGGTGCGGTCCTCGACCAGGGCGAGCACGAGTCGGGAGCCGAGGGGCGCGACGCGGGCGGTCACGTGGCGGGCCGGCCCGATGGAGCGCGCCATGACCAGCTCGGTCTCGCGGATCTGCCCGTCGCGCCGGACCTGGCTGACCAGGTCGGCGAGCTCCTCGGACACCAGCTGGGTGCCCCGGACCAGCCCGAAGGCGTAGGCCGGCGCGGAGGCCTTGAGCACGACGTCGGCCTCGTCGACGACGACCGCGCTGCTGCGCAGGACCGAGAGGACGGCCGCGACACCGGGAGGGACGACGGGCTCCTGGACGGCGGGGACCCGCTGCTGCTGGCGGTCGCTGATGGCCCACGCCAGCACGGCGCTGCCGGCCACGACAGCACCGAGCAACGCGGCGAGGAACGCCTGCATCGTCGGGTCCATGACTCGAATCGTACGGGCGAGTTCACCGCGAGTTCGCCGACCTGAGCGGGGCTTCGCACTGTTCACCCCGCGTTCACGACCCGACCCCGACTCGTCATCTAGGTGCTTCTAGGCTCTCGTGCATGCGTGAGCTCTTCCATGACCAGCTGGATGCGATGTTCGTCGACCTCGCCGGCATCTGCCGCCAGGTCGAGACGGCCGTCGGTCTGGCCACCCAGGCCCTGATGACCGGTGACGCCGCGATCGCCGAGCAGGTGATCAGTGGTGACATCGAGATCGACCGTGCCCGCGAGGCCGTCGAGGAGACCGCGTTCTCCCTGCTCTCGCTGCAGCAGCCCGTGGCCGGTGACCTGCGCACCGTCGTCTCGGCGCTGCGGATGGTCAGCGAGCTCGAGCGGATGGGTGACCTGTCGGTCCACGTCGCCAAGATCGCCCGCCTGCGCGTGCCGGAGCTGGCCGTGCCCCTCGAGGTGCAGCCCACCGTGAGCCGGATGGGCGAGGTGGCCGAGGACATGGTGCGTCGGGTGTCGCAGATCATCACCGGCCGCGACGTCGAGGCCGCGATCGCCCTCGGTCGCGACGACGAGGTCATGGACCAGCTGCGCCGCAAGAGCTTCACCGAGCTGCTCTCCGACGACTGGGCCGGAGGCGTCGAGGCCGCCGTCGACATCGCCCTGCTGGGCCGCTACTACGAGCGCATCGCCGACCACGCGGTCTCGGTCGCCAACCGGATCGTCTTCGTCGTCACCGGGCACAACCCCAGCGCACTCCCGCTGCAGTAGGGCTCTCGCCGGATCTCGACCCGCCCGTCACGACCTCGTTCCTCGATCGTGGGGCTCGCTCGATCTCCCTGAGCCCACGCGCCGAGCTCGTGCCTCGCTCAGCCCTGCTCAGCGACCCTGGTTGGCGACGGCCGCGGCGGCAGCCGCGGCCGCCTCCGGGTCGAGGTAGGTGCCGCCCGGGGTGACCGGGCGGAACGTGTCGTCGAGCTCGTAGACCAGCGGCATGCCGGTCGGGATGTTGAGCGCGGCGATGTCCTCGTCGCTGATGCCGTCGAGGTGCTTGACGATGCCGCGCAGGCTGTTGCCGTGGGCGGCCACGAGGACCGTCCGGCCCGCCGACAGGTCGGCGGTCACGTCGGACTCCCAGTAGGGGAGCATCCGCGCGATGACGTCCTTGAGGCACTCGGTGCGGGGCAGGTCCGCGCCGAGGCCGGCGTACTGCGGCAGGTGGGCCTGGGAGAACTCGGCGTCGTCGTCCAACGGCGGAGGCGGCGTGTCGAAGCTGCGGCGCCAGAGCATGAACTGCTCCTCGCCGTACTCGTCGAGCGTCTGCTTCTTGTCCTTGCCCTGGAGGGCGCCGTAGTG
>NZ_JANNML010000206.1:0-8365 GCF_031397825.1 Nocardioides sp.
GAGCGCTCCTCGCTCACCTGGTTCGTCCTCAAGGAGCTCCTCGGTCACGCCAACGTGAAGAACTACGACGGCTCGTGGACCGAGTACGGCTCCCTCGTGGGCGTCCCGATCGCCCTCGGCGACGAGCCCGGCTCTGCTGAAGGGCAGACCTCCTGATGTGCGGCGCGACTGAAGGTGGCCTGTCCCTCGACGGCGTCAACGTCGCCAAGGAGGCCGTGATCCAGGGCCAGGTCCTGCGCGGCGGCACCGAGCCCGTCGGCAACGCCTACGTGCGCCTGCTCGACCGCAGCGGTGAGTTCACCGCCGAGGTCCCGACGTCGGCCACCGGTCACTTCCGGTTCTTCGCCGGCGAGGGGGAGTGGACGCTGCGCACCCTCGCCCCCAAGGCCGAGCCGGTGGACAACAAGGTGGTCGCCGCCATCGGCTCCGTCGCCGAGGTCACCGTCACCATCTGATCCGCTGCCCCGAAGCCCCGAGCCGCCACGACCGTGTCGATGCTCGGGGCTTCGGCGTTCCCCACCACGTCGCGGCAGGCCCGGTCATGGGACCGTCAGCGTTCGAGCAGCAGCGTGATCGGGCCATCGTTCACCGATGCCACCTGCATGTCGGCCCCGAAGGCACCGCGAGCCACCGTGGCGCCCAAGCGCTCGAGCTCGGCACAGACCGCCTCGTAGGCCGGCTCGCTCACGGGCCCCGGAGCAGCGGCCTTCCACGTGGGCCTGCGCCCCTTGCGGGCATCGCCGTAGAGGGTGAACTGGCTCACGACCAGGATCGGCGCGGACACGTCCGACGCGGACTGCTCGTCGCGCAGGATCCGCACCCCCCAGATCCTGCGCGCCATCCACGAGACCTCCTCCGCCGCGTCGCCGTGCGTGATCCCCAGGTAGACCAACAAACCCGGACTCGCGAGTTCCCCGACCACCTCCCCGTGCACCGTCACCGACGCCGCCTGAACCCGCTGCACCACCGCTCTCACGTGGATGACTCTTCCGCAAGGCAACCGGAGGTCAGGACGGTGCTCCCGGTCTAGTCCGCCGACACCGTCCACGTGCCGTCGACCACGCCGGCTCGTTACGCCGTCAAGTGCCACACACCCCCGGGAGCGACTCGTGCCGAAGAAGACCCTCGTGACCCTGCTGACGACCGCGCTGATGAGCGCCGGCCTTGCGGGCTTCTCGTCGTTCACGACGATCGCCCAGGGCGCCGACCCCTACCCCGGCACCGTGCCCACGCTCTGCGACAGCGGCGGCCCACACACCCTCAAGAGCGGCCGGTCGCCGCGCTCAAGCCTGTACGTCAAACCGGCCGGGAGCGGCCGCCCCAAGGGCTCCATGGCAGTGCAGTACATCTACCAGCCGACCGGCAAGGTGCGCGGCACCAAGTCCCTGTCCTACGCCGGCAAGCGCGTGAACTTCCGCGGTCCGAAGCTCAAGAAGCCGGGCCGCTGGCTGATCCGCCTGACGTTCGACACCCCGCGCACGTCCGTCTACCAGGGGTGTAAGGACAGCTACACCCTCACGGTGAAGCGCGGCTAGCGCGTGGGTCTGGTCCGACGCCGGTCGGCCAGGACGAGGGAGATCGCGCGCTGGGAAGGCCGCCTCGACGACCGCAGGCGCCGCTGGGTGATCCCGGCGGCGGTCGTCGCTGCCCTCGTGGTTCTGGGCGCCTACGCCGCTTTCGATGCGTGGCGCGTCCAACGGGCCTTGGCCGATGCCGATGCCGCTGCGCGTGCCCTGCGGACGGCCATCGACACCCAGGACGACCCGGGGATGCGCGCCGCGTCCTACGACCTCGGGCTGGCCGCCTCGCGGGCTGCGAGCCGCACGGACGGCCCCCTGTGGAGCGCTCTGGGCTACCTGCCTGTCCTTGGTGACGACGTGCGCGGGGTGCGAGCACTCAGCGCGTCGCTGGACCTCGTGGCGACCGACGGGGTGCCGCGCGTGATCGAGGCGCTCGGCGGCTTCGAGGGCGTCAGCGAAGGCGGTCGTGTCGACATCGCCCGGGTCCGGGCCTTCGAGGCTCCGGTCGCCGAGGCGAGTGCCGCCTTCAGCAGTGCCGTGGGCATGGTCGACGAGATCGACTCGTCCGGCTTCGTGGGCGCACTCCGCCCCCGCTTCGAGAGCTACGTCGAACTGCTGGGCTCCACCGACCGTGGCCTGCGCTCGGCCAGGACGGCGACGCAGGTGTTGCCTGGACTGGTGGGCGCCGAGGGGACCCGCGACTACCTCCTCGTCTTTCAGAACAACGCCGAGATCCGCGCCACCGGCGGCATGCCCGGCTCGTGGGCGCGCGTCCACGCCGAGGGCGGCGAGCTGACCCTGGTCGAGCAGGGGTCGGCGAGCCGGTTCGGCGCGCGCGATACGCCGGTGCAGCCGCTCACGCCCGGCGAGACCGCGCTCTACGGGGACCTGCTCGGCACCGACTTCCGCGATGCCACCTTCACCCCCGACTTCCCCCGGGCCGCCGCCCTCATGGCCGCCCGCTGGGAGGAGGAGGTCGGCACGGTCGAGCTCGACGGCGTCATCTCGATCGACGTCGTGGCCCTCAGCTACCTGCTCGAGGGCATCGGCCCCGTCGCAGCGCCGGGGCTGACCCTGACCACCGACAACCTCGTCGAGACCGTGCTCAGCACCGCCTACCGGCTGCTCCCACCTCCGGACCAGGACACCTACTTCGAGGACGTCGCAGAAGCCGTCTTCGAGGCGGTCAAGGGAGACCGGGCCTCCGAGCTGCGCCTGGTCCGGGCCTTCGACCGGGCCGCGGGGGAGGGCCGGTTCCGGATGGCGTCGTTCCTCCCCGAGGAGCGCGACATGCTCGCTGGCTCCCGCGTCGTCGGCGACCTGTCCGGCGACGACGGGGCGGTGCCGCACGTGGACATCGACCTCAACGACGCGACCGGCTCCAAGATGTCCTACTACCTACGCGCCGAGTCATCGGTGGCCGCCACCGGTTGTGACCAGGGCGTGCAGACCCTCGCCGGGGAGCTGGTGCTGCACCAGACCATCGACCAGTCAGATGCCGCCCGGTTGACCGACTACGTGACCGGCGGCGGCAAGTACGGCACGGACCCGGGCGCGCAGCTCATCCTGGTCCGGCTCTATGCGCCGCACGGTGGCGAGCTGACCGGTCTGCGAGTGGACGGTCAGGACATCTCGGACGTGGCCAAGGTCCTCGACTTCGACGGTCGCCCCGCGGTCACCCTCAGCGCCTACGTCGATTCGCAGGCGCCGGTCCTCGTGGAGTGGGACATGACCACGAGCACCGGGCAATCGGCGGACGTCATCGTGACCCAGACACCCGGGATGACTCCTGGGACCTACGCGCGGTCCGTCGAGTCGGCTTGCTGAAGCCACTGGCGGAAAGCCGAAGTTCCTTCGGCGAAAACGGCCGTGGGTCGAAGATAGTTCGATGATCTGACATCCTGATGCACATGTTTGCTGTTCCTCCTGACGCCCTGCTGATCACTGTGGCGCCTACCGGCGCCGAGACCGCCAAGGCCGACTGTCCCCAGCTGCCCACCACCCTCGAGGAGCTCGTCCAGACTGGCCGGGAGTGCGAGGCTGCGGGTGCCGCGATGATCCACGTCCACGTTCGCGACGCCGACCACCAGCCGACCCTCGACCTGAGCCTGCTCACCGACACCGTCCAGGCGCTCAAGGAAGCCACCGACCTGATCGTGCAGCTCTCGAGCGGCGGCTCGGTCCACGACCCCCTGGACGCGCGACTCAAGG
Source organism: Nocardioides sp. (assembly GCF_031397825.1). Lineage (GTDB taxonomy): Bacteria > Actinomycetota > Actinomycetes > Propionibacteriales > Nocardioidaceae > Nocardioides. The sequence continues at coordinate 3,732 of NZ_JANNML010000206.1, forward strand.
TCCTCGACGCCCAGCCCGACTCCTGCAGCCTCACGATGGGCACCACCAACTTCGGCGACGACGTCTTCTCCAACCCGTGGCCGTTCGTCTGCGAGCTCTACCAGCTCAGCCAGGAGCGTCAGGTCGTCCCTGAGTTCGAGCTCTTCGACCTCGGGCAGGCGCACGCCTTGGCGCGGCTCATCGACACGTTCGGTCTGCCCTACGGTGGCCGCGTCCATTGCGACTTCGTCATGGGGGTGCCAGGAGGCATGCCGGGCACCGCCGACGCCCTCGTCGCAGGGCTCGCGACACTCCCTCCCCACGTGACGTCGTGGTCCGCGACCGGCATCGGTCGCACCACTCTGCCGGTGGCGCTGGCTGCGCTTTCCAAGGGCGGGCATCTACGGGTCGGCATGGAGGACGTCGTCACGCTCAGCCGAGGAGTCCCGGTCGAGAGCAATGCCCAGCTCGTCGACCGCGCTGCCAGCCTCGGGATGCTGGCCCAGCGCACGCCGATGTCGCCACGGGAGGCGCGGGACCTCCTCGGCGTACGCGCACGCTAGGTCCCGGACCGACGAGAGCCGCCCCCAGTCATGTCAGGGGCGGCTCTCGAGGAGTTGACGACGTGTCAGGCGCCGCTGTTGATCATGCCGGCGCCGACGGTGATGCCCGTGGCCTCGTCGATCAGGATGAAGGAACCCGTGGTGCGGTTCTTGGAGTAGGGGTCACACAACAGCGGCACCGTGGTGCGGAGCTGGACCCGGCCGATCTCGTTGAGACCGATCTCCTTGGTCTCCTGGTCACGGTGCAGGGTGTTGATGTCCAGGCGGTACTGGATGTCCTTGACCAGGGCGCGCGCAGTGCGGGTGGTGTGCTTGATGGCGAGCTTCTGGCGCGGCTTGAGCGGCTCGTTGGTCATCCAGCAGATCATCGCATCGATGTCCTGACTCGGCTTGGGAGCGTTGGCAGGGCGGGCGATCATGTCGCCGCGCGAGACGTCGACGTCGTCCTCGAGCCGGACGGTCACCGACATGGGCGGGAAGGCCTCGGTGATCTCCTGGTCGAAGAGGTCGATGCCGGCGATCTTCGACGTCATGCCACTGGGCAGCACGACGACCTCGTCGCCGGGCTTCATCACGCCGCCGGCGACCATGCCGCCGTAGCCGCGGTAGTCGTGGTGCTCGTCCGACTTCGGGCGCACCACGTACTGCACGGGGAAGCGGACGTCGACCAGGTCGCGGTCGGAGGCGACGTGGATGTGCTCGAGGTGGTGCATGAGGGTGGGACCGGAGTACCAGTCCATGTTCTCCGACCGGTTGACGACGTTGTCGCCGGCGAGGGCCGAGATCGGGATGACCTCGAGGTCGGGGATGTTGAGCTTGGTGGCGAACGCGCGGAACTCGGCGTGGATCCTGTCGTAGACCTCCTGGGAGAAGTCGACGAGGTCCATCTTGTTGACCGCGAGCACCAGGTGGGGGACCCGGAGCAGGGAGAGGATCACCGCGTGACGACGCGACTGCTCGGTGAGGCCCTGGCGGGCGTCGACGAGCACCAGGCCGTGGTCGGCGGTGGAGGCACCGGTGACCATGTTGCGGGTGTACTGCACATGGCCCGGGGTGTCGGCGATGATGAACTTGCGGGCCGGGGTGGCGAAGTAGCGGTAGGCGACATCGATGGTGATGCCCTGCTCCCGCTCGGAGCGCAGACCGTCGGTGAGCAGCGCGAGGTCGGTGTAGTCGTAGCCCTTCGAGGCGCTGGTGGCCTCGACGGCCTCGAGCTGGTCCTCGAAGATCGACTTGGAGTCGAGCAGCAGGCGCCCGATGAGCGTGGACTTGCCGTCGTCGACGGAGCCGGCGGTGGCGAAACGGAGAAGATCCATCAGAAGTAGCCTTCCTTCTTGCGGTCCTCCATGGCTGCTTCGGAGAATCGGTCGTCGCCACGGGTGGCGCCTCGTTCGGTGACGCGGGCGATGGCGACCTCGTCGATGATCTCGGGGATGGTGCTGGCGGTGCTCTCGACGCACCCGGTGAGGGTGAGGTCGCCGACCGTGCGGAAGCGGACGGTGCGCTCCTCGACCGTCTCGCCGGCCTTGGTCGGGTTGAAGTCGCTCTCGCTCAGCAGCATGCCGTCGCGCTCGAAGACGCGACGCTGGTGGGAGAAGTAGATGGAGGGGATCTCGATGCCCTCGCGGCCGAGGTAGTCCCAGATGTCCAGCTCGGTCCAGTTGGAGATCGGGAAGATGCGCATGTGCTCGCCGGCGTGGAGGCGCCCGTTGTAGAGGCTCCACAGCTCGGGGCGCTGCATCTTCGGGTCCCACTGGCCGAACTCGTCGCGGTGGGAGTAGACGCGCTCCTTGGCGCGGGCCTTCTCCTCGTCGCGACGGCCGCCACCGAAGGCGGCGGTGAAGCCGCCCTCCTCGAGGGCGTTGAGCAGCGTGCCGGTCTGCATGCGGTTGCGGCTGGTCTTGCCGTCGTCGATGACGACGCCGTTGGCGATCGCCTCCTCGACACTGGCGATGATCAGGCGCACGCCGGTGCGGTCGACCCAGTTGTCACGGCAGGCGAGGACCTCGGGGAAGTCGTAGCCCGTGTCGACCTGGAGGACGGGGAAGGGGATCTTGGCGGGGTAGAACGCCTTCTCCGCGAGGCGGAGCATCACGATGGAGTCCTTGCCGCCGGAGAACATCAGGACGGGCTTCTCGAACTCGGCGGCGACCTCACGGATGATGTGGATCGACTCCGCCTCCAGCTGGTCGAGCTGGCTCAGCTGGTAGTCGGCATGCGTTTGCGTCATGGGGTTACAGGGACCTCTCGGTGGACAGCAGCCCACATCGTAGCCACGTGGAGGGGGTGGAGCGACAACGCGCCGAATGTCGAGTGGGTTGCGTCACTTATCGGGGCTCGTCCCGGGCGATGGTGAGCGGCGTCGTTGGTCGATGCCCTCCAGCTCGGCCACCGTGGGGGCGCCGAACATGGGGAGACCTTGCTCCTTGCGGAGCACCCCCCAGACGAGGGGCATGAGGACCACGACGGCCAGTCCGACTCCGACGATGAGGATCGGATGGGTCTCGTCGACCCCCAGGGGAGCCCAGCCGGCCTTGTCCAGGAGCGCCACCCCCGACATCGTCAGCACCACCACGATGCCGCGGCGGATGTAGGACTGGGGCACCCGAGGAGCGAGCTTGCTGCCCAGGAGGGTGCCCGGGACCGAGCCGAGGACGAGCGGGATGAGGATGCCCCAGTCGAGGCCGTTGAGGACGATGTTGGAGACGGCGGCGGCCAGGACGAGCGGGACGGCCTGCACCAGGTCGGTGCCGACCAGCTTCACCGCGGAGAGCCCGGGATAGAGCATGAGCAGGGCGACCATGATGACGGAGCCCGAGCCGACGCTGGTGATGCCCACGAGGAGTCCGCCCAGCGCGCCCACGAGGAGCGTCGGGAGTGGGCGGATGTGCGGGTTGGGGTCCTCGGCCTGGGCGCCGGAACGGACGCGACGCAGGTTGATGTAGAGCCTCAGGGCGTAGGTCGCGGCGGCGAGCAGCAACGCGAAGCCGATCGCCATCTTGAGGACGTAGTCGAGCTGGTCCTCATCAGTGGTGAAGCCGGCGACGAGGTGAGGTCCGAGCAGGGCCATCGGGACCGAGCCGATGACGAGCCACTTGGCGAGGTCGAAGTTGGGCGAGCCCTCGCGGGAGTGCACGATCGCGCCGCCGGTCTTGTAGACCGCCGCGGCCGTCAGGTCGGCCGTCACGACCGTGGCTGCGTCACCGACGCCGAGGAAGATCAGGGCCGGGGTCATGAGGGCGCCACCGCCCATGCCGGTCAGCCCGACCACGATGCCGACGATGAAGCCGGCGGCGAGGATCGAGAAGAATGCCGTGGTGATCAGATCTTCCATGGGGTGATCCTCTCGGATGCGGTGAGCGCCGGCACGACGACGCGCAGCAGGGACTCGATGTGCTGACCGCAGGCTTCCGCGGCCTCCTGCCCGCGTCCGTAAGGATCGCTGACGTCGAGGCGCCGCTCGGCGGAGCCACGGCGTTCACCGATGGCGGCGAGGAGCTCGCGGCCGGTGAGGTCGTGGTCGCCGGCCGCCTCCGCGAACTGGCCGAGGGTGAAGACCTTGCGGAAGGCGCGGGGGTGGTCATCGAGGATGAAGGTGCGGTGCGTCGCCTCGGCGGTGAGGACCAGGTCGGCGTCGTCGACGAGCTCCTTGGTCAACCGGCGGCTGAGGAAGCCCGCGCTGCTGACGTCGCGTCTGGCCAGGGTGGTGGCCATCGTCGCGTCCATGACGTGGTCGCGGAAGCCGTGGGTGCCGGCGCTGGTGAACTCGACGCCGCTGTCGTCGCCGGCCAGCGAGCGGGCGGTGAGCTCCATGTAGGGCGAGCGGCAGATGTTGGCGGTGCAGACGAAGAGGACCTTGATGGGGGTCTCGACGCCTCCTCGCTGTCGCTCGTCGGGCTCGACCAGCGAAGCGGGGGGCTCGACCACCGCATCCGTCGTGAGGTCGAGGTAGCCGGCGTCGCGGAGGGCGAGGACGACGTCGTCGAGGGCGTCCTCGATGCTGCGGCCGGTGGTGTCGACGCGGACGTCGGCGTCCTCCGGCTCCTCGTACGGGGAGGAGATGCCGGTGAACTCGGGGATCTCGCCTGCCCG
>NZ_JANNML010000141.1:0-3467 GCF_031397825.1 Nocardioides sp.
GTAGGAGTCTGGGCCGTGTCTCAGTCCCAGTGTGGCCGGTCACCCTCTCAGGCCGGCTACCCGTCGAAGCCTTGGTAGGCCATTACCCCACCAACAAGCTGATAGGCCGCGAGCACATCCTCCACCGAAAAAACTTTCCACGACCAACCCATGCAGGTAGTCGTCGTATCAGGTATTAGACCCCGTTTCCGAAGCTTATCCCCAAGTGAAGGGCAGATTACTCACGTGTTACTCACCCGTTCGCCGCTCGTGTACCCCCGAAAGGGCCTTACCGCTCGACTTGCATGTGTTAAGCACGCCGCCAGCGTTCGTCCTGAGCCAGGATCAAACTCTCCGTAGAAAATTCCATCACTGACAAAAAACAAAACTGACAATTGCCAGAATCATTAACTGCCGAAAAAACAAACCCACAAACAATAAAGATGAGGGCATACAAACTAATTCATCGACTATGACACACTGTTGAGTTCTCAAAGATCAGACGCACACCGAACAGGGACCGTCTCCGGTCCGAGCCTGGGGCTGTCGCTCTCCGCCTTCCGGCCCTTGCGGGCCCGGCTGGGGCAACCCGGAGAACATTACGTGCAGACCCAGGGACCGTCAACTCGGGGGGTCCCCCCACGGCTGCCGCCGACCCCCCTGGGGCTTCGCGCAGCAGCGTTTGCGCAGGTCAGCGGCCTGCGAGCCGCTCTGGAAACTCGTGAAAATTCGTTCGCACGGGGCGCCTCCTCGTGAGGCAGGGCCGCAGGGCATCCCACATGCTCAGGTGCCCGTTGTGAGCGGGGACACACGACATTGCTCCAGGTCGCTAGCCAGCCGCCCGGGACGAGCGTCGGTAGGAGCTGACCGTGGGGTCGTCTCGCACCCAGAACCGCCACGGGACGTCGGCCGCACGGCTCACGCCCACCCTGGGGCCGCGGTCCACCAGCTCTGGAGCCGGCGCTGCTCCGGGTGTCAGCACGAGAGAGCCGCCGCGCAGGAGGTCGGCCCCGTCCTGGGCGGCGCTCAGGCCCAGGGCCTGGCCCAGGCACCCGGGTCCCCGGGCCCACGAGCGCTCGCTGGCACGCTCGCCCCTCCGGTGGTGCGCGAGGTCGTGTCCCTCGACCACGCGTCCGGCGCGCAGGAGGACCGCGGAAGCGCACCCCTCCTCCCCCGTCACCACGTTGGCGCACCAGTGGATGCCGTAGGAGCGGTAGACGTAGAGGTGGCCCGCGGCACCGAACATCACCCTGGTGCGAGGAGTGAGGCCCCGGAACGCGTGGCTGGCCGGGTCGTCGCCGCCCTGGTAGGCCTCGACCTCGGTGAGGACGACCGAGACGGTGCCCTCGCTGGTGGTGTGGCTCAGCCGCCAGCCGAGGAGCCCGGGCGCGACCTCCGGAGCCTGTCCCGACAGGAGCTCACGGAGGTCGGGCACCACGACGGGGCCAGCCCTCAGGACAGGTGGTCGCGCTGGGCGGAGGCCCGGGCGAGGAGCTCGTCGAGCTGCTCGCGGACGCGGTGGGGAGCGGTTCCCCCGCGCCCGCTCCGAGACGACACCGAGCCCTCGACGGTCAGGACGTCGCGCACGCTGGGGGTCAGGGTGGGCGAGATCTCCGCGAACTGCTCGTCGGTCAGCTGGTGCAGCTCGATGCCGAGCTCCTCGCAGCGGCGTACGCAGGCGCCCGCGACCTCGTGGGCGATCCGGAAGGGCGTGCCCTGACGGACCAACCACTCGGCGATGTCGGTAGCCAGGGAGAAGCCTTGGGGGGCCAGCTCGGCAAGGCGCGAGGTGTTGAACCTCAGGGTGGCGACCATCCCCGTGAAGGCGGGCAGCAGGACCTCGAGGGTGTCGATGGAGTCGAAGACCGGCTCCTTGTCCTCCTGGAGGTCGCGGTTGTAGGCCAGGGGAAGCGCCTTCAGGGTCGCCATCAGTCCGGTGAGGTTGCCGATGAGTCGACCGGCCTTGCCCCGGGCGAGCTCGGCGATGTCGGGGTTCTTCTTCTGCGGCATGATGCTCGAGCCCGTCGACCAGGAGTCGTGCAGCGTCACGAAGTCGAACTCCCGGGTCGACCAGAGGATGACCTCCTCCGCCAGACGGCTGACGTCGACGCCGACCTGGGCGGTGACGTAGGCCAGCTCCGCGACGAAGTCGCGCGCGGATGTGCCGTCGATCGAGTTGGCCGAGGAGCCGGTGAAGCCGAGCTCCTCGGCGACCCCGACCGGGTCGAGACCGAGACTGGAGCCCGCGAGCGCACCGGAGCCGTAGGGCGAGTCCCCCGCGACACGGGCGTCCCAGTCGGCGATCCGGTCGACGTCGCGCACCAGCGGCCACGCGTGCGCGAGCAGGTGGTGGGCCAGGAGGACCGGCTGGGCGTGCTGCAGGTGCGTGCGACCCGGCATCACGACGTCCAGGTGGTCACGCGCCTGGGTGGCGAGCACCTCGGCGAGGTCGAGCACCTGACCCGCGACGATGCGGGCGTGGTCGCGCAGGAACATCTTGAACAGCGTGGCGATCTGGTCGTTGCGGCTGCGACCCGCGCGGATGCGGCCGCCGGTGTCGGCGCCCACCTCCTCGAGCAGCAGCCGCTCCAGGGCTCCGTGGACGTCCTCGTCGCTGGGGTCGGGCTGGAGCGTGCCTGCCGCGAAACGCTCCCCCAGCACGTCGAGCCCGCGCAACAGCTCTCCGAGTGCCGCGTCGCCGAGCAGCCCGGCGCGGTGCAGCGCCCGGGCGTGGGCGCGGGAGCCGGCGAGGTCGTAGGGCGCCAGCCGCCAGTCGAAGTGGGTCGAGCGCGACAGGGCCTCGAGCTCCGGCGACGGACCTCCGGCGAACCGGCCGCCCCAGAGCTTGCCCTCGTTGGTGGTGCCGCTGTCCCCCATCAGTCGGTCCCGGACTCCATCGCGGCGTAGTCGAGCGCCTCGTCGTCGGCGTCGCGCGCGGACGGGTTGTCGGTGATGCGCTCCGCGCCACCGGCCGGGAGCTCGCCGAAGAGCGTGCCGTTCTCGACCAGCACCTGGCCTTGGTCGAGCGGCTGCGCGGCGTACATCTCGAGCTTGGCGCGCGAGTCGGCGATGTCCAGGTTGCGCATCGTGAGCTGCCCGATGCGGTCGGTGGGCCCGAAGGCGGCGTTGTCGGTGCGCTCCATCGAGAGCTTGTCGGGGTGGTAGGAGAACGCCGGGCCGTCGGTACGCAGGACCGTGTAGTCCTCGCCGCGACGCAGGCGCAGCGTGACCTCGCCGGTGACCAGCGAGGCGATCCAGCGCTGGATGGCCTCGCGCATCATCAGCGCCTGCGGGTCGAGCCAGCGGCCTTCGTACATCAGCCGACCGAGGCGGCGGCCCTCGGCGTGGTAGTTGGCGATGGTGTCCTCGTTGTGCACCGCGTTGACCAGGCGCTCGTAGGCGATCCAGAGCAGCGCCATGCCGGGCGCCTCGTAGATGCCGCGCGACTTGGCCTCGATGATGCGGTTCTCGATCTGGTCGGACATGCC
>NZ_JANNML010000036.1:0-2781 GCF_031397825.1 Nocardioides sp.
TCCTGGAGGTACGCCGCCTCGAGGGCCGCGCTCGCCTCGTCGGCGTCGATGGCCTCGCCGACGACGGGGTCGGTCACCTTGACCCGGTTGCCCCGGAAGTCGATGTCGCCGTTCCTGGGGAGGGTGCCGGCGGCCTTGATCAGCTCGTCGACGGTCCCGGTCATGGCGGCGTCGTCGACCGTGACGACGGCGTCGAGGTCGTCGCCGCCGGTGAAGTAGTCCCACAGCCGGCCGGGCTCCCAGGACTCCTCGCCACCCGCGGCCTCGACGGAGGCGGCGTAGTCGACCGCGAGACCTGCCTGTTCCGGGTCGACCTCCTCGGTGGTCCCGTCGACGGAGACAGCGATCGGCGCGGTCGAGCGCTCGGAGAGGCCAGCCTCCAGCGCCAGGACGGCCTCGGCCTGGGTGCGTCCGCCCACGTCCACCCCGGCGACGGTCGTGCCGCGCGGCACCTTGTCGCCCGCCGCGAGGTAGGCCGCGGCGTAGCCGCCACCGGCCAGGAGCGCCAGCCCCACCAGGACGAGCAGCACCACGCGGCCGCCATTGCGCTCACGGCGCGCGTCGGGCTCACGCGTCGTCTCGTCCCACAGGCTCATCGCCACATCCTACGAAGTCAGCCCTCTTCAACCGGGAGGCGCCCCTGCGCCGCACGCCGCCCGGGCGCCGGCAGCGTCGTCAACGAGAAGATCAGCACGGCGACCCCGAAGCCCAGCAGCACGTAACCCTGCCCGTCGGCGGCGATGACGTAGTCACCCTCGGGACGCGGGACCGACAGGTAGGCCGCCATGACCGCCCAGCCGGCACCGAACGGAGCGCGCAGCCACCAGCCGGGCGGCAGCGCCCAGAGCGCCGCGGACGTGGCCAGGACGCCGAGCAGGAGCCCCCACCACAGCGGATGCAGCGCCACGCTGGCGAGCCCGACGACGAGACCACCCAGGAACAGCCCGAGCGCCGCGAGGACCTTCACCGACCGCTCAGTGACCTGCGGGGACGCCGGCGAAGAGGTCGAGCTCGAGCCCGTCCTCGCCGAGCTCACCCGACTGACCCTTGGCGAGGCGGTAGTACTCGATGCCCCACGCCGTCGCGCCCACGTTGTTGGACAGCGCGAAGAACGGCCCGTCGGTGGTGATCTGCGTCCTGTGCGCGGCCAGCGCGGCCATCTTGTGGGAGTGGAACTCCTGCGCGTCGACCATGGCCGCGAGGTTCTCGTCCGAGGTGACGAAGGGCGGCAGCGGGCCGTCGGGGTCCATGCCCTCGAAGGTCGTGGTGTCCCCCGCCTCGCGCAGCGACCGGAGCCCGGCGCGCATGCGGCTCTCGGACATCGCGCCCCAGTAGATCTTGGCGATCTCCCACGGCTCCCCCAGGTCGCGCCGGTAGGACGGCACGGCGGCCAGCTGGGCGGCGTACATCGCCACCCGGTGGGCCTGGATGTGGTCGGGGTGTCCGTAGCCGCCGAACTCGTCGTAGGTCACGAGCACCTGCGGGCGGACCTCGCGGACCACCTCGACGAGGTGGGTGGCGGCCGCGGTGAGGTCGGCGTGCCAGAAGGCGTTGTCGTGCACGTCATCGGCGGCGACCGCGTGGCCGTCCTCGTGCCACTTCATGCCGGAGTCACGGTAGGTGCCGAAGCCGCCCAGGAAGCGGTGGTCGGTGACGCCGAGCTCGCGCATCGCGTCGGCCAGCTCGCCCTGGCGGTGCAGGCCGAGGCCGTCCTCCCGGTCGGCGGCGAGGTGCTCGAGCTCGGGCACGAGGATCTCGCCCATCTCGCCGGCGGTGCAGGTGACGAGCGTGACGCCGCGACCCTCGGCGACGTACTTGGCCATCGTGGCGCCCTGGCCGATGGACTCGTCGTCGGGGTGGGCGTGGACCAGCAGCAGCCGGTGCTCGGGGGTGCTCATGGCAGCCAGCCTAGTGAGGGCTGCCGACGGTCACTCAGGAGCCGTCACGATGCAGACGCCTGGGCTGCGTGGGCAGCTCGACCGGCTGGGCGCCGGTCGCAGGAGCAGCCGGCTCGTCGAGGTCGAGCCAGCCGTCGAAGTCGTCCACGAGCACCTCGAGCACCAGCTCGGGCGCGTCGGTGAGCACGGCCCACGGGTGGTCCTCGTCGTCGTCCTCACCCTGGAAGGGCTCGCGCATCACGCTGGTCTCGAAGCCGTCGCGGGCCAGCCGCTGCGCGACCGCGCGGGCGTCGTCCTCGTCGAAGAGGATCGCGCGCAGCAGCGGCGCCGGCTCCCCCAGGTGGTGGGCCAGCTCGGCGAGGAACGGGCGGTCCGGCTCGAGCCAGTCGACGTCGTGCAGCTCGTCGCGGCTCAGCCAGCGCAGCTCGTCGTGCTCGGTCGGCTCCGGCTCACCCCGCGTCAGCCGCGCGAGGGCGACGATCAGCACGTAGGAGTCCTCGATGACGCTCTGGCTCTTCAGCCAGTCGGTCACCTCGATGTCGCAGCCGAGCTCCTCCGCGATCTCCCGCTCGATCGCCGCGAGCGGGGTCTCCCCCACCTCCACCTTGCCGCCCGGCAGCTCCCACCGGCCCGCGGCCTCGGGTGGCGTCGTACGCCGTGCGGCGAGGACGCGCGCGTGCCTCACGATGGCTGCTCCCACGACCTGTTGCATGGCGCTCATCGTAGGAGTGACCTCGGCTAGAGCTGAAGGTGGAGGCGCAGTGCGTCGTCGAGCTGGGCCATGACGACCGCGGGGGCGCGCCCGAGGACCGCGCCGAGTCGCTCGACCGCGATGGAGCGGACCTGCTCGGCCTGGGCCTTGGAGTCCTCCCGCAGACCGGTC
>NZ_JANNML010000038.1:0-2019 GCF_031397825.1 Nocardioides sp.
CGCGACAGCGAGGGCCGGCACGAGAACGACACCTGGAAGGCCGACGCCGAGGTCGGTGCCGCGGTCTTCGCCAGCGAGGACGCGAAGGAGGGCCCGAAGGCCTTCATGGAGAAGCGGTCACCGCAGTTCCACGGCCGCTGACCCGCGACGGGCTCGCCTCAGGGCCGGCCGAGCGACAGCGACACGGTCAGCACGTCCTCCACGTCGATGCCCTCGGCTCGACGTACCGCGTCCTTGAGCGGGAGCAGGTAGCGCCCGTCCTTGGGGAACAGTGCGGTGGTGAAGTCGGTCGCCCCGATGCGGGCCACGACCGGGACCTGGCCCCAGTACTCCATCCCCTTGGCCGCGAGCTTGAGGTCCTCGCTGTCCTCGACGGGCAGCGCGAGGAAGTAGAACGGCGCAGGGCCCCGCCACTCCACGACGGGACCCTGCATCTCGAAGTCGAGGTCAGGCATGCGACGAGTATGAACCGCGGGGGATCGCCTCAGGACCAGTAGACGACGACCTTGTCGCCGAGCTGGACCTCGTCGTACAAGCCTGCGATGGCGTCGTAGTCGCGAATGTTCACGCAGCCGTGCGAAGCGCCGGCGTAGCCGGTGGCGGCGAAGTCGGGCGAGTAGTGGACCGCCTGCCCGCCGCTGAAGAACATCGCGAACGGCATCGAGGTGTCGTAGATGCTCGAGACATGGTCACGGCTCTTCTCGTTGACGGCGAACTGCCCCTCGCGGGTGGTGTAGCCGTTACCGCCGAAGCGGGCGTCCAGCGTGAGCTGCACGTCACCGTCGACCACCCAGCGCAGGCTGTTGCTGGACTTGTCGATGCACAGCACGCGGCCGGTCTCGCAGCGCGGGTCCAGGACGGCGCCGTCCGCCGGGTCGACCGGCTCGGGCTCGATGTTGGCCAGCTCGTCGGAGGTGGGCTCGGTCGTCATGCCCTCCAGCCGCTCGAGCGTCACGGTGTCCAGGGAGCCGGTGGACGGCAGGCCGCGCTTGGTCTGGAAGCCGGCTATGGCAGCGCGCGAGGTGTCGCCGTAGTAGTCGGTGACGTCTCCGGAGAGCCAGAAGATCTGGCGCAGGCGGGCCTGCATCTCGCGCACCTCCGGACCCTCGTCGCCCGCGGCGAGCAGGACCGGAGCGGGCTCCGGCGTGGGCTCGAGGGTGACCTGGGGTGCCGGGGTACGACGGGGCGCGGGTCGCTGCGCCGGCTCGGTGGGGCGCGGCGTGGGGGTGGCAGTCGGGGCAGGCGCGGGCTCGACGCCGAGCGGACGTGGGCGTTCAGCTGGCTCCGCGGCCGAGGGGCGGGCGTCCTCGAGCTCCGAGCGGTGGTCGGCGTACGCCGAACCGACGCCCCAGGCTCCGCCCGCGAGGGCGGTGGTCGCGACGGCGACAGCGACGATCCTGCGTGACATGACGTGTTCCTCTCCGTGGTTCTCCCGTGCTTCTCTGACCTGAAGACGCACCACGCACCTCCAAGGTTGCACGTCGCGGCGATTCCTTCGCGCTGCCACGGCGGACGGGCCCAGATCGGCCGATCTCCTGTGCCGGTGGAGGATTCCTTCTCTTGAGGTAGTGAACTGGCCCCGAACGCGGTGTGTCGCACGTGACGGTTGGGGTAGAAACGTCGCGTGACCGACCCCAGTCGAGATCGCTCTCGGGAGAACCGGCAGCTGCGGCCGCACCCGTCGAGCGTCGCCGAGGCCCGCCGCGCGGTGCGCGCCGCCTTCTCCGGGTCCTCGTTCGACCTCGAACTGGTGGACACGGCCGAGCTCTGCGTGAGTGAGCTGGTCACCAACGCCGTGGTCCATGCCGGGACCGACATCGTCGTCGCGGTGCAGCTCTACGAGGGCGGTGCCCGGGTCGCGGTCCAGGACCGCAGCGCCCACCTGCCGGTGCCGCGCCACTACGCCAGCCTGGCCGCCACCGGACGTGGCCTGCTGATGGTCGACCAGCTCGTGACGCGCTGGGGCGTGGCCTCCTCCGCGGAGTCCAAGACCGTGTGGTTCGAGGTCGGTGAGGTGTC
>NZ_JANNML010000231.1:0-34751 GCF_031397825.1 Nocardioides sp.
CGGCGCTGGTCGAGGCCGTGACCGCGGCCTATGGCGGCATCGACGGGCTGGTCAACAACGCCGCGATCTACGGCGAGATGGCCTTCGACCTGCTGATCAGCGTCGACTGGGACTACTACAAGAAGTTCATGAGCGTGAACATGGACGGCGCCCTGGTGATGACCCGCGCGGTCTATCCCTCGATGCAGAAGCGCGGTGGCGGCTCGATCGTCAACCAGAGCTCGACCGCGGCCTACCTCTACTCCGGCTTCTACGGCCTGGCCAAGGTCGGCGTCAACGGCCTGACCCACCAGCTGGCCCACGAGGTCGGCGGCATGGGCATCCGGGTCAACGCGATCGCCCCCGGCCCCACCGACACCGCCGCGACGCGCACACAGGCCGGCGACGCCGCCAAGGACCTGGTCAAGGGCCTCGCGCTCAAGCGCATGGGTCAGCCCGAGGACATGGTCGGCGCCTGCGTCTTCCTGCTCTCCGAGGAGGCGTCGTGGGTGACCGGCCAGATCCTCGCCGTCGACGGCGGACAGACCTTCCGGTCGTGACCGACGTGGCCACGACCAGGGTCGGCTTCATCGGGCTGGGCAACATCGGCAAGCCGATGGCGCTGCGGCTCGCATCCGAGGCGCCCGCCCGCGGCCTCACCCTCACCGTGTACGACGTCGCGCCCGAGCCGCTGGCCGAGCTCGAGGCCGCAGGGGCGAAGGTCGCCGGCAGCGTGGCCGAGCTCGCGGCCGACGTCGACGTCCTCTGCGTGATGGTGCGCGACGACGACCAGGTGCGCGACGTGCTCCGTGAGGTGCTCGGCCGATCAGCGAGGGCGGGGGACCGGCTCACCGTCGTGGTGCACTCGACCGTCGCACCGGCCACGCCCGGTGAGCTGGCCGACACGGCCGCGCGCCACGGCGTACGTCTCCTGGACGCGCCGGTCAGCGGCGGCTCGATGGGCGCCTCGGATGGCACGCTCGCGATCATGGTGGGCGGCTCCGACGACGCCTTCGCCGCGGCCCGGCCGGTGCTCGACGCGATGGGGACCAAGGTGGTGCACGCGGGGCCGATCGGCGCCGGCACGACCTTCAAGCTGGCCCGCAACCTGATGCACTTCGTGGCGTTCACCGCCGCCACCGAGGCGCAGCGGCTCGCCGAGGCGGCCGGGCTCGACCTCAAGGCGCTGGGCGACGTCGTGCGCCACACCGACGCGATCACCGGCGGGCCCGGCGCGATCATGCACCGCGAGACCGCGGCGCCCATCCCGGAGGGCGACTTCTGGCACGGTGTCTTCACCCACGTGCGCGCGCTGGGGGAGAAGGACCTCGGCTTCGCCACCGACCTCGCCGACCAGCTCGGCGTCGAGGTGCCGCTCGCCAGGCTCGCGCTCGAGCGGCTCGGGCCGGGGCTGGGTCTCGACCCACGCACGACCTCCGACCAACGCTCATCCGAGGAGACGACATGACCGGCAAGTTCGACGACCTCCCGGAGAAGCGCCGCCTGGGCCTGGAGAAGATGGAGCAGGTCTACGGCTTCGACATGACCGACGGTGTCGGGGACTTCTTCGGCCTCACCGTCGAGCACCTCTTCGGCGACATCTGGCAGCGGGAGGGGCTCTCCGACCGCGACCGGCGGCTGCTGCTGATCGGGCTGCTCGCCGGCACCGGCGGCGCCGACGTGCTCGGGATCCAGATCCCCGCGGCGCACGCCAACGGCGAGCTCGACGACACCGAGCTGCGGGAGATCGTGATCTTCCTGTGCCACTACGCCGGGTGGCCCAACGGCGCGCGGATCAACTCGATCGTCGAGGAGACGATCGCCAGGGCGGCCCGGGCCCGGGACAAGTCCTGACCACGCTGCGGGCCCTCCCACCCGGCGACGCCGGGATCGCCTCCGCCCGTCCGGGGCCGGACCTGGCCGCGTGGGGCTACACCGAGACCGAGCACGTCGCCAGCGGCACGGCGGTGTCCTACCGCGCCGACGACCTGCCGGCCGACGGTCACTGGTCGCTCGAGGTCGACGGCACGGCCGACTTCGCGACGCGCGTCGTCGTGCGGTCACCTGCTCCCGAGCACGCGAGCGGCACGCTCGTGGTCGAGTGGCTCAACGTCAGCAGCGGCCAGGACGCCGCTCCGGGGTGGACGTTCTACGCCGAGGAGGTCGTGCGGCGCGGGCACGCCTACGCCGCAGTCTCCGCCCAGCACGCCGGCGTCGAGGGCGGACTCACCCTGGTCGCGATCGGGGGCCGGGGCAGTCCCGGCCTGCGCGGCGGCAATCCCGAGCGCTACGCCGACCTGGCCCACCCGGGCGACGCGTTCTGCTACGACGTCTTCACCTCCGTGGCCCGCGCCGTGGCCGAGTCCCTCGGCTCCACGTGCGTCCTCGCGACCGGTGAGTCGCAGTCGGCCTTCGCCCTCACGTCGTACGCCAACGGCGTGCAGCCGATCGCCGGCCTCCTCGACGGCCTCCTGATCCACAGCCGCGGAGGTGCGGCGCTGCCGCTCGGTCGTGCGGGCGAGGGGGTCCGGCTGGAGGAGCGGCTGCGCGGCGTCCCGACGCGGCTGCGCACCGACCTCGACGTGCCGGTGCTCGTCGTCCAGACCGAGACCGACCTGTTCGGCTACCTCGACTACCTGCCGGCCCGTCAGCCCGACCACGACCTGCTGCGGGTGTGGGAGGTCGCGGGCACGGCGCACGCCGACAAGCACGTGATCGGTGACTTCGAGGACTTCCTCGGCTGCTCGGAGCCGGTCAACCGCGGACAGCAGGTCTTCGTCGTCCGGGCAGCGCTGCACCACCTCGAGCGCTGGGCCCGCGGTGGTGACGCGGCGCCCCAGGCCCCGCCTCTCGACGTGGTCGACGGCGCCTTCGTGCTCGACGACGTCGGCAATGTGATCGGGGGCGTGCGCACCCCCGTCGTGGACGCACCGGTCGAGGTGCTGTCCGGGACCGAGGTCCCGGGAGCATCGGCCCTGTGCCGCCTCTTCGGGAGCAGCAGGGTGCTTCCGGCCGAGCAGATCGGGGCGCTGTGGCGCGATGTCCACCACTACCGGTCCGCCTACGCCGCCGCGGCGGAGCGGGCCGTCGCGCTCGGCTTCGTGCTGGCCGAGGACCGCGAGGCGCTCCTCGCCGACGAGCGGTCGGGTCAGGTGCCGCAGAACGTCTGGTAGTCGCCGAAGGAGTCGGGCGCGGGCTCGGCGTAGCGCTCCAGGCCCGCCCGCTCGTCGTACGGCGCCCGCACGGCGGCCAGCAGGCTCGCGAGCGGTGCCAGGTCACCGGCGGTGGCCGCGGCGAGCGTCTCCTCGACGAGGTGGTTGCGCGGGACGTAGATCGGGTTGACCCGGTCCATCGCGTCCGCGTCAGGGCCCGAGGGACAGGCCGCGAGCCAGCGCTCGAGCCACGCGTCGATCCCGGCGAGGTCGAGCACCAGACCCCGGACCGGCTCGGCGTTGCCGCGGGCGGCACTGCCCAGGGCGCGGAAGAAGCCGGTGTGGTCGACGTGGTTGGCGCGCATCAGCTCGTAGACCTCGTCGACCAGAGGTGTGGCGACCGCGTCGTCGAGCCCGGCGGGAAGGCCGAGCTTGGCGCGGGTGCCGGCCTTCCAGGCCTCGGCGTAGCGGTCGCGGAAGCGGCCCAGCCCCTCCACCGCCAGGGCGACGGCCTTCTCCTGGTCGTCGTCGATGAGGGGCAGCAGCGCCTCGGCGAGGCGCGCGAGGTTCCACTCCGTGATCGGCGGCTGGTTGCCGAAGGCGTAGCGGCCGCCCTCGTCGATCGAGCTGAAGACCGTGGTCGGCTCGAAGACGTCGAGGAAGGCGCAGGGACCGTAGTCGATGCTCTCGCCGGAGATCGTCACGTTGTCGGTGTTCATCACGCCGTGGACGAAGCCGACGCACATCCACCGCGCGACCAGCGACGCCTGGGCGGCCGCCACCGCGTCGAAGAGCGCGAGGTAGGGGTTGTCGGCCTGCGCCGCGTCGGGGTGGTGGCGCGCGATGGCGTGGTCGGCCAGGCGGCGCAGCAGGTCGAGGTCGTCGGTGGCGCGGGCATATTGGAAGCTCCCCACGCGCAGGTGGCTGCTCGCCGTGCGGGCGAGCACCGCCCCAGGCAGCGGCGTCTCGCGGCGGACGGTCCGCCCCGTGGCGACGACGGCCAGCGCGCGGGTCGTCGGGATGCCGAGGGCGTGCATGGCCTCGCTGACGACGTACTCGCGCAGCATGGGGCCGACCGCCGCCAGCCCGTCGCCGCCGCGGGCGAGCGGGGTGCGGCCGGAGCCCTTGAGGTGCAGGTCGCGCAGGACGCCGTCGGTGTCGGTGATCTCGCCCAGGAGCAGGGCCCGGCCGTCGCCGAGGCGCGGGGAGTAGCCGCCGAACTGGTGGCCGGCGTAGACCTGCGCCACCGGGGTCGCGCCGGCGGGGACGAGGGTGCCGGTCAGCAGCCCGAGGCCCTCGGGCGTGCGCAGCGCGGCGGGGTCGAGGCCGAGGCTCTCGGCCAGCGGCTCGTTGAGCGCCAGCAGGGTCGGCTCCGGTGTCGCCTCGGCCCGCCACGGCAGGGCGAGCTCGGGCAGCTCGCGGGCGAAGAGGTCGCCGAGGGCCGGCGTCAGGGCGGTGCTGTCGGGGGCCAGGCTCACCTGTCCAGCCTACGGGCGCTCAGGTGGGGAGCCGGTCGTCGCGCTCCTCGACCAGGGTCGCGGGAGCGGTGAGGCGCCACGCCTCGAAGGTGAGCTCGGCCAGCTCGTCGCGCTCCAGGCCCTCGAGGTGCACGACCACCCACCCGAAGGCGCCGGCGGTGAACTGCACCTCGAAGACCTCGGGCCGCTCGGCGACGAGCCCGAGCTGCTCGGCGCGGGTCTGCTTCAGCCCGACGGTCGTCGTCGCGGGCCACAGGTAGCCGAAGGTGTGGGCGGCGACCTGGAAGCGCGTGTAGTGGCCGTGGTCGCTGCTGCTCACGCTCGGGAGCTGCTCGACGAGGTCGAGGAAGTCGCGGATGCTGCTCATCGCGGCTCAGGCTAGCGAGCGGGCCGCCGTGGCCCCGGCTGCCGTCAGGCGACGAACGCGTCGGCCGACAGGGCGGCCGCGGCGAAACGTACGTCGTGCGGGTCGGTCGTGGTGAGGAAGGCGAATCGACGATCACCGTCACCGCCCCTGGTGCCGGGCAGGGGTGCCTCCTCGCGGGCGGCCAGCGCCGTCGTGGACCGGCTGCCCAGGATCAGGATGTTCCACTCCAGCGCGAGCGGGGAGCGGGGCGAGACGTCGTGCAGGTGGAAGAGGCCGCGCAGGTCGGTGCGCGAGCGGACGTCGACGCCGTAGACGTGGACCCGGGTGCCGAAGCGTGCCATCCGGTCATAGGTGCGCACCGTCGCCGAGGTCAGGAAGTCGACGTGCTGGAGGCAGACGTAGACGGTGGCCGCGCCCTCGCCCGTGAAGCTCAGCTCGATGCTGCGGCTGACCGAGAGCAGATCGGCCTTGCGTGAGCGGCGCACGGCGGAGTGGCGGCTCAGCGACTCGAAGGGAGTGGCGTCCGGCACGGGGTGTCCTTCCTGGACGGGATCATCGAGGCACTGATCGGCACGGCGGCGGAGGACCTGAGCCAATCGGCCGGACATGGCGCTGGGGCGCTCGACCAGTGGAGGTCGAGCGCCCCAGCGCACGAATCCGGTCACGCCTCACGGACGGGCGTGCCGGTCAGACGTGACTCAGAAGAGACCGTTGAGCAGGCCACCGAAGGAGGAGTCCGAGTCGGACTGCGAGTCGTTGTCCTCGGTCGTGGTCTCCTCGGAGCTGTTGTCCTCCGTGGAGCTCTCGGTGCTCTCCGAGCTGCTGTTGCCAGACCCGTTGCCCGAGCCGTTGCCGGTCTCGTTGCCGTTGCCCGCGCTGGGCGACAGGTCGATCTCGGGCGCGACGTTGACGTCCGGGTCGATGGTCGGGTTGGTCTCGACGTTGTTGCCGGAGCCGGTCTCGTTGCCGGATCCGTTGCCGTTCGCGGAGCCGTTGCCGGTCTCGTTGCCGGAGCCGCTGCCGCTGCCGTTTCCGGAGCCGTTGTCGGTGACGTCGCCGAGGTCGAGGTCGAGACCGTTGCCGTTCCCGGACCCGTTGTCGGTCACGTCGCCGAGGTCGAAGCCGTTGGCGCCGAGCAGGTCGCCGAAGAAGACGTCGAGGAGGTCCTCCACCTGGTTGCTCGTGGTCTCCGAGGAGGTGTCGTTCGAGGTGAACGGCTCGTCGGCCTGGGCAGCCCCGGCGAGCGAGGCACCGCCCAGGGTCAGCAGCCCGGCGGTCGCGGTGACGGCGATGGACTTCGTGATGAGGTTGCGCATTTTGTCCTCCACTTTCAGTTGGGTTCGGAGGTCGGATGTGCTGGTGTTGCCTTTCCAGTCGTAGTCCGCCGATCGAGGCGTTCAAGGATTTCGCCGTGTGCGCTCACGCACCCCATCCGATCTCCGTTCGTGTCCGTACGCGCCCGTGGACGAGAGCTGCGTGGGCAGGGGCGCAACCGGTGCCTGCCTAGTCTCGACACCGTCCCGTTCTCGGCGTCGGGGCTGCTCCTCGGCGCCCCCGACCGCAGGAGAAGTCGATGACGACCGCACACCGCAGGACCCCGCGCACCACCCTGACCACCGGCCTCGCGACCGGTCTGGCCGCAGGGCTCGCCCTTACCGCCGTGCTCGGAGCCGGCGCAGCGACCGCGACCCCGCCCGACAGGGGCGAGCGCACGGCCTTCCCCGAGCGGGTGGAGCTGCCCGACGGCTTCCAGCCCGAGGGCATCACGATCGGCAAGCAGGCCACGGCCTACTTCGGCTCCCGGCTCGACGGCGACCTCTACGCCATCGACCTGCGCTCCGGCGAGGGCGAGGTCGTCAGCCAGGGACCGGGCACGCCCTCGGTCGGGCTCAAGGTCGACGAGCGCGAGCGGCTCTTCGTCTCCGGTGGGACGGCCGGCGACGCCCGGGTGGTCGACGCCCGGACCGGCGAGGTGCTGGCGAGCTACCAGCTCGCCGAGGGCGCCGCCTTCATCAACGACGTCGTGCTCACCCGCGACACCGCGTGGTTCACCGACTCCCAGAACGCCCGCCTCTTCGCGCTGCCCCTGGGCCCGAAGGGCGAGCTGCCCGCCCCCGAGGACGTCGTGACAGTCCCGCTCACCGGCGAGTGGGTGCAGAACGCCGGGCTCAACGCCAACGGCATCACCCAGACGCCCGACGGTCGCGCCCTGCTGGTCGTCAACTCCTCCACCGGAGGGCTCTTCCGCGTCGACCGCGAGTCGGGCGAGGCCACCGAGGTCGACCTGGGCGGCACGCTGCTCACGAACGGTGACGGGCTGCTGCTCCAGGGGCGCACCCTCTACGCCGTGCAGAACAGGCTCAACAAGGTGGCCGTCGTCGAGCTCGACAAGGCCGGCACGAGCGGGACGAAGGTCCGCGAGATCACCTCACCGGACTTCGACGTTCCGACCACGGTGGCCAAGCTGGGCAGGCGGCTCTACCTGCCCAACGCGCGCTTCACCACGCCGTCGACCCCGACGACCGACTACTGGGTGACCCAGGTCAGCGCTCGCTGAGCCCGGTCTCGGTCCGGCTCCCGACCTGCGGGTCGATGTCCTGGGGCCTCGCCGGCCGTGCCACCGACACGGTCGGCGAGGGAAGGCCCCACTCCTCGCGGCCCAGCCGGGCGACCGGTCCCATCCGGTCGTAGGCCGGCAGCCCGTCCTCCATCACGTCCTCGTCGACGCTGAAGGACACCACGGTGCCCAGCACCAGGGTCGAGCTCCCGAAGTCGACGGTGGAGTGGAGCGTGCACTCCATCGCGCCGGGCGAGCCCGCGACAGCGGGCGGGCCGACGACCGTGCTGGGGCGCATCTCGATGCCCAGCGCAGCCGCCTCGTCGGTGTCGGCGTCGAAGTGCGCGCCGGTCGCGTTGACCTCGTCCATGAGGGCCTCGGTGGCGACGCTGATCGTGAACTCGCGAGTCTCGAGCACGTTGCGCAGCGTGTCCTTGTCGCCGATCGAGGCGAACGCCACGATCGGCGGGTCGGCGCACACCACGGTGAAGAACGAGTGCGGCGCCAGGTTGCCCACGCCCGCGGCAGAGCGGCTCGCCACCCACGCGATCGGGCGGGGGACCACCAGCGAGGTCATCAGCTTGTAGGCGTTGACGTCCGCGGAGTCCGGGTCGAGGTGCAGGCGTGTCATGGCATCCAGGGTGCCGGGTCGGTGGTCGTCACGGCCACGCGGCCTCCGCCGGGCAAGGCCTCGGCGCCCCCTACCCTTCTCCCATGAGTCACGTCACCTGCTCCGTCGTGGACGGCATCGCCCACGTCCGGCTCGACCGGCCGGACAAGCTCAACGCGCTGACCCTGCAGATCCTCGACGACCTGGTGTCGACCGCACAGATGCTCCGCAAGGACCGCACCCTGCGGGCCGTGGTGGTCTCCGGCGAGGGCGACGCGTTCTGCGCCGGTCTCGACTTCGCGCACGTGATGAAGCAGCCCGTCAAGGTCGTGACGCACTTCGTGCCTCGGCCCTGGCGCGGCACCAACACCTTCCAGGAGGCCTGCTGGGCCTGGCGCCGGGTCCCCGTGCCGGTGATCGCCGCGGTGCACGGACACTGCCTCGGCGGCGGGCTGCAGATCGCGCTGGCCGCCGACTTCCGCATCGCCACGCCCGAGTCGCAGTGGTCGGTGCTCGAGGGCAAGTGGGGGATCATCCCCGACATGAGCGGCATCCGCTCCCTGGCCGAGCTGGTCGGCATCGACACCGCCAAGAGGCTCACGATGACCGCCGAGGTCCTCACCGGCAAGGAGGCCCTCGACCTGGGCCTGGTCACCGAGCTGGCCGCCGACCCGGTCTCCGCTGCGTTCGAGCTGGCCGAGCGCCTCAGGCTGCGCAGCCCCGACCAGCTGGCGGCCACCAAGCGCCTCTTCAACGACACGTGGACGGCGAGCCCGCGGCGTACGTTCGCCCGCGAGCGCGCCGAGCAGCTCGTGCTGCTCTTCGCGCACAACACCAAGGTGGCGCGCGAGGCGGCCTTCGCCAAGGCCGTCCCCGACTTCGCCCGTCGCGGTCGGTGAGGCGGGGGTCAGGACGTGGCCACGGCCTGCACGGAGCGCTCTTCACGCACGAACCCCGAGAGGACCAGCTCCATCCCGATCGAGAAGAGGGCGCCGATGATGATCAGGAGGAGATCGCGCTTGGTCCCGGCGCCCGGTGCCTCGATGGCGACGAACGTCGCGCACGTGCGTTGCTCCAGGATCTGCTGGATCCGCTCCGCTGAGAAGGCCACGGTCGTGGCCTGCGAGCCGGTGATGTTGAAGTCGGCGGTGGGTTCGTCCGGGTCCTGGGTGTCGATGTTGGCGAAGGTGTCCGGGATGGTGGTCCGGCAGGTCCACGCAGGAGCCCCGGACAGGCTGGTGTCCGGCGCAGCAGACGTCGCGCCCTGGAGCGTGTAGTCACCGAGATCGATCGAAGCGACGCCCCGGGTCACCTCGTAGTCGGAGTTCCAGTAGGCGTGGAGGCCCGCCGAGCGGGACTCCACCTCGAAGACGTTGGCGTCGCGTGAGCCGAGGTCCTCGTCCAGGGCGACCGCGGTCCCTGCGAGCTGGGCGCCGCTGAGCACGGTGGGGTGGCCCGTCAGCGCCGGGAGGCTCAGGTAGCACCCGCCGAGCCTGCTGCGGCGCTCGGTCCAGTCGGCCGTGAAGTCGATGATGACCGGGGCGAGCGACCGGCCCCACCCGGGGACCGTGATCTCGAGCATCGTCGTCCCGGTCTCGTCGTCCGGGTCGACAGAGCTGAGGGTGGCGCCGTCCCGGTCGGCGCTGGCCCCTTGAGGGTCGACGACGGCGGCGAGGGCATCGGTCGCGGTCGCGACGTCGATACGGGAGATCCCGGCGTCCGGGACGGCCACACGGACGACGGCCTGCGACCTCAGGACCGCTGCGTGGTCACGCCAGAACTCTGCCGTCGGCGCGATCGTGAGGGCGACGGCGACGGGCTCACCGCACCCGATCACGCGTGCCTTGAGGGACACGGTGAGCCCGGTGTCGAACCCGCGGATGGCCAGGCTGTCGGTGCCCTCGACGAGCACTCCGATGCCGCGGGGCTCTGGGGCCGGCACCGACTGGACACCGATCAGGACAGCGCCCGCGATGATCGCAGCGACCGTGGTCGCCAGACCCAGAGCCACCCTCAGCTTGCGCGATCTCGCCGGGTCCCCAGGGTCGCGTCGGGCTTGCAGCGCGAGGCGGACGGCAACCGCAGCCCCCACCCCGAGTGCGACCCAGCCGACCGGTCCCACGTCAGTCGCGGCCGGGGTGGGTGCCCGTGCCGGCACTCATGCCGCCAGCTGCTGAACTCGGAAGACCCGCTTCGACAGACGTCGCAGGCGGAGCTCGGCATCGGGCCAGTCGTACTCCCGCGCCTCGCTGCGCGTGATGCGCTCGCCCACGAAGAAGCACCCGACGCGACCGACGTTGAGCTTGGAGAGCACGGTGTGCTCGTTGCCGGAGCACGAGGACTGGCGAGCAACGAGACGGACGCGTCGCTGGTTGCCGGCGGCGTCCTGGACCAGGGCCGCGGTGGGTTGAGGGCCGAGGCCCTTGAAACGGCCCTCGCGGATCAAGAGGCACCCGGCTCGGGGCGCGCAGAAGACCCGACCGGCGATCGAGTCGCCGGAAGCGTCGAGCACCCGCACCCGGCGGACCCCGGTCCGGTCGTCGGTCATCTTCAGGGCCAGGTTCCAGCCGCTCGCCGTGCGCAGCAGGAAGGACTGGGCCAGACGGGGGGCCACCGGGTCGAGCGTGATGGTGTCGCGGTCCCTCTCAGTCGGGGCGGAGCCGGAGAAGACGACCTTCACCTCGCGAGTCTCGCTCTTGGAGCTGGGCTCGAGCTTCCAGGGCACCACGGCCTGCAGCGGGATGGGGCGGAAGGCGCCGTCACCGTTGCTGGCGACGGCGCTGGTGGCGCCCTGGGGCCAGTTCAGGTGCAGCTTGACATCGATCTCGCGGGTGTTGAACCGGTTGCCGTCGAGGGCGACGATCGTGACGTCCACGGGGCCGTCGGGATCCGGTGGCACCGGGCCCTCGGGGCAGCCGTCGAAGGGCGGGTCCGGGTTGCCGGCCAGGGACGGACAGGCGTCATCGGTGTCGGCGAGCCCGTCGCCGTCCGCGTCGGGACACCCGGCGCCGTTGACCCCGCCGACGACGCCACCGACGCACTGGTCCTGTGTGTCGGGGACACCGTCCCCGTCCGAGTCGTCCGGGACGAACCGCACCTCGACGCGAGTGCTGCCGCCGGGGACGTCGGGCGCGCTGCACGTCGTCGGATCCGTGCTGCTCGCGCAGCGCCCCCCGACCTGCACGTAGTAGGCCAGCTCGGCGGTGACCGCGAGGCAGGGAGTGCCGTTGCAGGAGCCGATCGTCTCGTTGCCCGCTGCGGGATCGTTCGAGGCGCACTCGGTGGCCTGCAGGGTCGAGAGGTCTGCCTGTCCCCAAGGCACGTCCGAGGTCTGGTGCAGGATCATCACGGAGTCGTAGCCGGGAGTGATGGCGCGCACGAGCAGATTGCCGTCCACGGCCGGATCGAAGCGGACCCAGGCCGTGCGCCCCGCATAGGCGGCCTCGCCCGGCGCCACGAGGCATCCGTTGTGGTTGGCGGTCGTCTCGGCCTCGCCGGTCTGGACGCTGAAGGCGGAGGTGTCGAGAGGACTCGAGGTCGGGGTGATGAACGTGTAGGCGCGGTTCACCGGGAGCTCCGTGCCGGACGGGCTCTCAGGGTTGTAGGTCACGGCATCGAAGGAGTCGTAGGCCAGGGCGTCGCTCGGCGGGTCGGCCTGCGCCTGCGGGATCGCCGCCAGGCTCAGGACGAGGGGGAGCAGGACGGCTCCCATCAGGTGGCGGCGCATGCCAGGGATGCTAGGACCGGCACAGCCACGCGTCCATAGCGTCACCCCCTGTCCTGGTCTTCCTGTGGACCCCGGCGCGTCGGGCAGCGGCAACCCTGTAGAACTTGGGGTGTGAGGTTCCAGCGCAGCCTCGCCCTCGTGGCGGTCGCCCTGCTCGTCTGGGCGATCGGCCCGCTGGCCCTGCTGCTCGCGCTCGGGTCGCTGGCGGTCGCGCGCGTGCGGGGCTGGCTGCGACCCACCTGGCGCGTGGTCACCGGCTGGGCCGCCACCGCGGCCGTCCTGGCCGGCGTCGTGGTGCTGCTGCCCGACGGCTTCCTCCCGATCCCGCCGGGCATCGGGTCGCTGGCGACCCCGCGCTACCTCGGTAGCCCGGCCACCCCGCAGCCCATCGACCTCCGGGTCCCGCAGCACCCGCGGCTGGCCGTCAACGGCACCAGCACGATGCACAACGACGGCTGGTCCACCGACGCCTACCCCGGCCCCGGCCCGCTCGGGGAGTCCCCGTCGGTCGACACCGCCTGGTTCGGCACCGAGACGTGCCCCACCGTCGCCTTCGACACGCACGACCGGCTGGTCGCGCTCTGCGGCAACGCCAGCGGACCGGTGCTGCACGTGCTCGACCCCGAGACGATGCGCGCCCAGGACACCCTCGAGCTGCCGGCGCGGCCCGACGACGACGGCTGCTTAGCCTCGGCCTTCTTCCTCGACGACCAGGACCGTGCCGTCACGGCCACCACCGAGCGCGAGATCGTCGCGGTGACGACGGCCGACGGGCGCGGGGATCCCGACCTCACCATCCAGACGTCGTACGACCTCTCGGGAGACGTGCCCGACGACGACTGCCTGGTCGCGCTGATGCCTGACTGGGACGGGCGCACCTGGTTCGGGACCGAGCAGGGCCGGGTCGGCTTCGTCGATCCCGGCACCGGCAAGGTGCAGCTGCTCGAGCTCGGCGAGGAGATCGCCACCTCGTTCTCCGTCGACCAGGACGGCGGGGTCTATGTCGTCACCGTCGAGGCGCTCTACGAGCTCGGCGTCGACCCCGCCGGGCGCCCGACGATCCGCTGGCGCACGATCTATGACCGCGGGACCGAGCAGAAGGACGGCCAGCCCAGCCGCGGCAGCGGCACCACGCCCACGATCCTGCCGAGCGGCCTCGTCGCCATCACCGACAACGCCGACCCCAAGATGAACGTGCAGTTCTACACCGTCGAGGACGGTGACCTGGTCTGCCAGCAGACGGTCTTCGAGGACGGTGAGAGCGCCACCGACACCTCCCTGGTCGCGGTCGGCCCGAGCGGCGTGGTCGTGGAGAACAACTACGGCTACACCGGCCCCCTGCGCACCGTCCTGGGCCGCACGACCCCCGGCGGCCTCGCACGCGTCGACGTGGTCGACGGTGAGTGCGGCGTCGTGTGGACCAACGACCAGGTCGCCCCCACGTCGGTGGCGAAGGTGTCGCTGGCCAACGGCCTGGTCTACGCCTACACCAAGCGCCGCAGCCTGCTCGGCGTCAACGCGTGGTACTTCACCGCCATCGACGCCCGCACCGGTCGCACCGCCTTCTCCGTGCGCACCGGCATCGGCACGATGTTCGACAACCACCACTCCGCCGTGATCCTCGGCCCCGACGGCTCGGCCTACGTCGCCACGCTCACCGGCATGGTGCGCATCCGCGACCGGGAGCGCAGCTCCTAGGGGTAGCGGATCCCCGTGGTCTCCTCGCTGGTCTCCCACAGCCGCCGCATCGCGTCAGCATCGCGAGAAGCGCGGCTGCCTGTGACGACCTGCGGTGCGCCCGCGAGCTGCGCCGGCCCGCTGGGGCCGCAGTAGGTGCCGCCCGGCAGGTCGGCGGTGGCCGCCATGAGCGTCGGCCAGGCGCCGGCGGCCGCCGACTGCGAGACCGCCTTGATGGTCGCGTCGAGGATCGAGGCGACGCCTCCCGACGAGCGGCCGTACTGACCGTTGGCCGCCAGGTGCGTCCCCGCGAAGCCGGGGTGCGCCGCCAGTGCCTCGACCGGGAGGCCGGCCTCGCGAGCGCGTCGGTCCAGCTCGTAGGTGAAGAGCAGGTTGGCCAGCTTGGTGGCCCCGTAGGTGCGCCACTTGTCGTAGCGGCCGGCGTCCTGGCGCGGGTCGCCCAGCGGGGCTGCCTTGGCATAGCGGTGGAACTGCGACGACACCGCCACGACCCGTGCGTCACCGCTGGCGACCAGCTGCGGCAGGAGCAGCCCGGTGAGGAGGAACGGCCCGAAGTGGTTGGTCGCCATCTGCAGCTCGAGACCGTCGCCGGTGCGGGTGTGGGGGGTGGCCATCACGCCGGCGTTGTTGATCAGCACGTCGATCGGGCCGTACGACGACGCGGCAGCAGCAGCGGACCTCACCGACCCGAGGTCCGACAGGTCGACGACCAGCTGCTCCAACGAGGCGGCCGGCACCTCGGTGCGGATGGCCGACTCGGTCTCGGCGACCTTGGTCGCGCTGCGACCGGCCAGGACGACGCGAGCCCCGCGACGGGCCAGCTCGAGTGCCGTGAAGTGCCCCAGCCCGCCGACGGTGGTGCCTGTGACGACGATCGTGCGCCCGGACTGGTCGGGGACGTCGGTCAGCCGCCAGCTGGAGCTCACGGGGTCGTGGCCATCGCGTCGACGACCTGCTGGCCGAGCGCCTGGTCGCCCTCGACCACGATGGCGTCCGGCTCGGCCGGGCAACGACCGCCGGCGAGCACCACGAAGGTCCCGCGGTCCATCCGCAGCGTGACGGTGGGGTCGGCAGGGACGTCGGTGAGCCGCTCGCCGCGACCGGCGTCGTTGATCACGAAGGCGAAGGGCTCGCTGCCGGCCATCTCCAGCACGAGGCTGGTCCCCGGCGCCGCGCCGACCTTCTTGCCGAGGACGAAGCCGAGGCTCTCGGCGAGGTAGTCCGCGGTGTGCTTGGCCGGTGCGGTGTCGAGGCCACCGGGGCGACCGACCGCCCGGCGTACGTCCTGCTCGTGCATCCACACGTCCAGCGGACGGTTGCGCAGCAGCACCTCCCAGGTCCACGGCACGCCACCGAAGACGACATCGGGCTTGGCGGAGGCGTCGGTGGGCGGGTCGGCGAGCAGGAGGGTGTGCCGGGTGGTGGCGGCCTGGCGGATCTCGGTGATGATCGCGTCAGGGGCGGCGTCGCGGCGGTTGACGACGCCGATCTCGGTGTAGAGGCCGAGGAAGCCGGTCACGTGGGGCGGCTCGCCGACGTCGGCCGTCTCCTCCGGGCCGCCGGCCAGGATGGCCTCGAGGTGGGCGACGTGCGCGGCGACGGCCCGCACGTCCCAGCCCGGCAGGTCGGTCGGGAGGTCCCACTGCTCGGGCGTGAGCTCCTCGAGCAGGGTGGTGAAGTCGTCGATCGCGCTCCACCAGACGTCGATGTGGCCGGCGAGCAGCTGCTGGTCATCCATGGGCGGCAGCCTAGTCAGACCGGAAGAGTCAGCCCGGACATCTCAGCCCAGGGCGAGCTTGACCGCGATCGCGAGCATGGTCAGGCCGATCAGCACGTCGAGGATCCGCCAGGCGCGCGGCGTCGCGAGCGCCCGCTCGGCGAGCCGGGCGCCGTAGCCGAGGCCGGTGAACCACA
The DNA here is from genome assembly GCF_031397825.1 of Nocardioides sp. Taxonomy (GTDB): domain Bacteria; phylum Actinomycetota; class Actinomycetes; order Propionibacteriales; family Nocardioidaceae; genus Nocardioides. The sequence goes on from NZ_JANNML010000231.1 coordinate 15,483, forward strand.
CGATGCTGGCGGTGCACGCGCCGACGGTGAACCACCAACGACCCTCACCCTGGGCGTTGGCGATGGAGCCGAGCAGCAGCACGGTGTCCAGGTAGACGTGCGGGTTGAGCCAGGTGAGCGCCACCGCGGTCGTCACGGCGGCGCGCAGCGACGGCGCCCCGGCGCGGGCCGCCTCCAGGCTCTGCGGGCGACGGGCGCGCAGCAGCGAGCTCACGCCGTACCAGGTCAGGAAGGCGACGCCGAGCCACCGCACCACGTCGAGGATCCAGCCCGCCTGCTCCACGATCGTCCCGATGCCGCTGACCCCGGCCACGATCAGGACCAGGTCGGAGATCGCGCACACCGCCACCACGGGGCCGACGTGGGCGCGCAGGAGTCCCTGCCGCAGGACGTAGGCGTTCTGCGCGCCGATCGCGATGATCAGCGTGAGGCCGGTGAGCAGCCCGGAGGCGAGGGAGTCGAGCACGCCGCCGACGTTAGGCGGCGTCTGGACACAAGACCAGCGAAAGAATCTTAGGGATCATTAGAGTTGCTTCATGCAGCCGCATCCGGACCAGCTGGCAGCGCTCGTGGCCATCGTCGAGCACGGCACCTTCGACGCCGCCGCGCGCCACCTCCACGTGACCCCGAGCGCCGTCAGCCAGCGCATCCGGGCCCTCGAGTCCGGCGCCGGCCGGGTGCTCGTCCGGCGCACCACACCCTGCCGACCGACCGAGGCCGGGCAGACCATGCTGCGCCTGGCCCGCCAGACCCGCCTCCTGTACGACGAGGCCCGCGACGCCCTGGGCGACGCGCCGGCCGGCTCGGAGCGGGTGCCCCTCGACCTGGCCGTCGCCGTGAGTGCCGACTCCCTGGCCACGTGGTTCCGGCCGGTGATGAGCGACGTGGCGACCTGGTCGGGCACCACGCTGCGGCTGCACGTCGAGGACCAGGCGCACACCGCGGCCCTGCTGCGGCGCGGTGACGTGCTCGCCGCGGTCACCTCCGAGCCGACCCCGGTGCAGGGCTGCGTGGTCGAGCCGCTGGGGGTGCTGCGCTACCGCCCGGTCGCGGCGCCGGACTTCGCCGAGCGGTGGCGGGTCGGCCGCGGCCACGACTGGGCACGGATGCCGGTGGTGGTCTTCAACGAGAAGGACGACCTCCAGCACGACCTGCTCGCCGGGCGAGCAGGAGCCGGCGCGCTGCCACCGGTCGTGCACCGCGTGCCGACCTCCGACGACTTCCGTGAGGCGGTGCGCCGCGGGCTCGGCTGGGGGATGCTGCCCGATCCGCAGGCGTTGCCGGACCTGGCGGAGGGACGGGTGGTGAGCCTGCTGAAGCGCGGCCACGTCGACGTACGACTCTTCTGGCAGCGATGGCGTTTGGACAGCCTCGCCCTGGGAACGCTCACGGACGCCGTCCGTGCCGCCGCCCGCGAGGGCCTGCGCCGCCCGACCCCCTCTCCCTGAACCACCACCCCCTGGAGCCCCACAGATGATCCGCCTGCCCGCCGTCGGTGAGGACTTCGGCCGCTACCGCCTGGTCCGCGAGCTCGGCCGGGGCGGGATGGGGGTCGTCTTCGCTGCGGTGGACGGGGTGCTCGACCGCGAGGTGGCGCTGAAGATCATCGCCCCGCAGCTGGCCGGCGACGACGACTACCGGGCGCGCTTCAAGCGGGAGGCGCTCGCGCTCTCGCGGATGGACAGCACCCACGTCGTCCAGGTGCACGACCACGGCGAGCTCGACGGCTGCCTGTTCCTCGTGACGCAGCTGATCCCCGACGGAGACCTCCTCCACCGGCTGGGCAGTCCTGGAGGCCTCGCGCCGGGCCAGGCGGTCGACCTCGTCATGCAGGTGCTCGACGGTCTCGCGGACGCCCACCGGGTCGGCGTCGTGCACCGCGACGTGAAGCCCAGCAACATCCTGCTCCGGCAGCGGGGCGAGCGCCTGCACGCCTACCTGTGCGACTTCGGCATCGCCACGGCGCCCGGCGAGCAGGTGACCCGCACGGGCGCCCTGGTCGGATCGTTCCCCTACATGGCCCCCGAGCGGCACCGCGCCGAGCAGGCCGGGGTCCCAGGCGACCTCTACTCCGTCGGCTGCGTGCTCTGGCAGGTGCTCACCGGCACCGCCCCCTACGCCGGCACCGACGTCGAGATCGCGGTCGCCCACCTCCAGGCACCGCTGCCGCAGCTGCCTGCCACCGACGCGTTCTCGACCGCGATCAACGCGATCCTGACCACGGCGCTGGCCAAGCTCCCGGAGGATCGCTACACCTCCGCCCGGGCGATGCGCGCCGACCTCGCGGCCGTCGTGGCCTCCGCTCCCGACAGGCTGGCGCTCCCGGCCGCCACCCAGGTGCGCCACTCCGTCCTGCCGGGGGTGGTGGTGCCGGCCGCCACGGTCGCCCCGAGCGCGGCGGCGCAGCCGAGCCGTCGCAACGCCCGCCGCAGCGGCGCCCTCGCGGTCCTGGGCGTGGTCGGCGTCCTCGGGGTCAGCACGGCGCTCGCCCTCGGCCTGCAGGGCGACGAACGACGCGTCGACGAGACCACGACGGTCGCGACCGAACCCGCGAAGGTGTCCGAGGTGCCACCGTCGATCGTCGGTGGCGTCACCTTCAGCACCGAGACCGTGCCGGCGAGCCCCGAGGTCCGCCCGGGCGAGGCGCTCCCGGGCGGCGGCACGCCCGAGGGCTCCGGGCAGGGTGCGGCACTGCCCGGTGGCGGTGGCGGTGGCGGTGGCGGTGGCGGTGAGGGCACCGAGCCCACCGGGCCGGGCCCGACCCGCACCCCCGGGCCCGGCAACCAGGCCACGACCGGGCCGGGACCCGGCAGGACCCCGTCGTCGAGCCCGTCGTCGAGCCCGTCGGCCAGCCCGACGCAGAGCCCCAGCCCGACCCCGGCACCGCCACCGCCGTCGTACCGCTGCTGGGACGGCACGGGCACCGACGGCCCCGATGCCTGCAGCGAGCCGAGCGGGGTGGCCGGCCTGGCCTGGGTCTACAAGGACCCCGCCGGCTGTGCGCAGGCCGGCGGCACCGCCAACCGGCTCACCGTCCTCGACTGCCGTCTCTCGACACCCGGCGGCGTCGCGACGATCACCTACACCCACTGGTCCTCGGTCCGCGCGGCCAAGAGCAACTTCCGTGACGAGTACGACGCCCGCCCGGCCGACTGGCGCGGGTGGGGCTTCCGGTGGGCCAAGGAGACCCCGCGACGTGACGTCGTGCTGCGGCGCGTCCACCTCTACCGCGACGGTCCCTACAGCGTCCTGGTCAAGGCGGAGTCGCAGCGTGCTTTCACCTCCGCGCTCGACGCGGTGCGCTACCGCAAGCCGGGCAGCCTGCGCGGGCGCCCGGCCTGACCGATCCCTGACGCACGACGACCCCCGACCGGTCACCCGGGCGGGGGTCGTGCGTCGGTGCGGGTGGAGCAGGATCAGAAGGCGTCCTCGGCGAGGTCCATCAGCGAGAGGTCGATGCCCTCGGCGATGGCGCGCTCGGCGGTGAGGCGGGGCAGGTTGGTCTGCGCGAAGAACTGAGCAGCCGCGACCTTGCCCTCGTAGAACGCCTTGTCCTTGGCGGACAGGTCGTCGCCACCGAGCTTGCCCAGCGCCACCTCGGCGCCGCGCAGCAGCAGCCAGCCACAGACCACGTCGCCCAGCGCCATGAGGAGGCGGGTGGTGTTGAGCCCCACCTTGTAGATGTTGCGGATCTCGTCCTGGGCGGACATCAGGTCGTTGATCATGTGGGCGACCATCGCGTTGGCGTCGTCCAGCGCCGTCGCGAGGAGCTGACGCTCCACCTTGAGGCGACCGTTGCCGGCCTCGGAGTCGATGAACGACTGGATCTCGCCCGCGAGGTGGCCCAGCGCCTTGCCCTGGTCCTTGACGATCTTGCGGAAGAAGAAGTCCTGGCCCTGGATCGCCGTCGTGCCCTCGTAGAGGGTGTCGATCTTGGCGTCGCGGACGTACTGCTCGATGGGGTACTCCTGCAGGAAGCCCGAGCCGCCGTAGGTCTGGAGCGACTCGGTGCCGAGCAGGACCCAGGAGCGCTCCGAGCCGTAGCCCTTGACGATCGGGAGCAGCAGGTCGTTGACCTTCTCGGCCAGCTCGTCGCGCTCGCCGGCGTGCTCGGCGATCATGACGGTGTCCTGCCACGAGGCGGTGTAGAGCACGAGGGCGCGCATGGCCTCGGAGAAGGACTTCTGCGTCATCAGCGAGCGACGCACGTCGGGGTGGTGCGTGATCGTCACGCGCGGCGCGGTCTTGTCGCCCGACTGGGTCAGGTCGGCGCCCTGGACGCGGGACTTGGCGTAGTCGAGCGCGTTGAGGTAGCCGGTCGAGAGGGTCGCGATGGCCTTGGTGCCGACCATCATGCGGGCGTTCTCGATGACCTGGAACATCTGCGCGATGCCGTCGTGGACCTCGCCCAGGAGCCAGCCCCGGGCAGCCTCGCCGCCACCGACCTGTGGGTCGCCGAAGGTGACCTCGCAGGTGTTGGAGACCTTGATGCCCATCTTGTGCTCGACGTTGGTGACGTAGACGCCGTTGCGCTCGCCGGTCAGCTCGCCGGACTCGTGGTCGAAGTGGGTCTCGGGCAACCAGAAGAGCGAGAGGCCCTTGGTGCCCGGGCCGCCGACGCCGTCGACGCCCTCGGGACGCGCGAGGACGAGGTGCATGATGTTCTCGCTCATGTCGTGCGTCGCGCTGGTGATGAAGCGCTTGACGCCCGTGATGTTCCACGAGCCGTCCTCGTTGGGGGTGGCCTTCGCGCGGCCGGCGCCGACGTCGGAGCCCGCGTCGGGCTCGGTCAGCACCATGGTGCAGCCCCACTGGCGCTCGACCATGATCTGCGCGACGCGCTTGTCGCGGTCGTTGCCGTTGCGGTGCACGACGCCCGCGAAGGGCGCGCCGGCGGCGTACATGTGGATGGGGGCGTTGGAGCCCAGCACGAGCTCACCGATCGCCCAGTTGATCGTGGCGGGGGCCGGCGTTCCGCCGAGCTCCTCGTTGATCTGGAGGCGCCAGTACTCCGCGTCCATCCACGCCTGGTAGCTCTTCTTGAAGCTCTCCGGCATGGGCGCGGTGTGGCTCTGCGGGTCGAACACCGGCGGGTTGCGGTCGCTGTCCTCGTAGGACGCGGCCAGGTCCTCGCGGGCCAGGCGGTCGACCTCGCCGAGGATCTCGCGGGCGGTGTCGCCATCGACCTCGCCGAAGAGGCCGGAGCCCAGGATCTCGTCGCGGCCCAGGACCTCGAAGAGGTTGAACTCGATGTCACGAAGGTTGCTCTTGTAGTGGCTCACTGACCCACCGTTTCTGTGTCGAGGAAGGACGCTACTCGTCGGTAACATAATGATAGGCAGGGTGCTTGCTGCATGCAAGCCGTGGCTAGCACGCGTGATCCGGATCTCCCGCCCCTCACCGTCGATCGGCACCAGCGGCTCGTTGGTCCAGTGATTGACTCGATCTATCTGAGACACTGGCTTCATGCGAGTTTCCGCCAAGTCCGACTACGCCTTGCGTGCGCTGATCGAGATGGCCTCGCGGGTCGACGGTCGCGCGGTCAGCGCCGAAGAGCTCGGTCGGCTCCAGGAGATCCCGCACGGCTTCCTCCAGGCGATCCTCGCCGACCTGCGGCGCGCCGGCATCGTGATGTCGCAGCGCGGCCAGTCGGGCGGCTGGCGCATGGGTCGGCCCCCCGGTGAGGTGTCGGTGGCCGACGTCATCCGGGCCGTCGACGGCCCGCTCGTCTCGGTCTACGGCCTGCGTCCCGAGGCGGTCAGCTACAACGAGTCCGCCGAGGTGCTCCAGCACGTGTGGATCGCCGCGCGCCGCTCGCTGCGCGACGTCTTCGAGCAGGTCTCGATCCAGCAGCTCGCCGACCAGAAGCTCCCCAAGGCCGTCACGTCCCGCACCGCCGACGAGGACGCCTGGCAGCCGCACTGATCCAGCCCCACTGATCCAGCCGCAGGTCAGGCAACGGACGGGTCGTTCTCCCGACGGCGCAGCTTGCGGCGCTTGCGCTCCAGCTCGACCACCCGGGTGCTGAGCGTGTCGTTGCGGCGCGCGAGCCGCTCGAGCTCACGCAGGGCGTCGTTGAGTGCCTGGTCGGAGCTGTGGATCAGCTCCTGGGGGTCCGCGACGGCGCAGCCGTTGTCGCAGAGGTCGGTCAGGTCGCCGTGGACGTCGACCTCGCGGCTGGCGACCTGGTGCTCCCAGCGCCGCCCGAGCTCGCGCAGCGCCTCCTGGCGCTCGATGGAGACGAGCCGCTGCGGGCGCTCGACGAGCGGCTTGCCGACGCCGTCCAGGGGCAGCGACGCGGTCCCGAAGCCGACGATCTTGCCGAAGGCCTTCCACACGGCCTTGCGACCACGGTCGGGAGGTACGACGACCACGTGCACCCGCCCGGGCTTGCCGACCGCCTTCGTCCAGCGGTCGAGGATCGCGCCGAGGTCGAGGTCCGGGTCGCTCCACGTGTCCGGGGCGGCCACGGTGACGACGACGTGGACCTTGAAGCCGGCGAGGGCGTCGAGCAGCAGGGCGATCTGGTCCGGCGTGGCGTCGGCGAGCAGGGGCTGGCTGAACACCAGGGTGTCCTTGCCCTTGTAGCCGCGACGGCAGATGCGCGACCAGGCACCCTCGACCTCGGCGCGGTCGTAGCCCCAGGCGCGGTGCTCGCGCCGGATCTCGATCGCGGCGCGGAACATCTCTTCGGCAGAGGTGGCGGGCCGCTTGACGCCGAGGTCGGCGAGGGCGTGTCCGTGCAGCTCGAGCGCGGCGTCGAGGAAGTCCGCTGAGCGGTCGTCGAGGCCGACGTGGAGGAATGCCTTGCGCTTGGCCATGTCGCCACGGTCACAGCCGCAAGCCAGCGCCGGGCCAGCAGCGGGCCAGGGGCAGACGGCGGGCGGGTGAACGTCAGGTGACGCTCATCGTCGGTCGAGCCGGGCGAGGCGCAGGACCTCGACGCGGCTCTCGAACTCGGCGGCGTCGATCTCGCCCCGGGCGAAGCGGCTGGCGAGGTGCTCGTCCGCGGGGGACGGGCCCGTCGTGGCCGGAGGCGGCGTGGTGCTCGCGTGCCTGCTGTCACGCAGCATCGCCAGGATCCACACCAACAACCCGACGACCAGCAAGGTCGTGAGCAGCATCATCAGGCCCATGCCGACCCAGGCTCCACCGTCGTGCATCCCGTTCCAGCTGCCGTTGTCGTCGTTCCACATGGTGCCCACCTCCCGATCCGGTGGCGACCTGCCGCCGGCTCTGCTGCCAGCGTGATCCCCGGCGAGGTCGAGCGGCAGAGGCGCGAGACCCGGGATGTCGGGACCTTCGGACCCGCGTTTCTAGAACAAGTTCTATGTCTGGGCCTACGATGCCCGCATGATCACGTCGGACGCCATCGCCTGGAACGCTCCCAACGACCCGCACCCGGCGCGCGCAGCGTCCCAGCGCTCCTACTCCGCCGTCGCCAAGGGCGACCTGGCCGAGTGGCTGACCGTCTATGCGCCCGACGCCGTGCTCGAGGATCCCGTCGGACCGTCGATGTTCGACGCCGAGGGCAAGGGCCACCGCGGGCACGAGGGCATCTCCGCCTTCTGGAAGCTGGCGATCGAGCCGATCGAGACCTTCGAGTTCACCATCACCGACTCCTTCGCCAACCCGGGCAGCAACACCTGCGCCAACATCGGCTCGATCCGCACGACCTTCCCCGACGGCAGCTTCACCACCACCGAGCTGATCATGGTCTACGTCGTCCACGACGACGGGACGGTCGCCTCGATGAAGGCCTACTGGGAGCCCGAGCGCACGATGGCGACCTTCACCAAGCCCTGAGACCACCCGGCCCTGAGCCGAGTCGGCGCGATGCTGCAGCCGGATCCGCTGGGGCTGTGACATGGACGCGTCGGTCGGCGTCGGAGAGGGTGAGGGTCCACGGCGGATCCGACCAGGAGAGACATGTCGACCGATCTCGGGACGTTCGACGAGCGGGAGTTCGAGGAGTTCGCGCTCGCGCGCACGCCCCAGCTCTACCGCTCGGCGTGGCTGCTGTGCGGTGACCGGCACCAGGCCGAGGACCTCGTCCAGGAGACGCTGGCCAAGGTGTACGCCCGCTGGCGGCGCCCGTTCGTCAGCCGCATCGACAACCCTGCGGCCTACGCCCAGACCACGCTGACCCGCACCTTCCTCAGCGCCCGCCGGCGCCGCAGCAACCACGAGACGCCGTACGACGCCCTCCCGGACGCCGCCGCGCCCGACCCGGCCGCTGCCAGCGACCTGCGCCTGGCGCTCCGCGAGGCTCTCGGGGGGCTCGCGCCGGTGGACCGGGCGGTGGTGGTGCTGCGCTACCTCGAGGACCTCACGGTCGACGAGGTCGCTGCGCGCACCGGGCTGTCGTCCGGGGCCGTGCGCAACCGCAGCATGCGGGCACTGGCCCGGCTGCGGCCGCTGGTCGACGCCGACATCTCTGCTCCGCAGAACCCGAGAGGAACGCCATGAGTGAGCACGAGAGCACCCGGATCACCCGCCTGCTGGAGCAGGGCAGCGACGGGCTCGAGCCCGACGTCGCCGGCATCGTCGAGCGAGGGCGCGAGCGAGGTCGGCAGCGACTGCGGCGCGGTCGGATCGGCGCCTCGCTGGCCGCCGCTGCCGTGGTCGGCGCGGTCGCGGTGAGCGCTGCCGTGGTGCCGTCGCTGCTGGGCGACGACGCCCGCACGGTGGAGTCGGGATTCGCCGACGGCCCCTCCGACGAGGGCCCGCCCAGCGACGTACCGTCGCAGGAGCCTTCCACGGAGGTGTCGGTCGGCCCCGAGGAGGTCGCCCCTGCCCGGACGTCGATGAAGGCTGCGGAGATCCCGGGCCTCGTGCGTGACCTCGTCCCCGGGGAGATCTCCGACGCCTCGGAGCGCACCGGTCGGATCATCGACGCGGGCGAGGAGGGGCAGATCGCGCACTTCCGGTGGAACGGGTTCCTCACCAGTGCCGGCATCAACCCCGCACGCAGCGAGGGGACGCCGATGCAGGTGTGCCGTGCTGCCTCCGGGCCCGGGATGGACTGCCGCGAGCGCGAGGACGGCTCGGCCGTGCTGACATGGCAGGACCAGGGTCCTGCGATGGACGGCGGCGTCACGGCTCGTGGGGTCTCGGTCTACACCCCCGGCTGGGAGGTGTGGACGGTCTCCTACAACGCCGCCGACGGCAAGGACTCGCCCGTGCTCGCCCCCGAGCCGCCCTTCACCTTCGAGCAGCTCGAGGCGATCGGCTCCGACCCGGCGTGGTTCGACTGAGGTTTCGCACTCCGACGGTGGGTCGGTGGCCGGTCTGCGCCAAGGTGCGGTCGTGTGCCGCAGGCAGCGCTCCGGCGCGCTCTGAGCGACACGACTCGACGACTCCGTGTGGCCAGGTCGACCAGCCGCCGAGTCGTGTGCGCCAGACCGCGCGCTGCCGCAGCCTCCGACACACGACCCGCGCGCCCGGGATGCCGGGAGGCCGGGCCGCCCGGGAGCCGCCGACGGTGCTCGCCTGCAACATTGCGCCGACTCGGCGTCACTCCGCCGCGGCGAACGCCCTGTCCAGCCACGCGATCAGCGGCTTGAGGGCGCGCCAGTCGTCGCGCACGTGGTCGAGCAGCTCGGGGGTGTGGATGAAGGACTCGAAGCCGTAGGGCTTGCCGACCACGAGCTGCTTGTGGCGCAGCAGCCCGATGCGCGGGTGGTCGGCGGGCCAGCCGCGGGGCGAGGTCTTGAGCTGCTCGCCGCCGACCTCGAAGCCGACCTTCTCCAGCTTGGTGAGCAGCCGCTTCAGCGCCGGGCCGCTCACGTCGTCGGCGATCGCGTCACGCACGGCGGCCAGACGCGGGCCGGACGCCTCGTAGAAGCCTCCTCCGACCCGCATGCCGCGCGGCGCGATCTCGACGTACCAGCCCATCGACTGGCCGGCCGCGACGAAGGCGCCCTGGTGGGTCTTGTACGGCGTCTTGTCCTTGGCGAAGCGGACGTCGCGGTAGGGGCGGAAGATCTTCGGAGTGCCGAACTCCTGCTCCAGGCCCGCCGTCAGCGCCGTCATCGGCTGCTTGACCGCCTGGTCGTAGACGCCCTTGTGGGCCTCCCAGAACGACTTGGTGTTGTCGACCTCGAGGTCGTCGTAGAAGTCGAAGGCCGCGACGGGGAAACCGGTGAACTCCACCCGGCCAGACTAGGTCGGTCCGGGCGGCCGAGGAGAGGGGGCTGCCGCGACGGGGCGATGGCGGTGGTGACGCCGCTGCTCGCCATCACCCCGTCCTGTGAGCCGGGTGGAGAGGAGACCGCCCGACCAAGGTCCAACGCTGGACCAGACCAGAGGTCACGGGCCCGAACGGGTGAAGTGGCTGGAGGCGGGAGGGAGGAGGTGGAGCGGACGACGAGACTCGAACTCGCGACATCGACCTTGGGAAGGTCGCGCTCTACCAACTGAGCTACGTCCGCACGGCCCGGTCACCCGGGTCGGCTCCCAGACTATATCGACGGCCCGTCGGTCGGCGCGCCGGCCGCGCCGGCCGTGGCGGCACCGGGCGGCACCAGCCGGGTGAGCGAGGGATGACGCGGCGAGATGGTGTCGCCCGAGGAGCGCCCGGTGAGCCGACGGTGCACCCAGGGCGCGGCCGACGTGCGCACCCAGACAGCATGCTCGCGCAGCGCGTCGCGCCGGCTCACGACCGGCAGCTCGTGCAGCGGGAGCGGCTCCAGGTCGTGGTCGACCCCCAGGGTCTCGAGCACCTCGATCGCCATCCGCTGGTGACCGGCCGGCCCCATGTGCATGCGGTCGTCGTCCCAGAGTCGCCAGTCGCGGTACTCCCGCAGCCGCCAGAAGTCGACGACGTCGGCCCCGTGCCGGTCCGCGCTCTCCCGCACCAGCTCGTTGTAGAGCGCGAAGCGGCCGCGCAGCATCCTGTACGTCGCCGAGCCGCCCGGGTCGAAGGCCGTCCACACCAGCAGCCGCGCGCCGGTGGCGGCGAGCCGCGCCAGGGCGTCGTCGTACCTCCCGATCAGCGCGTCGAGGTCGACCTTGGGGCGCAGGATGTCGTTGGCCCCGGCGTAGATCGTCACGAGGTCGGGCTCGAGGGCCAGCGCCGGCTCGAGCTGCTCGGCCAGGATCGCGTCGAGCTTGCGGCCCCGGATCGCGAGGTTGGCGTAGCCGACGGTGTCGCCGTGCGAGGCGAGCACCTCCGCCACCCGGTCGGCCCAGCCGCGCAGCCCGTTGGGACGCGTCGGGTCGGGGTCCCCGTAGCCCTCGGTGAAGGAGTCTCCGAGGGCGACGTAGCGGTGGAAGGGCATGCCCCCATCCTGCCGGGGTGACACTGAGGGTGGTCTCGCGCCTCGACGTCTCGGGCGTCGTGCGTGACGCCGAGGAGCGCAGGTCGGGCGGCCGGTAGGGTGCCAGCGTGCTGCTTTCCGACCGCGACATCCTCGCCGAGATCGACCACGGCCGGATCGCTCTCGAGCCCTGGGATCCCGCGATGCTGCAGCCGTCGTCGGTCGACGTGCGGCTCGACCGGTTCTTCCGCGTCTTCGAGAACCACCGCTACCCCCACATCGACCCCTCGGCCGACCAGTCGGACCTGACGCGTGAGGTCGAGCCGGAGGGCGACGAGCCGTTCATCCTGCACCCGGGTGAGTTCGTCCTGGGCTCGACGTACGAGGTCGTGAGCCTGCCGGCCGACATCGCCGCCCGCGTGGAGGGCAAGTCGTCGCTGGGGCGGCTCGGACTGCTGACCCACGCCACCGCCGGGTTCGTGGATCCTGGCTTCTCGGGGCACGTGACGCTCGAGCTGGCCAACGTGGCGACGCTGCCGATCAAGCTCTACCCGGGCATGAAGATCGGCCAGTTCTGCTTCTTCCGGCTGACCTCGCCGTCCGAGCACCCCTACGGCTCGGAGAAGTACGGGTCGCGCTACCAGGGCCAGCGTGGTCCGACGCCGTCGCGGTCCTTCCAGAACTTCCACCGCACACAGATCTGAGGACGGCGGCCAGCCGCGCTGGCCGACCTCGGCGTCGACCGTCTCCAGGTGGCCTTCATGGGCTACTGGCGCTCCGGCGTCGCGATGAAGTCCCGAGGGAGGTCCTCGGGCGGCAGCAGCGGCGGGTCGCCGGGTGTCGCGCGCCCGAGCCCCGCGACGGCGAGCAGGATCAACGCGGTGCCGGCGACCCCGGGGGCGCCGAGTCGTTCGTCCAGCAGGAGCGCGGCCATCACCGCGGCCGTCACCGGCTCGAGCAGCGTCGCGATCACCGCAGCGCTGCCGATGGTCGTGCGGAGGCCGGCGTAGAGCAGCCCGTAGGCCAGCGCCATCGTCATCACGCCGAGGTAGACCAGGAGCGCCAGCACGCCGGGGTCGCTGCTGACCAGCGGCGAGCCGCCCAGCCCGTCGAGGCCGCTGAGGAACCCGAGCGGCAGCAGCGCCACCGCGCCGACCGTGGTGGTCGTCGTCGTGAGCGCCAGGGGACCGGTGCTCTGGGCGAGCGGCCGGCCCATCGCGGTGGTCAGGGCGTAGGCGGTGCCGGAGCCGATCGCGGCCAGCACTCCGAGGAACGGGTGCGGGCCGGTGCTGCCGAGGCCGGCGGTCGAGCTGACCAGCAGCAGCCCCGTCAGGGCGGCGACGAGCACCAGGAGTCGCGAGGTGTCCGGCCGGCGACGCGCGTGCACCGCCTCACCGACGGTCAGCAGGACCGGCGCCAGGCCGAGGCTGACGACGGTGGCGACCGTGACCCCGACCGCGACGACGGAGGCGAAGTAGAGCGCCTGGTAGGTGGCGGTGGCCAGCCCGACCGCGACCCCGAGGCCGGGGCGCTCCCGCAGGAGTCGTCGTACGTCGGGCAGCCGGCGCAGTGCCACGGCTGCGGCGAGCAGGACGATCGTGGCGATGAGCATCCGGTAGGCGCTGATCGTCAGGACCGACATCGGCGTCGTCTCGCGGACCAGCTGGACCGCGAGGCCACCGGTGCCCCACAAGACGCCCGCCAGCGAGATCTGCAGCAGCCCGATCCGGGCTGCCCCGGGCTGCTGGGTCACCGGACCAGTCTCGCCGAGTCGGCGCGACGTGACACCGGGTTTGTCCGCGGGTCAGGACTCCAGGCGGTCCGCGAGCGTGCGCAGGCGGCGGGCCATGCGCGTGGCTCCGCGGGAGGGCAGGCGAGGGACGGACGCCTTGGCGAGGCGCTCGGCGATGCGGTGGCGGGCCTCGGTCTCGATCGACGGGTGCAGCTCGTTCATGGGGTGCTCCTTCGACGGGTGGGCTGTGGGGGATCAGGCGGGCAGGTCAGGCGGGCAGGTCAGGCGGGCACGAGGACGACGTCGCCGCTGACGGTCGTGGCGCGGACCTCGAGGTGGTCGGCGCCCTCCTCGGGCTGGCCGGCGCTGGTGATGCCGGAGTGGAGGCGGCCGGTGAGCGTGGTGATGTCGGTCCAGACGGGCAGTCCCGCGGGCACGCCGATGTGCACGTCGCTCGAGGCGCCCTTGACGGTGACCCGGCCGCGCCGCGCCACCCCGATCCTCAGGTCGCCGCTCCCGGTCGACAGCGACACGTCGTCGCTGGACTCGGTGACGGTGACGTCGCCGCTGCCGGTCTTGACGATCGTGGGGCCGTGGCTGGACCCGATCTCGATGTCGCCCGAGCCGGTCGAGACCGACAGCGCAGCGGCCGCTCGGGTGATCACGACGTCGCCGGAGCCGCTCTTGACGCGCACGTCCTGGTCGGTCTGGGCGACGCGGACGTCGCCGGACCCCGTCTCGAGGGTGGCGGCACCGACGACGTCGATCGCCACGTCACCGGAGCCGCAGCGCACCTGGCAGGTGTCGTAGCGGCCGTGCGCGCGCACGTCGGCGCTGCCGCTCTTGACCGCGAGGTTGCTGCCGGTGGGCACGGTGATGACGAAGTCGAGGGACGCGTCGCCGGCGCTCAGGAAGCCGGTGCGCTGGCGTGGGGCGATGACGACGAGGTCGTCGCCGTCCTGCTCGACGCGGACGCCCTCGGCGTCACGGCCCCTGACCTCCACGCGGGACTCGGTGGTGTCGACGGCGTGGACGGTCACGGAGCCCTTGCCGATCTCGGCGTAGAGGCTGACGGGGTGCAGGGTCGCGAAGTGGTGCTCGGTCATGGTGTCTCCCCTGGGAGTGGGTGGTGTGCCAGTGGGTCGGGTGGACTGCGCCGGAGCGTCAGAGCCAGCCGGTCATGCGCCGGTTGCCCTTGCCGCGCAACGGGTCGTTGCCGCCGAGGAACGGGATGCTCGAGAGGTCGATGTCGACGTTGACGACGCCGTGATGGGTCGCGTTGCGCACGACGCCGACCAGCCAGGTGTTGAGCGACTGGCCCGCTTGGGCAGCGGCGTCCTCGGCGCGGGTCTTGACAGACTCGGGCAGCCGCAGCGTGATGCGGGCGACGCCACCGTCCTCGTCGCTCTCGCCGGGAGGTGTCGGTGGCGCGGGCGGCGCCGGGGGAGCCGGCGGTGTCAGGTCGGCCGGCGAGGGTGCCGTGACGACGAAGTCGAGCTCGCGGCCCTGGAGGCGTACGTCGACCCCTCCCGCCGGCATCTCGGCCGTGATCTCCGCCGCCGCCTGCGAGATGGCCTCCATCAGCGCGAGCCGGGCGGCTGGGTCGAGGGCGAAGCCGAGCCGCTCCGCAGCCTGGCGGGCCTCGGGTCCGGCACCCTCGGCGGCGGCCAGGAGGTCGCGTCGCAGGCTCTCGACGAAGGGGGTGATGTCCATGCGCACCACTTTGACATCATCGTGACGTCATGTCAAGCAGTTCTGACGTCATAGTGATGTCGAACCGATGTCGAGCTGGTGTCACGGATGGCGGATTCGTTTGCCCCGGTGCGGATCGGGGCACCTAGATCGAGGTTTCTCCGGGTGACCGCCACCGGACACGTCTGCAACGAGGCAGCGCATTGTCGATTCCGACCGTCCCTAGCCCGACCGTCATGGCCAGTGACACGATCATCTCCGCGAGCTTCGTGGACTACCTGATCGTCTTCCTCTACTTCGGGGTCGTCCTCGGCATCGGTGTCATCGCCCGCCGCCAGGTCTCCGACTCGGTCGACTTCTTCCTCTCCGGTCGCTCGTTGCCCGCGTGGGTCACCGGGCTGGCGTTCATCTCCGCCAACCTCGGCGCCGTCGAGATCATGGGCATGTCGGCCTCCGGCGCGGAGTTCGGGCTGCCGGCGGTCCACTACTTCTGGGTCGGCGCGATCCCCGCGATGCTCTTCCTCGGCATCGTGATGATGCCCTTCTACTACGGCTCCCAGGTGCGCTCGGTCCCCGAGTTCATGCTGCGCCGCTTCGGCCCGGGCGCCCACCTGGTCAACTCGATCTCGTTCGCGGTCGCCCAGCTGCTCATCGCCGGCATCAACCTCTACCTGCTCGGCAGCATCATCCGGGCCCTGCTCGGCTGGCCGCTCTGGCTCGCGCTCGTCGTCGCTGCCGCCATCGTGCTGTCCTACATCACCCTCGGCGGGTTGAGCGCCGCGATCTACAACGAGGTCCTGCAGTTCTTCGTGATCGTCGCAGCCCTCCTGCCCCTGACGCTGATCGGACTCCACAAGGTCGGCGGCTACGGCGGGCTCAAGGACAAGATCGCCGAGGCCGCCTCGGGCAACCCCGACATCGCCCCGGCCGACCAGCAGCTCAACTCCTGGCCGGGCCAGGCGCTCTCGGGCTTCGACTCGCCGATCCTCTCGGTGATCGGGATCGTGTTCGGTCTGGGGTTCGTGCTCTCCTTCGGCTACTGGACGACCAACTTCGTCGAGGTCCAGCGCGCCATGGCCTCCGACTCGATCTCCTCGGCCCGCAAGACGCCGATCATCGGCGCCTTCCCCAAGATGTTCATCCCCTTCATCACCATCCTGCCCGGCATGATCGCCGCGGTCCTGGTCTCGGAGATCGCCGACGTCAAGGCCGGCGAGTCCGTCGCCGGAGGCGCGTCCGGCGACGGGGTCGCCTACAACGACGCGCTGCTCTACCTGATGCGCGACCTGCTCCCCAACGGCCTGCTGGGCCTCGCGATCGCCGGCCTGCTCGCAGCGTTCATGGCTGGCATGGCGGCCAACATCTCGGCGTTCAACACCGTCTTCAGCTTCGACCTCTGGCAGCAGTACGCCGTCAAGGACCGCGACGACGACTACTACCTGAAGGTCGGGCGACTGGCGACGGTGGCGGCCACCGTCATCGCGATCTTCACCGCCGGCCTGGCCAGCAACTTCTCCAACATCATGGAGTACCTCCAGGTGCTCTTCGGCTTCTTCAACGCCCCGCTCTTCGCCACCTTCATCCTCGGCATGTTCTGGAAGCGGATGACGGCCACGGCCGGCTGGGTCGGCCTCAGCGCCGGCACGCTCTCCGCGATCGCGGTCGCCTTCCTCAGCGAGGACGCCTTCGGCTCGCTCAGCACCGGCGTGATCCCGCTCGGGGGCCAGGGCGCTGCGTTCGTCGCGGCGGCCACCGCCTTCGTGGTCGACATCGTGCTCAGTGTCGTGGTCTCCCTGGTGACGAAGCCGAAGCCGGTCTCGGAGCTCAAGGGCCTCGTCTACTCCGAGACCCCCCGCGAGGACCTGGTGGACGCCGACGAGGCGTCCTACCCCTGGTATCGCCGCACCATGCCGCTCGCCGGGGTCGCCCTGGTGATGGTCATCGCCCTCAACCTGGCCTTCTGAGGAGGACCTCATGTCATCACCTCGCACCTCCGGGCGCCAGCACACCGCCGGCGCCCTCGACATCCGCAACATCATCGGCGGCCTGCTCGGCACCTACGGCGTGATCCTGACCATCACCGGCCTCGTCGCCGACCCCGAGACCGACAAGACCGGCGGCGTCAACGCCAACCTCTGGGCAGGCCTCGCGCTGCTCGTCGTCGGCGTCGGCTTCCTGGTCTGGGCCCGGCTGCGGCCCGTGGTCGTGCCGGAGACGACGGACTAGTCGGCACCGTCGTCGCATCGGCCGGGCCGGTTGACGTTGACGTCGAGCGACACCCGCTCGCCGGCGGGGTGGAGGGTGTCCGGTCGTGGGGTCTGCGCCACCACCGTGCCGTCCTCCTGGCAGCCCCGCAGGTCGAACACGTAGGAGCTCGGCTCGAAGCCCGCTGCCACGACGGCCTGTCGGGCCTCGTGGTCGGTGAGTCCCCGCACGTCCGGCACCGTGGCTGCCGGCGCGCCCGGCTCGATCGGGTGAGGCACGACGGAGTAGGCAGACACGGCGCTGATCAGACCGTCGGTCTCGTAGATGTCGACACCGGCCGGACAATCGGCGGTCGTGTAGACGACGATGTCGAGGGACCAGGCGCTGCGAGCGGCGAGCTCGTCCGGCTGCCGGCCCTGGCGGCACAGGTCGAGCGGGTCGCCGACCCGCGTCGAGAGGACGGGCGGTCGGAAGTCGCCGTAGTCAAGCGAGGGGAGTCCCCGCCAAGGCACGACGGTCTGGCGTGCGGTCTCGAGGATCTCCAGGGGTGAGCCCGCCCCCCAGGCCTCCGGGTCCGCCGCCTCCGCCCCGGTGAGGGTGCCCGTCGGCTCACCGTCCACGAAGACCCGCACCTCGTCGGCGAACGCCGGCGCCGGTCCGCGCGACCCGGCGAAGTCGAGGAACGCGTAGGACTCCGGGCGTCGCGGCGGCGCGATGCAGTAGGCGTCGCCCATCGAGACGCCGCTCGGGACGACGACGACGGGATCGCCCGGGGAGAACGTCGTGCCCATGGTGGGCTCGGTTCGCCACGCGCGACCCGGCGGCTCGTCGCACTCCTGCGCGACCTGGTCAGGGTAGGGGCCGCTCGTCACGTCCAGCCCGAGCTCGGTGAGCATCGCCTCGGCGTCCTGCACCGACAGCCCGAAGACCGACGGGATCTGGTCGGACCCGAGGACGGAGTCGATGGCCGGCGTCGGTGCCGGGGCCGCTTCGTCGCGCCGGTCGGGCTCGACCCCCGCGCACGCGGCCAGCAGCGTCGTGCCGAGGACCAGCGCTGCGATCTTCCTGATGACCATGACCACCTTCCCTTCGTCCGACCCTACGACTGTCAGGACCCTGGATCGGTTCCCCGCACGGTTGCGGTCACGGGCAGTCGGCGCACCGGGTCGGCTCGCCGTCCCAGCCGCGCCGCTGCAGGACGGCGCCGACGGCGGCTGCGGTGGCGCAGCCGTCGCGGAAGACCTGCCCGTACCCCAGGCGCAGCGTCTCGAGGCCGTCGACGGCGGCGCTCAGGTCGCGTCCGAGATCGAGGTCGCGGGCCACCGCCGAGTCGTGGAAGAGGCGGCCGTCGAGCTCGACCAGCACTCCGCCGTGGTCGACGTCGGTGTAGGTCCGCCCCGCGTGGGAGTAGCGGACCTGGCGCAGCCCCTCGGGCAGGCCGTGGGGGCGCAGGACCCGGTCGAGGTAGCCGTGCTCGAGCACCGAGCAGGTGCCCTCCGCGACGTCCTCGAGGACGCCGAGCAACGACGCGCGGTCGCGCACCCGGCTGCGGGAGCGGGCGGTGCGGAGGAGCCGCTGCGCCGTCGTACGACGTCCCCCGCAGGCGTCGGCCAGCACGGCGACGGTGTCGAGGCGGGTCGGTGCGTCGAGCGTGACGTCGAGCACCGCGTCGTCGTAGCGGATCCGCGGTGGGGCGAGGTTGGTCAGGGCGCGGTCGGTGAAGTCGCGCAGGCGGTGCACGTGCACCCCCTGGGCTGGCGTCACGTTGCGGTCGGCGTCGACGGCGACCTCGATGTCGCGGTCGTCGACGTGCCTGCGTCCGGGGCCCTCGGCGATCCGGACGGCCGACGTGTGGCTCAAGGCGGAGCCCGGCCCCGCGAGGAGCACCGCCGCCCACGCGCGCTGCTTCCAGGTCAGCGGGCCAGTGTGCTCGACGTAGACGCCCGGGTGGACCGTGGCCAGCTCGCGTCGGCGCAGCATGCGTTCGAGATCGTGCTGCTTGAGCCCCAGCCCGAGGGCCTGTCGGCGGGACACGAGGCCGTCCTGGTCACGCAGCAGCTCCGAGATCTTGTCCATGAGAAGCAGGGTGCGACGTGGCGGTCAGGGTGAAACCGGGACCGCGTCGGGGTGTGGACATGAGTGCGGCGGGGGGGGCGCCACACGGGTCATGGGTCCACCCCCCGGGGTGGGGCGCGGGGTTTCGGGGGGAAAAGCTGGAATGCTGGATTTCATTCAGCAGCTCGTGAGCGGAATCGCGCTCGGCTGCATCTACGGGCTGATCGCGCTCGGATTTGTGCTGATCTACAAGACAACTGAAGTCGTCAATTTCGTCCAGGGCGAGCTCCTGATGCTGGGCGGTTTTTTCGCGTTCACCTTCAT
>NZ_JANNML010000096.1:0-20477 GCF_031397825.1 Nocardioides sp.
ATTGCTTGCGGACCGGTGCCTGAAGGCAAGGGCCATAGTCATCGGCAGTAATGGCTGAGGGCTGCAACATCGCGCCGACTCGGCACAGGGAGGGGAGACATAGGGTTCCGCCATGACGACGGCACGGACGGTCCCCGTCACGACCGAGATGGACGGCGAGGAGCTCGATGCCGAGGACGCCTGGCACCTGGCCCGACACCACGGGCTGAGGGCGGTGCTCGTCGGGAGCTTCGTGCGGTTCCGCTACGGCGACGGGTTCACCAACAGCCGCGCGCTCGCCCTGCAGACCTGCCTCGCGGTCGTGCCGTTCATGCTCGCCGTCACCGGCCTGGCCGCGGACCTCGATGAGGACCGGCCGGCCCGCGTGGTGGCGGCCACGGTCAATGCCGTCTCCCCGGGCTCGAGCGGCGACGACGCCCTCGTCGACGCGATCTCCAGCGGCTCGGAGGGCACCGGTGAGCTGGCGCTCGTCCTCGGCCTGCTCTTCGCGCTGGTCTCCATGACGACCGCGATGGCGCAGGTCGAGCGCGGCAGCAACCGGATCTACGGCATCCGTCGCGACCGCCCGGCGCTCGCCAAGTACGGCCGCGCGGCCGTGCTCACCGGGGTCCTCGCCCTCCCGGTCGGGCTCGGCTTCCTGCTCCTGGTCGCCGGCGGGGCGTTCGGCGACGCGATGGTGGAGGAGTACGGCTGGTCCTCCGGCCTGCACACGACCTGGCAGGTCGCGCGGTGGCCGGTCGGGCTCCTGCTGCTGGTGTTCACGATCGCGGTCCTCTTCGACCATGCGCCGCGGCGCCGCCAGCCCGCCCTGTCCTGGTTGGCGCTCGGCTCGGGCGTGGCCGTCGCGCTCAGCATGCTCGCGGCCGCCGGCCTCGCGCTCTACGTCAACCTCAGCGGCTCCTTCGGCAGCACCTACGGCCCCCTCGCCGGCATCGTGGCTCTGTTGCTGTGGAGCCTGCTGTCCTCGATCTCGCTGTTCCTGGGGGTGGCGATCTGCGCCCAGCTCGAGGCCCTGCGCAGCCACCAGACCGAGCCGGCGTACGACGACCCGGGACGCCCGCACCAGCACCAGTCCTGAGCGGGTCGCCCGAGCCCGAGCCGTTGTCGGTGCCGGCTGCCAGCCTGGGGCGATGACGCACCTGGACACCCGGCGCTACTGGGTCATCACGATCAGCCTCGACCACGTCCTGCTCGGGGTCGAGGGCGGCTTCACCCAGGCCGACCACGGGCGTGACACCCGGCTGCGGGCGCTCGGCCGTGGTGACCTGGTCGCGTTCTACTCACCCCGCCCGGCCCTGGGCTCCCAGGTCACCCTCCAGCAGCTCACGGCCCTCGGGGAGGTCGCCGACGACGAGCCCTACCGGGTGCACGTGAGCGACGACGTCCGTCCGTGGCGCAGGAGGATCACGTTCGAGGAGGTGGGGCGGGTGCCGATCCGCCCGCTCATCCCGCTGCTCGGCTTCGTCACCGACGAGCAGCGGTGGGGACTGCCCTTCCGGAGCGGGGTCCTCGAGGTCACGGCCGGCGACTTCGGCGTCGTCGCCGGAGCGCTGCGGGACGCGGTGACGCACGCCACGACGGCGTGACGACCGGGCGACCACCAGGTGGCCGCGACACCTGCTGTTCACCTGGGACCGACAACGTTGGCGGGTGACCGAGGCACTGATCGCCCCCTTGCTGCGCGGCGACCGGGCCCCCGCGGCCCGCACGCTCGTCGACATCTTCCGCGAGACCGTGGCCCAGGCGTCCGAGGACAGCGCGGTCGACGCCGGCACGGGCGTCCTCACCTACGCCGAGCTCGAGGAGGCCGCCGACGAGCTGGCCGCGGAGCTCAATTCTCTGGGCGTCGGGCGCGGCGACAAGGTCGGCCTGCGGGTCAGCTCCGGGACCACCGACCTCTACGTCGCGGTCCTCGGCATCCTGCTCGCCGGCTCCGCCTACGTCCCCGTCGACGCCGACGACCCCGACGAGCGGGCCCGCCTGGTCTTCGACGAGGCCGACGTGGCCGCCGTCGTCGGCAACGACCTCACCGTCGCGCTGCGCCGTCCCGGTCCTGCCCGGGAGCCCGAGGAGCCGCGGCTCGACGACGACGCGTGGGTCATCTTCACCTCCGGCTCGACGGGCACGCCCAAGGGCGTCGCCGTCACCCACCGCAGCGCTGCCGCGTTCGTCGACGCGGAGTCCAGGATGTTCCTCCAGGCCGAGCCCCTCGGTGTCGGCGACCGGGTGATGGCCGGGCTGTCGGTCGCCTTCGACGCCTCGTGCGAGGAGATGTGGCTCGCCTGGCGCTACGGCGCCTGTCTGGTGCCGGCCCCCAGGGCCCTGGTGCGCAGCGGCGTCGACGTGGGGCCCTGGCTGGTCGCCAACCGGGTCACGGTCGTCTCGACGGTCCCGACCCTGGTCGCGCTGTGGCCCTCCGAGGCCCTCGAGCGGGTGCGCCTGCTGATCATGGGCGGCGAGGCCTGCCCCGCCGAGCTCGTCACCCGGCTGGTCGCGCCCGGTCGTGAGGTGTGGAACACCTACGGCCCCACCGAGGCCACCGTCGTCGCCTGTGGGGCGCTGCTGACCGGCGAGGGCCCGGTGCGCATCGGCCTGCCGCTGGACGGCTGGGACCTCGCCGTGGTCGACGCCGACGGTGTTCCCGTCGAGCACGGACAGACCGGCGAGCTGATCATCGGGGGAGTCGGCCTGGCCCGTTACCTCGACCCGGCCAAGGACGCGGAGAAGTATGCCGCGATGCCCACCCTCGGCTGGGACCGCGCCTACCGTTCCGGCGACCTCGTGGTGCTCGACCACGAGGGGCTCCTCTTCGGCGGCCGCGCTGACGACCAGGTCAAGCTCGGCGGCCGGCGCATCGAGCTCGGCGAGATCGACAGCGCCCTGCTCGGCCTGCCCGGCGTCGGCGCGGCGGCCGCCGCCGTACGACGCTCGGCCGCCGGCAACCAGCTCCTCGTCGGCTACGTGGCGATCGACGCCTCCGCTGCCCCGCCCTTCGACCAGGCCGCGTCGCTGGAGCTTCTGCGCCGCGACCTCCCGGCCGCCCTGGTCCCGCGCCTGGCCGTCGTCGACGCGCTCCCGACCCGCACCTCCGGCAAGGTCGACCGCGACGCGCTGCCGTGGCCGCTGGTCGCGCCCGACCAGGCGCCGGCCGGGCTGGAGGGCACCGCTGCCTGGATCGCCCACCTGTGGCAGGAGGTCCTGGGTGCCACGGTGAGCGGGCCGGACGCCGACTTCTTCGACGAGGGCGGCGGCAGCCTCACCGCGGCCCAGATCGTGAGCCGGCTGCGCACGCGCTTCCCCGACGTCGCCGTGGGCGACGTCTACGAGAAGCCGACGGTCGGTGCCATGGCGGCCTACCTCGACCAGATGCAGGAGGCCGGCCCGGTCTCCGACCGCACCGTCCCGCCGATCCCGGTCAAGACCCAGGCCGGCCAGGTCGTGGCCGCGCTGGCGCTGCGCTCGGTGGCCGGGCCCCGCTGGCTCACCTGGATCGCCCTCGGCTGCTACGCCTCGTCCCTGGTCGGGCTCGACTGGCTGCCCCGGCTCCCGTGGGCGCTGGTCACCGTCTCGTGGGTGCTGTTCGTCAGCTCGCCCGGACGGATGCTTCTCGCCGCAGCCGGCTGCCGTCTCCTGCTGCGCCCGGTCACGCCCGGCGACCACCCCCGCGGTGGCAGGGCCCACCTGCGGCTCTGGCTGGCCAACCGGCTGACCGACGAGCTCGGCGCGACCGGCCTCGCCGGGGCGCCCTTCGTCAAGCTCTACGCCCGGTTGCTCGGCGCCCAGGTCGGGCCCGACGTCGACCTGCACAGCCTGCCGCCGGTCACCGGCTGGCTGACGCTCGGCGACGGCTGCTCGATCGAGCCCGAGGTCGACCTCAGCGGCTACTGGATCGACGGCGACGTCCTGCACGTCGGGCCGATCCGCGTCGGCGCGCGTGCCCGCGTCGGCGCGCGCTCGATGATGTGTCCGGGGGCCGACGTCGGCGACGACGCCGAGGTGGCGCCGGGATCCTCGGTCTTCGGGTCCGTCCCCGCCGGCGAGTACTGGTCCGGATCGCCCGCCGTCCGCGTCGCCGGCGCTGCCCGCGGCCCGTGGGCGGGCCAGCCCGCCGACCACCCGGCCTGGCTCGTGGCCTACGGCGTGGTGGCGACGCTGCTCGCGCTGCTGCCGGCGGTCGCTGCCCTGGCAGTCGTCGCACCGCTGCTCGCCCTCACCGGCCCCACGTCGTACGACGAGGCGCTGGGGCTGCTCGCCTGGCTCCCGGTCGCGACGGTGCTGGGGCTCGGGCTGCTCGCGGTGCTGGTCTGGGCCGTCGTGCGGGTGGCCGCGCGCGCGATCACCGCAGGCGTCCACCCGGTCCGCAGCCGGCAGGGGCTGGCGGTGTGGGCCACGGTGCGCGTGCTCGACGACGCCCGCACCTGGCTCTTCCCGCTCTACTCCTCCCAGCTCACGCCGTGGTGGCTGCGTCGGCTCGGCGCCCGCATCGGTCACGGGGTCGAGGCCTCGACGGTGCTGATGGTGCCGTCGCTGACGACGGTCAACGACCAGGCCTTCCTGGCCGACGACACCCTCATCGGCGGCTACGAGCTCGGTGGGGGTTGGCTGCGGGTCGAGCGGGTCAAGGTCGGCAAGCGCGCCTTCGTGGGCAACTCCGGCATGGCGGCGCCCGGTCGCAAGGTGCCCAAGGCGTCCCTCGTGGCGGTCCTCTCGGCGGCACCGCGGCGCAAGTCGGCCAAGGCGGGGGAGTCCTGGCTGGGCAGCCCGCCGGCGCCGCTGCGCCGTGCCGCCGAGACCACCGACGCCGGCCGCACCTACGACCCGCCGACGCGGCTCAAGGTCTTGCGCGCGGCCGTCGAGCTCTGCCGGCTGCTGCCGGTGATGCTCGCGCTGGGGCTTACCGCGGTCACCGCCCTGGTCCTCACCGCGCTGCTGGACGGCCCCGGCGTCGTCGTCACGGTGCTCCTGGCCGGTCCGGTCCTCGCGGTCGGCGGCCTGCTGGCCGCGGCCGTGACGGTGGCCGCCAAGTGGCTGCTCGTCGGCCGGGTGCGCCCCGGTGCCCACCCGCTGTGGAGCTCCTTCGTGTGGCGCAACGAGCTGGCCGACACGTTCGTGGAGGTGCTCGCCGCACCGTGGTTCGCCCGCGCCGTCGCGGGCACCCCGCTGATCAACGTCTGGTTCCGCGCGATGGGCGCCCGGATCGGGCGCGGGGTGTGGTGCGAGACCTACTGGCTCCCCGAGACCGACCTGGTGGAGCTCGGCGACGGCGTGACGGTCAACCAGGGCAGCGTCGTGCAGACCCACCTCTTCCACGACCGGATGCTCAGCATGGACACCGTGACGCTGCGGCGCGGCTCGACCCTGGGGCCCAACAGCGTCATCCTCCCGGCGGCGACGCTCGGTCGGCACGCTACGGTCGGTCCCGTGTCACTGGTGATGAGGGGCGAGTCGTTGCCCGACAAGACGACCTGGATCGGCAACCCCATCGGCCCCTGGGTGATCGACCGGTGAGGCTGCCTGGACTCGGGTCCGACCTGCCGACCGCAGACCCCTACCTCCCCGGTCACGGCGACCCCTCCTGGGGCGCCACCCACTACGCCCTCGACCTCGTCTACGACATCGACGGCAACCGCCTGCGCGCCACCGCGACCATCGACGCCGTCGCCGTCCAGGACCTCGAGCGCGTCGTCCTCGACCTCGCCCACCTCGACGTCACCAAGGTCAAGGTCGACGGCCGCCTCCCGGCCAAGTACCGCACCCGCGAGGGCCGGCTCGTCGTCACGCTGGCGGCCCCCCTCGCGGAGGGCGCGACCTTCACGATGGTCGTGTCCTACTCCGGCAACCCGCGACCCCTGGTGGAGCGGCACCACGGCGACGCCGGCTGGGAGGAGCTCGCCGACGGCGTCATCGTCGCCGGCCAGCCGCACGGCGCGCCGACCTGGTTCCCCTGCAACGACCGGCCCGACGACAAGGCCTCCTACACGATCTCGGTGACGACCCATCCCGACTACCACGTCGTCGCCAACGGCCCGCTCGTCAGCCGCGAGCGCCACGGCAGCTCGGTCACCTGGACCTACACGCAGGACGAGCCGATGGCGACCTACCTCGCCACCGTCCAGATCGGACGCTACGACGTCCGTGAGCTCGACGCGATCGTCTCGATGTACGCCGTCGTCCCCCACGACGCGGGCAGCGGGGTCGACGACGCGTTCGGCCGCCAGCCCGAGATGCTCGCCACCTTCTCCGAGCTGTTCGGCGACTACCCCTTCCCGCTCTACACGGTCGTCGTGACGGCCGACGACCTCGAGATCCCGCTGGAGTCGCAGAGCCTGTCGACCTTCGGTCGCAACTTCCTCACCTCGGAGTGGAAGGCGGTGCGTCTCGTCGCCCACGAGCTCGCCCACCAGTGGTTCGGCAACACCGTGACCCTCGGTGCGTGGCGCGACATCTGGCTGCACGAGGGCTTCGCCTGCTACGCCGAGTGGCTGTGGTCGGAACGGTCGGGCGGCGATGCGGCCGACATCCACGCCCGCACCCATCACGGGCGTCTCGCCGAGCTCGACCAGGACCTGCTGCTCTCCGATCCTGGACCGGAGCTGATGTTCGACGACCGCGTCTACAAGCGCGGTGCGCTCACCCTGCACGCCCTGCGACTCACGGTCGGTGACGACGCGTTCTTCGGGCTGCTCCAGTCCTGGGTCGCCGACCACCGCGGCGGCACGGTCAGCACCGCCGACTTCGTGAGCCACGCTGCGGCCCACACCGACGAGGACCTCGACGGGCTCTTCGAGCAGTGGCTCAACGAGGTGGAGCTGCCGGAGCTCCCGGACGCCCGGGGCGCGCTTCACACCAGCTGAGCACGGCCGGCTCGGCGCACGCGACGGTGCCGACCCAGCCGTCGGGCAGCGGGAGCGGTGCGGTCCACAGCGCCGGCAGGTCGAGGGGCTCCCGGGCCAGGCCCTCGCCGGTGGTCTTGACGATGGCCTCGAGGCGCGTCCACGCCCGCAGGTCGCCGTAGTCGCCCGCGTCGCGTCCGCGCTCCTCGCGCTCCACGTCGACCCCGACCGGCGCGGTGCTCCAGGCCGCCAGCACCAGGTCCTCGGCGTAGGCCAGGCTCAGGTGCAGCACCTCGCCGCCACCGAGGGGGACCGGTCGGCCGTGGTGGGGGCTGGCGCACAGCATGCACAGCCGCACCACGCGCACCAGCCCCAGCTCCTCGACGAGGTGGGCCTCCGCCCGCGCCCGCTGGTCCTCCCGGGGCCCCGGCCCCCAGAGCGCGGCGACGTGCACCGTGGGTGGCACGGGTCAGGGCCTGTGGGGCGGCGGGGGAGATGCGAACGCGGCCGCCGTCAGCGCCCGGAGGGGCGAGACGACGGCCGCGTTGCTACGGCGCAGGCGCAGGGCTCAGGCCCAGCGCTCGGCGGCGGGCACGAAGTCGAGCGTGCGGTCGCCGGTGTAGATCTGCTTGGGCCGGGCGATCTTCTGCTCCTTGTCCTGCACGAGCTCGACCCACTGCGCCAGCCAGCCCGGCGTGCGACCGATGGCGAAGAGGACCGTGAACATCTCGGGCGGGAACTGGAAGGCCTCGTAGATGAGGCCGGAGTAGAAGTCGACGTTGGGGTAGAGCTTGCGCTTGATGAAGTACTCGTCCTCGAGCGCGATCTTCTCGAGCTCCTGGGCGATGGCCAGCAGCGGGTTGACGCCGGTGACCTCGAAGACGTCGTCGCACGCCTTCTTGATGATGGTGGCGCGCGGGTCGAAGTTCTTGTAGACCCGGTGCCCGAAGCCCATCAGCTTCTCGTTGCCGTTCTTGACGCCCTCGATGAAGGCCGGGATGTTCTCCTTCGACCCGATGCGGCGCAGCATCCGCAGGACGGCCTCGTTGGCGCCGCCGTGGAGCGGGCCGAAGAGGGCGCCCACGCCGGCGGAGACCGCCGAGTAGGGGTCGACCTGCGAGGACCCGACGGAGCGGACCGCGTTGGTCGAGCAGTTCTGCTCGTGGTCGGCGTGCAGGATGAAGAGCACGTCGAGGGCCTTGACCAGGCGCGGGTCGGCCTCGAACTTCGACTCGCTCATCTTGAAGAGCATGGAGAGGAAGTTGGCGGTGTAGCTCAGGTCGTTGTCGGGGTAGACGTAGGGCTTGCCCTGCGCGTGGCGGTAGGCCCAGGCGCCGAGCGTCGGCATCTTGGCGATCATCCGCACGATCTGCATGTGCCGGTTGTCGGCGTCGGAGATGTTGCGCGCGTCGGGGTAGAACGTCGAGAGGGCCCCCACCGACGCCATGAGCATGCCCATGGGGTGCGCGTCGTAGCGGAAGCCCTGCATGAAGGTCTTCACGTTCTCGTGGACGAACGTGTGGTAGGTGATCTCGTGCACCCAGGCCTCGTGCTCGGCCTGGGTCGGCAGGGAGCCGTGGACGAGCAGGTAGGCCACCTCGAGGAAGTTGGACTTCTCGGCCAGCTGCTCGATGGGATAGCCGCGGTACTCCAAGATGCCCTTGTCGCCATCGATGAAGGTCACGGCGCTGCGGCAGGAGGCGGTGTTGACGAAACCCGGGTCGTAGACGGCCAGGCCTGGCGCGTCCTCGGCTGTGCGGATCTTCCCGACGTCGGCGGCCTTGATGGTGCCGTCGAGGATCGGTACGTCGTACTCCTGTCCGGTGCGGTTGTCGCGGACGGTGAGAGAGTCGGTCACGCGCTCCAACCTAAACCGCTGTCCTAGGCCGGCGCTAACCCGTGTCCACCTTCTGTGCTCCGGCCCGCGTCGTTTTGACCCGCCGAGCGCGGGAGCCGTAGTCTTGCCGGTCGCGACTCCTGCCGCGTCCCGACCTGGTCTCCCTGTGGTGACCGAGCCGGGATGCAGTGCCGGTCCCCACCTCGGTGGCAGGCCGGCCCGTGTTCGTCAGAAGCCGCGGCACCACCACCCCCGGGATCGATCCCGGGGGTCCACGAACGAAGGAAAGTAGAAGCGTCTTGCGCACGTACAGCCCCAAGCCCGGCGACATCCAGCGCGACTGGCACGTCATCGACGCCCAGGACATCGTCCTCGGTCGCCTCGCCGTCGAGGTCGCCACCCTCCTCCGCGGCAAGCACAAGCCGATCTTCGCCCCGCACATGGACGTCGGTGACTTCGTCATCGTCGTCAACGCGGAGAAGGTCCACCTGTCCGGCACCAAGCGCACGACGAAGATGGCCTACCGCCACTCCGGTTACCCGGGCGGTCTGACCTCCACCCCGATCGGCGAGGTCCTCGACAAGGACGCTCGCAAGGCGATCGAGAAGGCCGTGTGGGGCATGCTCCCCAAGAACAAGCTCGGTCGCGCGCTGATGAAGAAGCTCAAGGTCTACAGCGGCCCGACCCACCCCCACTCGGCCCAGCAGGCCGTCCCCTTCGAGATCTCGCAGATCTCCCAGTAATCATCGACGTCGAAAGCAAGGTTGAGGAACACAGTGGCTGACACCAGCACCGAGGTCGAGGAGACCTACGAGACCGACGAGCAGGGCGTTGCCTACAGCTCCGAGAGCGCTCCGTCCGCGGACGCCCCCGCCCGCCCGGCGACCATCATTCCCGCGGCGGCCACCGGCCGTCGCAAGGAGGCCGTGGCCCGTGTGCGCATCGTCCCCGG
The DNA here is from genome assembly GCF_031397825.1 of Nocardioides sp. Classification (GTDB taxonomy): domain Bacteria; phylum Actinomycetota; class Actinomycetes; order Propionibacteriales; family Nocardioidaceae; genus Nocardioides. Next base: position 9,623 of record NZ_JANNML010000096.1, read on the forward strand.
CACCGGCGTGTGGACCGTCAACGGCCGCACGCTCGACAACTACTTCCCCAACAAGCTGCACCAGCAGGTGGTGAACGAGCCGTTCGCCGAGCTGCAGCTCGAGGGTCGGTTCGACGTCATCGCCCGCATCCACGGTGGCGGCATCACCGGTCAGGCCGGCGCGCTGCGCCTCGGCGTGGCCCGTTGCCTCAACTGGATCGACACCGACGCCAACCGTCCGGCGCTCAAGAAGGCCGGGCTGCTCACGCGTGACGCCCGCGTCATCGAGCGCAAGAAGGCTGGTCTCAAGAAGGCGCGCAAGGCGCCGCAGTTCAGCAAGCGCTGATCGCTTAAGGCGACATGCCGCGCATCTTCGGCACGGACGGGGTCCGGGGTCTGGCCAACGGTGAACTCACCGCTGAGCTGGCCCTGGACCTTTCCGTTGCCGCCGCACGTGTCCTCGTCGACCGGGGGGACTACGAGGGGGAGCGCCCCCTCGCCGTCGTCGGTCGTGACACCCGGATCTCCGGGCAGTTCCTCGAGCACGCGGTCGTGGCCGGGCTCGCCTCGGCCGGGGTCGACGTGCTGCGCCTGCGCGTCCTGCCGACCCCGGGCGTCGCCTACCTCACCCAGTCGCTCGGTGCCGACCTCGGGGTCGTCATCAGCGCCTCGCACAACCCGATGCCCGACAACGGCATCAAGTTCCTCGCCCGCGGCGGGGTCAAGCTCGACGACGCCGTCGAGCGCGACATCGAGGCCCACCTCGACCGGCCCTGGGTCCGCCCGACCGCCGGCGACATCGGTCGGGTCGCGCCCTACGCCACGCCCGTCGAGGAGTACGTCGACCACCTGGTCTCCACCCTCGACCGGCCGCTCGCGGGCCTCAAGGTCGTCCTCGACTGCGCCCACGGGGCCGCTCACGAGTCGGGCCCGCTCGCGCTGCGCCAGGCCGGCGCCGAGGTCATCGCCATCGCCGACGCGCCCGACGGGCTCAACATCAACGACGGTTGCGGCTCCACGCACCTCGGCCCGCTCCGCGCCGCCGTGCTCGAGCACGGCGCCGACGCCGGCTTCGCGCTCGACGGTGATGCCGACCGCTGCTTGGCCGTGGACGCCGCCGGCGAGACCGTCGACGGGGACCAGCTCCTCGCGATCCTCGCCCTCGGCATGGCCGAGACCGGCCACCTGGTCAAGGACACCGTCGTCGCGACCGTCATGAGCAACCTCGGCTTCGTGCAGGCCATGAAGACCGCCGGGCTCGGGGTGCGCCAGACCAAGGTCGGTGACCGCTACGTCCTCGAGGCCATGCGTGTCTCCGGCTACTCCCTCGGTGGTGAGCAGTCCGGCCACGTGATCATGAGCGAGCACGCCACCACCGGCGACGGCACCCTCACCGCCCTGCACGTCCTCCAACGCATGGCCTCGACCGGCCAGTCGCTCGCCTCCCTCGCGGGGGTCATGACCCGGCTCCCGCAGGTCCTGGTCAACGTCCCCGGCGTCGACAAGGCCCGCACCGACGAGGACGCCGTGCTCGCCGCCGCGGTCGCCGAGGAGGAGTACGCGCTGGGTGACACCGGCCGCATCCTGCTGCGACCCTCCGGCACCGAGCCGCTCGTGCGCGTCATGGTCGAGGCGCCCACCCCCGAGCTCGCCCGCGACGTCGCCGAGCGTCTCGCCGGGGTCGTGCGGCAGCAGCTCGCGCTCTGAGGGCTGCGGCTGCATGAGTCCCCGGATGTCCGGGGACCCTGTCGCTTGAGGGGTGTTGCAACACCCCTCACGTGCGCGACTCGCCCGCGAAGTCCCACACCGACGGGGTCTGGCGCTCGGGGTCGTGCCTGTGGAGGAGCGGTCGCGCCGGGGTGCATCCCCCGGTAGACGTGGAGCATGGCCCGCGTCGCGACCACGCTCACCACCCTGCTCGGCATCGTGGCCACGCTGGTGGTGACCATCAGCAGCGCGGTCGTGCTGCTGGCGCACCTGGGCGAGCCGGCCCGGGAGACCACCGCCGAGCCGCAACCGACCTGGCAGGTCCTGCGATCGTCGTACGCCGAGGTGCGCGTGCCGCCCGTCTCCCGGGGCTGGAGCGTCCCCGACCCCGACGGGGTGCTGTTCTACGCCGACCGTCGGGGTGAGCCGGTGGTCGGCGTGGAGGGCCCGGCGGTGCTCGACGACGGCTACTGCGAGAGAGGCGACACCGACGCGCCGTCCCACCGCGCCTTCGTCGGCATCACCCCGCCGGTCCCGGACCCCGGACCCCGAGCAGCCGACCGACGTCTCCAGGCGGCCTGGACCGCGGGCATCGCCGGCACCACGGGCGAGCCCCTCACCACCCGCCGTACGACGGTCCGGCTCGCCGACGGCTCCCCGGCAGCCGCCTCGCGCACGACGATCCGGCTGCACGACCGTGACCCGTGCACGCCGTCGCACGTCGAGCTGCACCTCGTGAGCACGCGTACCGGCGACGGCGTCGTCAGCACGGTGCTGGTGCGCGACCTCGGCCCACGATCAGCCACCGACGAGACCGTGCGGCGGATCCTGATGAGCCTGCGGGCCCTCTGACGAGGCAGCAGGCCGTCAGAGCTTGCGCAGCCGCACGTAGCGCACCGAGTGGTCGCGGTCCTTGCGCAGCACGAGGGTGGCGCGCGAGCGGGTGGGCAGCACGTTCGCGGCCAGGTTGGGCCCGTTGATCGTGTCCCAGATCCGGGCCGCCTCGGCGACGGCCTCCTCGTGGGTCATGTCGCCGTACCTGGTGAAGTAGGAGCCCGGGTCGCGGAAGGCCGTCTCGCGCAGCCGCAGGAAGCGCTCGACGTACCAGTCGCGGATGTGGCTGGTGCCCGCGTCGACGTAGACGGAGAAGTCGAAGAAGTCGCTGACGCTGAGCCCCGCGCGACCGTCGTCGCGGACCCGGGCCGGCTGGAGGACGTTGAGGCCCTCGATGATCACGATGTCGGGCCGCTTGATGACGACCTTCTGGTCGTCGACGACGTCGTAGACCAGGTGGGAGTACGTCGGCGCCTCGACCTCGTCCTTGCCCGACTTGATGTCGACCACGAAGCGCAGCAGCGCGCGGCGGTCGTAGGACTCGGGGAAGCCCTTGCGCTGCATGATGCCGCGGCGCTCGAGCTCGGCGTTGGGGTAGAGGAAGCCGTCGGTGGTGATCAGCGCGACGTTGGGGTGCTCCGGCCAGTGGGCCAGCATCTGCTGGAGCACGCGCGCGGTCGTCGACTTCCCGACGGCCACCGAGCCGGCCAGCCCGATGACGAACGGCGTGCGCGGGGGAGTCCGCTGGTGCAGGAACGACTCCTGCTCGCGGTGCAGCTTGCCGGCCGACTCGACGTAGAGGCTCAGCAGCCGGCTCAGCGGCAGGTAGACCTCCTGCACCTCGTCGAGGTCGAGGGAGTCGCCGAGCCCGCGGAGGCTGCGGATCTCGTCCGCCGTGAGCGGGTTGGTCGTCTCGTGGGCCAGGGCGGCCCAGGCGGAGCGGTCGAGCTCGATGTAGGGGGAGGACTCGCGAGGAGTGTCCTCGGGGCCACCGTTGCGATGGCCCCCGCCTGTCGACATGGCCGTGATTGTTGCAGGCCACCCGCCTGCCCGGAGTGGCGGCGTCTCACCTCTAGAGTGAGAGCCATGTGCGGAATCGTCGGGTACGTCGGCCCCCAGCAGGCCCAGGGTGTCGTGATCGAGGGGCTGCGTCGCCTCGAGTACCGCGGCTACGACTCCGCCGGGATCGCCCTCGTCGTCGACGGGGAGCTGGCCTCCGACAAGCGTGCCGGCAAGCTCGCCAACCTCGAGAAGGCGATCTCCGACCACCCGCTGCCCGAGTCCACGACCGGGATCGGCCACACCCGCTGGGCCACCCACGGCGCGCCCAACAACGCCAACGCGCACCCCCACTCCGGTGGCGCCCGCCGGGTGGCGCTGGTGCACAACGGGATCATCGAGAACTTCGCCGAGCTGCGCGACCGCATCGAGGCCGACGGCCACGTCATGCTCTCCGAGACCGACACCGAGGTCGCGGCCCAGCTGCTCGAGCTCCAGGTGGAGTCCGGCATCGACCTGACGACCTCGATGCAGCGCGTGTGCCGCCAGCTCGAGGGCGCCTTCACGCTCGTCGCGATCGACAGCCAGGACCCGTCACGCGTCGTGGCCGCTCGTCGCAACTCCCCGCTCGTGGTGGGCATCGGCGACGGGGAGAACTTCCTCGGCTCCGACGTTGCCGCGTTCATCGAGCACACGCGTGAGGCCATGGAGCTCGGTCAGGACCAGGTCGTGACGATCACCCGCGAGGGCGTCGAGGTGACCGACTTCGACGGCAACCCCTCGGAAGGCAAGCGCTACCACGTCACCTGGGACCTCTCGGCCGCCGAGAAGGACGGTCACGACTGGTTCATGCGCAAGGAGATCTTCGAGCAGCCGCGCGCCGTGGCCGACTCGTTGCTGGGGCGTCGTACGCCGGCGGGGCTGCTGCAGCTCGACGAGATGCGGCTCTCCGACGACGAGCTGCGCGACGTCGACAAGATCATCATCATCGCCTGCGGCACGTCGTTCTACGCCGGCATGGTCGCCAAGTACGCCATCGAGCACTGGACCCGCACCCCGGTCGAGGTCGAGCTGGCCTCGGAGTTCCGCTACCGCGACCCGATCCTCGACTACTCCACGCTGGTCGTCGCGATCAGCCAGTCGGGCGAGACCGCCGACACCCTCCAGGCGATCCGGCACGCGCGCACGCAGCGCTCCAAGGTGCTGGCGATCTGCAACACCAACGGCTCCACGATCCCGCGCGAGTCCGACGCGGTCATCTACACCCACGCCGGTCCCGAGATCGGCGTCGCCTCCACCAAGGGCTTCCTCACCCAGCTGGTGGCCTGCTACCTGCTCGCGCTCTATGTCGCGCAGGTCAAGGGCACCCGCTACGGCGACGAGATCACCGAGATCGTCCACCAGCTCGAGGAGATGCCCGACCACATCGCCACGGTGCTGGAGTCGGCCGAGCAGGTCTACGAGCTCGCCCGCGCCCACCTCGACACCAGGTCGGTGCTCTTCCTGGGCCGGCACGCCGGCTACCCGGTCGCGCTCGAGGGGGCGCTCAAGCTCAAGGAGCTGGCCTACATCCACGCCGAGGGCTTCGCCGCCGGTGAGCTCAAGCACGGCCCGATCGCGCTGATCGAGGAGGGCCTGCCGGTGCTGTGCGTCGTGCCGCCCCAGGGGCGCGACCAGCTCCACGAGAAGATGATCAGCGGCATCCAGGAGGTCCGTGCACGCGGTGCGCGCACGATCTGCCTCGCCGAGGACGGCGACACCAAGATCGAGCCCTACGCCGACGTGCTCATCCGGCTGCCGAAGGTGCCGGTGCTGCTGCAGCCCCTCGTCGCGATCGTGCCGCTCCAGCTCTTCGCCTGCGAGCTCGCCACCGCCATGGGCCACGACGTTGACCAGCCCCGCAACCTGGCCAAGTCCGTGACGGTCGAGTGACGGGCCTGCAGTGACGCGCTTCGGAGGTCGGCCGTGGCGGTGATCGGCGTCGGTATCGACGTGGTCGACATCGAGCGCTTCGGCGAGTCGCTGGCGCGCACCGCCGGACTCGCCGCCCGCCTGTTCACCCCGGCCGAGGCCACCCGCCCCCTCGCGTCCTTGGCCGCCCGCTTCGCGGCCAAGGAGGCGCTCGCCAAGGCCCTCGGAGCCCCGGTCGGCATGCACTGGCACGACGCGGAGGTCGTCTCCGAGGACTCCGGCCGTCCGCTCCTGGAGGTCCGTGGCTCCGTCGCCGCCCGCGCCGCCGAGCTCGGCGTCGCCCACCTGCACCTCTCGCTCTCCCACGACGCCGGCATCGCGTCCGCGGTCGTGGTGCTGGAGTCCTGATCCGGCTGGGTCGTGTGCTCAACGCGGCTCGGCCGGCCGTGCGGGTCGTGTGCCGGTCGCAGCGCTGTGGAGCGGTGTGGAGCACACGACTCGAGGGCGCTGGAGCGCGGGCGGGCTGCGGATCCGGGTCGTGTGCCGGAGAGCGCCTCAGGCCGCTGCCTGCGGCACACGACCGGGCAGTCCCAGCGCCACCAGGTCCACGGCCACCTCGTCCGCCTCGTGCCTGAGCTCGTACGCCGTGCACCTCACCACCACGCGTCCCGGCGCGGTGATGCGCCGGGTCCGACGCAGGTCGTCCTGCCACTGGACGACGTCGAGGTGGAACGAGCCGTCGACCTCGAGGACCAGGACGGTGCCGTCCGGGAGGTCCCACTCGCAGTCGGTCCACCGGTCGACGCCCGAGCTGTCCTGACGACGGGTCTGGCGACGCGGGAGCGGAAGCCCGAACCGGCGACACATCCGATCCACCGCCAGCTCGGCGAGGGAGTGTCCACCCACGGCGATGTCGCCGAGGGTGGCGCGGAAGCCCTTGGCCCGACGCAGGGGCGTGAGCTGGTCGAGCCACGACAGGAGCTGTCCCGGTGTGGTCAACCGCTGCTGGACCACGGCCGCCAGCACGCCGTGGGCAGGTCGGATCGCGGCGTCGTACCCCGCCCACAGCAGCACCGCCGGCTCCAGCTGGCACCGCGGAAGCCCAGGACGGGGAGAGCGGAGCAGCTCGTAGGGACGGCGGCTGCGGAAGAAGCGGACACCCTTCACGGGCTCGAAGGACAGCTCGTCGTCGACGAGCACGCAGACCTCGTCGCGCTCCCACCGCTTCAGCCCCTGCACCTCGGCGGCCGTCAGACCTCCGATCATGCTGCGCGGGCCCGCGTGCAGCACCGCCATCCAGCGGCGCTGCTCGGGGGTGAGCCGCCCCGTCGTCGTGCACACGACCCTCGGGGTCACCTCGACCCACCGATGGGCCGCGATCTGGTTGCGCACCCGACCCCAGTCGAGACCGTGGGCCGTGAGCTGGCGACGTGCGAGCAGGCCGGCCTGCTCCGTGATGAGCTGCTCCAAAGGAATCATGCGCACTGTCTTCCCCGGCGGGAGGCTCCTCAGCAGCTCATCCACAGGCCCGTCGCGTGGACGTGGGGTCGTGTGCCCCACGCCGCCGTGGAACGCTGCTTCCGGCACACGACCCAGCAGGGTCGGCCAGGCGGGGCACCCCGATGCCGACTCGTGTGCCTCAGGACGTGCCCCAGCGCTGCCTCCGGCACACGACCGCCCACACGCCGCCGCCCACCGGCCCGCCGCCCACCGGCCCGCCGCCCATCCCGACTAGCGTGGCTGCCATGAGGCACGCACACACCGTCGAGCAGGTCAGGGCGGCCGAGGACGTGCTGCTGGCAGCGATGCCGGAGGGTGCGCTCATGGCGCGGGCGGCGCACGGGCTGGCGCAGGCGGTGGTCGACCTCCTCGGCACACCGTACGGCGGACGGGTGCTGCTGCTGGTCGGCCCCGGCAACAACGGGGGCGACGCGCTCTTCGCGGGGGCGTTGTTGCAGCGTCGCGGCTGCCAGGTGGAGGCCTGGACGTTCGCCGACCAGGTCCACGACGCCGGCAGCGAGGCACTGCGGGCAGCCGGTGGACGGATGAGTCGCTTCGACGCGGCCACCAGCCGACCGTCACCCGGCACCGACCTGGTGGTCGACGGCATCGTCGGCATCGGCGGCCGGCCGGGGCTCAGGCCCGACGCCATCGCGGCCCGCAACCAGGTCGCCGGCATCCCGGTCGTCGCGGTCGACGTCCCGTCTGGCGTCGACGTCGACTCCGGCGAGACGCCCGGGCCCCACGTGAGCGCCGACGTCACGGTCACCTTCGGCACCCACAAGGTCGCCCACCTCGTCGACCCGGCCGCGGCCGCCTGCGGCGCCGTCCACCTCGTCGACCTCGGGCTCGACCTGCCGCCCGCCGACATCGAGGCGCTGCAGCCCGCCGACGTCGCAGCGCTGTTGCCCCGACCGAGCACCCACGCCCACAAGTACACCCGCGGCGTCGTCGGCGTCCGCGCCGGCTCCAGCGACTATCCCGGTGCCGGGCTCCTCAGCGTCGCGGGCGCGTCGACGGGGCTGTGCGGGATGGTGCGATACGTCGGTGACGCCGACGTCGCGACCCGCGTGCGCGACGTCCACCCGGAGGTCGTCGGCGACGGCCGGGTCCAGGCGTGGGTGGTCGGCTCGGGCAGTGGCCCGCATGCTGCCGCCGAGCTCGCCGCCGTCCTGCGCGACGGCGAGAGCGGCGTCCCGTGCGTCATCGACGCCGACGCCCTCGCGCACGTGACCGCACCCCTGACCGGCCCCGCCGTCCTCACCCCCCACGCCGGCGAGCTCGCGGCCATGACGGGCACTGACCGCGCTGCGATCGAGGCAGCGCCGCTCGAGCACGCCCGCCGCGCCGCCACGACGTACGACGCCGTCGTGCTGCTCAAGGGCCGCCACACCCTCGTCGCGGCACCGGACGGGCGGGTCCGCGTGACCACCACCGGCACCCCCTGGCTGGCGACCGCCGGCGCGGGTGACGTGCTGGGTGGCCTGGTCGGCGCGCTGCTGGCCGCAGGTCTCGACCCCTTCGACGCAGCCTCGGTCGGCTCCTGGCTCCACGGGGCGGCTGCCACCCTCGCCTCCGACGGCGGTCCGATCGTCGCCGGCGACGTCGCGGCCGCGGTGCCCGCAGTCGTGCGCGACCTCCTCGCCTGACTCCCACCGGCACCCGTGATGGAAGAATCGACGACCATGACCCTTGCCCGCGCCGAGATCGTCGTCGACCTCGCCGCGATCCGGCACAACGTGCGGACCCTCCAGCAGACCACCGGCGTCGAGGTGATCGTCGTGGTCAAGGCCGACGGCTACGGCCACGGCATGGCCCAGGTGGCAGGCGCCGCCCGGGCCGCAGGTGCCACCTGGCTGGCCGTCGCCACGCCCGACGAGGCGTTGGCGCTGCGCGCCGTCGGCGACACCGGGCGCCTGCTGTGCTGGCTCACGGTGCCGGGGGAGCCCTACGCCGACGCCATCGCCGCCGGCATCGACCTCACCGCCTACTCCGTCGCCGAGCTCGACGAGATCGCGGCCGCAGCCGAATCCGTCGAGCACCCGGTCGGGAACCCGGTCGGGCACCCCGACGGCCACCTCGCCCGCGTCCAGCTCAAGGTCGACACGGGCCTGTCCCGCGGAGGCGCCCCCCGCGAGGCGTGGGCCGAGCTCTTCGCGCGGGCCCGTGCCGGCGAGGAGGCAGGTCACTGGCTGATCACCGGTGTCTGGTCCCACCTCGCCTGCAGCGACGAGCCGGAGCACCCGGCCAACGACCACCAGGAGCAGGCCTTCCGTGACGCGCTGTCCCTCGCCGACGAGGCGGGGCTGCGTCCCGGGCTGCGCCACCTGGCCAACTCGGCAGCAGCGATCCTGCGTCCCAGCGCGCGGTTCGACGCGGTCCGCTGCGGCATCGCGTCCTACGGCCTCGATCCCGCCCCCGGACACACCCCCGACCTCGGCCTGGTCCCCGCCATGACGGTCCGCGCCCGCCTCGCCCTGGTCAAGACTCTGGCCGCGGGCGACAGCGTCTCCTACGGCCACACCTGGACGGCCCAAGCGCCCACGACCGTCGGTCTCGTGCCCGCCGGCTACGGCGAGGGCGTGCCGCGCCACGCGAGCGGCGTCGCCTCGGTGGGCGTCGCCGGGATCCAGCGACCGATCCGCGGTCGGGTGTGCATGGACCAGTTCCTCGTCGACCTCGGACCCGAGGACGACAGCACCCCGCACGCCGGCGACGAGGTGCTCCTCCTCGGTCCCGGGCGCCACGGCGAGCCCACGGCGCAGGACTGGGCCGAGGCGTGCGACACCATCAGCTACGAGATCGTCACCAGGATCGGAGGCCGCATGACACGCACCCACGTCGACAGCGACACCGAGAAGACGCACGACACCGCGAGCCAGGACGAGTCCCGGTGAGCGCCGCGCGACGCATCGCCGGCGCCGCCGCCGGCGCCCTCGGCGTCGCCCTCGCCGGTACGGCGTTCGGGGTCGCCCGCCGCAGCCGGGCGATGGGCGAGCGTTCGGTCACCGACGCGGCCTTCGGCTCCTTGCGCTCCAGCCCGGTCACGGTGGTCGCCGAGGACGGGGTGCCGCTCCACGTCGAGGTCGACGGGGCGGCCCAGCCGGATCAGGAGCCCAAGCGCCGCTGGCGGCGCAGCCAGCCCGACCCCGAGGTGACCGTCGTGTTCGCCCACGGCTACTGCCTCAACCTCGACTCCTGGCACTTCCAGCGCGCGGCCTACCGCGGCCTGGTCCGCACCGTCTTCTACGACCAGCGCTCGCACGGCCGCTCGGGCCGCTCGCCGCGGCACAACGCCACCATCGAGCAGCTCGCGCGCGACCTCAAGCAGATCCTCGAGGAGGTCGTGCCCGAGGGCCCGGTGGTGCTGGTGGGCCACTCCATGGGCGGCATGACGATCGTGGCCCTCGCCGAGCAGTTCCCCGACCTGGTCGGGGACCGGGTCGTCGGCGTCGGTCTCGTCTCGACGACCGCCGGTGGGCTCGACGTCGGACGCATCCTGCTGCCGATGGTGCCCGGACGCCTCGGCGGCCGCGTCACGCACCAGGCCGTCAAGACGCTGCACCGCGGCCACCTGGCCGTCGACGGGCTGCGCCGGGCCGGACGCGCGATCGCGATGGTCGCGACCGACCTGTTCGCCTTCGGCGACGAGGTGCCGACCTCCTACGTGGAGTTCGTCGACGACATGCTCTCCGAGACGCCGTTCGAGGTGGTGGCGGAGTTCTTCCCGAGCTTCAGCCGTCTCGACAAGTTCCACGCCGTCGAGGTCCTCTCCCAGGTGCCGACCGCGATCCTGTGCGGCACCGCCGACCGGCTGACCTCGATCGGCCACAGCCGCAAGCTCCACCAACGCATCGCGGGCTCGCGGCTGCTCGAGTGCGAGGGCGCGGGCCACATGCTCCCCATCGAGAGGCACGACCAGGTG
>NZ_JANNML010000142.1:0-6825 GCF_031397825.1 Nocardioides sp.
GCCTGCGCCTCGCGGTCACGGTTGGCCTGCGCCTCGCGGTCACGGTTGGCCTGCGCCTCGCGGTCGCGCTTGGCCTGCGCCTCGCGGTCACCGTCGCGCTGCGCGGGCTCCTCACGGTCCTGCTGGCGGTCCCGGGTGCGGCGGGTCCGCTCGGTCCGGGTGACGACAGGGGCGGAGGCGTCGGGTGTCTCGGCAGCCTTGTCCGCCCGGGGCTGGTCGGCCGACTCCTCGGCCGGGGTGTCGGCCGGCTTGTCGGTCGGCTTCTCGGCCTTGACCGGGGATGACGGGCCACCCGACTGCGCACCCGACTGCGCACCCGACTGGGCAGCCTTGATGGCGTCGACGAGCTGGGCCTTCTTCATCGTCTTGGCACCGGCGATGCCCATGCCGCCGGCCATCGACTTCAGGTCGGCGAGCAGCAGGGAGTTGAGCCCGCCACCGCGCTTCTTGGGAGCCGACGCAGCAGCGTCAGGGGCGGTGGAGGAATCGATGGTCTCGGTCACGTGAGGTCCTTCCCACGGATCAGTGCCGCACTGGGTGATCACCCACGGCTGCATGTCGGGGCCCTGCCTCGTCGTCGCTCACACAGGAGGCCGACGGGTCGTGCGGATGCTCCGCACGAGCCAAGGAAGGGTGGGTGCTCCTCGCGGATCGACTGCCCTGGGGCCGTGGTCACACGAAGGGGCTGCGTCGAGAGGGGCTGACGCGCGGTCAATGTATCACTGCGATCGCGCCCTCACGGGCGGGTCCGCTCAGGCGAGTCGTACGCCGTCGCGGTCGACCGCGAGCGCCAGCACCTGCCAGTCCCGGGGAGCCCGACCGAGGAGGGCCTCGGTGCCGACACCGTCCACGCCGTCGCTGAAGGCCAGCACCGTGGGACCGGCGCCGGAGACCACGGCGGCAACGCCGCCGGCGCGCAGCCGGTCGACGAGCTCGAGGGACTCCGGCATGGCCGGGCGACGGTAGTCCTGGTGGAGGTAGTCGCGCGTGGCCAGCCACAGGTGCTCGGGGCTACCGGCGAGCGCGGCCACGAGGAGCGCCGTACGCCCGGCGTCGGCCGCCGCCTCCGCGTGGGGCACCTGCGCCGGCAGGAGCCCGCGCGCCACCTCGGTCGAGACCGGGGTGGGCGGGATGAAGACGACGGCGCTGACACGGGGGTCGACCGAGGAGTCGACGGCGTAGAAGGCCCCGTCCTGGTGACCTGAGATCACGAAGCCGCCGTGCATCGCCGGCGCCACGTTGTCGGGGTGTCCCTCCAGGTCGGCGGCGAGGCGGAAGAGCGCGTCGTCGTCGAGGAGCAGCGCTCCCCCGGCGACGAGCGAGCGGGCCAGGAAGACGCCGCCGACGATGGCGGCCGACGAGGAGCCCAGGCCGCGGGCGTGGGGCACGACGTTGGTGCACGAGAGTCGCAGGCCCGGCGGCTGACCACCGAGGCGGTCGAACGCCGCGCGCATGGAGCGGACCACGAGGTGCGTCTCGTCGAGGGCTACGGCGCCGGCTCCGGCGCCCGTCACCTCCACCACCAGCCCCTCCGCGACGACCTCTCCCTCGAGGTGGTCGCGCAGGTCGAGCGCGAGGCCGAGCGAGTCGAACCCCGGGCCGAGGTTGGCCGAGGTCGCCGGCACCGAGACGCGCACGGGTCCGTCGACGAACGTCACCACCCCTCGCCTCCTCAGGCGAGACCGGCGGCCTGGGCCGCGGCGGTCACGTCGGCGTCGATGACGGTGTCGACGAGCGCGCCCACGCCCTCCAGCGCGGTCGCGGTGTCCTTGAGCCCGTGGCCGGTCACCGTGATGGCGACCGTGGAGCCGGCGTAGGACTCCCCGGCGGCGAGCTCCTGGAGGATCCCCGCGATGCCGGCGGCGGAGGCCGGCTCCACGAAGACGCCGTCGCGCGAGGCGAGCTCGCGCTGGGCCGCGAGGATCTGGTCGTCGCTGACGGCTGCGAAGCGCCCGCCGGACTCGTTTCGCGCGGCCTCCGCGAGCTTCCACGAGGCGGGGTTGCCGATGCGGATCGCGGTCGCCTTGGTCTCCGGGTCGGGGAAGGGCTCACCGGTCACGAGGGGCGAGGCGCCCTCGGCCTGGAACCCGCGCATCACCGGGGTGCGGGTGGTCATGCCGAGCGAGCGGTACTGCGTGTAGCCCAGCCAGTAGGCGGCGATGTTGCCCGCGTTGCCGACCGGCAGGAGGTGGTAGTCCGGCGCGTCGCCGAGGAAGTCGGCGATCTCGAAGGCGGCCGTCTTCTGGCCCTCGAGCCGCACCGGGTTGACCGAGTTGACCAGGGCGACCGGGAAGTCCCAGGCAAGCTGGCGCGCCAGGGTCAGGCAGTGGTCGAAGTTGCCGCGCACCATGATCACCTGGGCGCCGTGGACGATGGCCTGGGCCATCTTGCCGGCCGCGATCTTGCCCTCGGGGACGAGCACCAGCGGCTTGAGCCCGGCCTTGGCGGCGTAGGCGGCCATCGCCGCCGACGTGTTGCCGGTCGAGGCGCACACGACGGCCTCCGCACCGTCGGCCTTCGCGACCGAGATCGCGGTCGTCATGCCGCGGTCCTTGAAGGAGCCGGTGGGGTTGTTGCCCTCGACCTTGAGCCAGACCTCGGCACCGGTCAGGCCCGACAGCCACTCGGAGAAGACCAGGGGCGTGCCGCCCTCCCGCAGGGTGACCGCGGGCGTGCCTTCGGGGATGTCGAGCAGCGGGCGGTACTCCTCGATCACGCCACGCCACTGGTGGGTGCGGGTCACGGTGCTCACTCGGTCTCTCCCTCGACCCGCATCACCGAGGTGACCTCGCGGACGTTGTCCATGCCTCGCAGGTGCTCCACGGTGGCACTGAGCTGGGCGTCGGTGGCCTCGTGCGAGACGACGACGAGCTGGGCGTCGTCGCCGCGGCCCTCCTGACGCACCGTCTGGATCGAGACGCCGTGCTCGGCGAAGGCGAGGGCCACCGAGGCCAGCACGCCGGCGCGGTCGTCCACGTCGATCGCCACGTGGTAGCGGGTGCGGGTCTCGCCCATCGGCAGCACCGCCCTGTCGGCGTAGGCCGACTCCCCCACCCCGCGGGTGCCCGCAAGGTGGTTGCGGGCCACGGTGACCAGGTCGCCGAGCACCGCCGAGGCGGTGGGTGAGCCACCGGCCCCGGGGCCGTAGAACATCAGCTGGCCGGCAGCCTCGGACTCGACGAAGACCGCGTTGTAGGCCTCACGCACGCTCGCGAGGGGGTGCGAGCGCGGGATCATCGCGGGGTGCACGCGCACGGAGACCGCGTCGTCCCCCCCGGCGACGGCGCGGAGCTCGCAGATGGCCAGCAGCTTGACGACGCTGTTCATGTCGCGGGCGGACTGCACGTCGGCGGCGGTGACCTCAGAGATGCCCTCGCGGTAGACGTCGGAGGCGGTCACCCGGGAGTGGAACGCCAGCGAGGCGAGGATCGCGGCCTTGGCCGCGGCGTCGAAGCCCTCGACGTCAGCAGTGGGGTCGGCCTCGGCGTAGCCGAGCTCCTGGGCCTCCTCGAGCGCCTCGGCGAAGCCGGCTCCCGAGGAGTCCATCTTGTCGAGGATGAAGTTGGTGGTGCCGTTGACGATGCCGAGCACCCGGGTGACCCGGTCGCCGGCGAGCGACTCGCGCAGGGGTCGCAGGATCGGGATGGCACCGGCGACGGCGGCCTCGTAGTAGAGGTCGCGACCGGCCTTCTCGGCCGCCTCGAAGAGCGTCGGGCCGTCCTCGGCGAGCAGGGCCTTGTTGGCCGTGACCACCGAGGCACCGTGCTCGAGAGCGGAGAGGATCAGCGACCGGGCCGGCTCGATGCCCCCGATCACCTCGACGACCAGGTCGACGTCGTCGCGGGCCACCAGGCCCGCGGCGTCGGTCGTCAGCAGTCCCTCGGGCACGTCGACGTCGCGCGCCGCGTCGATCCGTCGTACGGCGACCCCGGCGAGCTCGACCCGCGCACCGACGCGCGCCTCGAGGTCGGTGGCCTGCTCCTGGAGCAGCCGCACCACTTGGGAGCCCACCGAGCCGCACCCGAGCACCGCGACCCGCAATGACCGCTTATCCATCTACCGCACCCACATCCGTCGCCAACAGGTCATCGATCGTCTCGCGCCGCACGACCACGCGTGCGACCCCGTCCTTCACCGCGATCACCGGGGGCCGGAGCGCATGGTTGTAGTTGGAGGCCATGGACCGGCAGTAGGCGCCCGTGCCGGGCACCGCCAGTAGATCACCCGGCGTCAGGTCGGACGGCAGGAACTCGTCCTTGACCACGATGTCGCCGGCCTCGCAGTGCATCCCGACGACGCGCGCGAGCATCGGGGGCGCCTGCGAGACGCGCGAGGCGAGGGTGCAGGAGTAGTCGGCGTCGTAGAGGGCGGTGCGGATGTTGTCGCTCATCCCGCCGTCGACCGAGACGTAGGTGCGCACGGCGCCCCCGTCCAGCGCGACGGGCTTGACCGTGCCGACGGTGTAGACGGTGCACATCGAGGGGCCGACGATCGCGCGGCCCGGCTCGATGGACAGCCGGGGCTGCTCGATGCCGAGCGCGCGGCACTCGTGCTCGACGATCTTGCTCATCTCGATGGCCAGCTGCGCGGGCTCCGACGGGTCGTCCTGGGTGGTGTAGGCGATGCCGAAGCCACCTCCGAGGTCCATCTCGGGCATCGTCAGACCGACCTCGCTCGCGACCCGGGCGTGCAGCGCGAGCACCCGGCGGGCCGCGACCTCGAAGCCGCTGGAGTCGAAGATCTGGCTGCCGATGTGGGAGTGCAGGCCCAGCAGCTCGAGGCCCTCGGCCGCGACCACGCGGCGTACGGCCTCGAGGGCGTCGCCGGAGGTGATCGAGAAGCCGAACTTCTGGTCCTCGTGGGCGGTCGCGATGTATTCGTGGGTGTGGGCCTCGACCCCGGCGGTCACCCGGATCATCACCGAGGTCGTCGTGCCGAGGTCGGTCGCGACCTGGGCGAGCCGCGCGATCTCGGTGAAGCTGTCGACGATGATCCGCCCGACGCCCGCGTCGACGGCGCGACGCAGCTCGGGGTGGGACTTGTTGTTGCCGTGGTAGCCGATGCGGGCGGGGTCGACCCCGGCGCGCAGCGCGACGGCGAGCTCGCCGGGCGAGCAGACGTCGAGGTGCAGGCCCTCCTCGGCCACCCAGCGGGCGATCGTCGTGCAGAGGAACGCCTTGCCGGCGTAGTAGACGTCGTAGTCGGCGAAGGCGTCCCGGAAGGCGCGTGCCCGGGCCCGGAAGTCGTCCTCGTCGAGGACGTAGGCCGGGGTGTTGAACTCCGCGGCGAGGTCGGCCAGGGCCACGCCCCCGACGGTGAGGTCGCCCTCGACCTTGCGCGTGGTGCTCGACCACAGCAGCGGGACCAGCTCGTTGGGGTCGGTCGGCTCACGCAGCCAGGACGGGAGCCTGAGGGCGCCGGGCGCGTGCGCCCAGCCTGCTTCGTGCGTCATCGCGGGCTCACATCCGCTCGGGTGCGGTGACGCCGAGCAGCGCCAGGCCGTTCTCGAAGACCGTCCGGGTCGCCTGCACCAGCAGCAGCCTGGCGCGGTGCAGCTCGGTCGGCTCCTCGTCGCCCTTGGGCAGGACCGGGCAGTTGTCGTAGAAGCGGTGGAAGGAGCCGGCCGTGTCCTCGAGGTAACGCGCGACGCGGTGCGGCTCGCGCAGCTCGGCGGCAGCGGTGACGACGCGCGGGAAGTCCGCGAGCGCGCGCAGCAGGTCGCCCTCCTTCTCGTGGGAGAGCAGGCTCGGGTCGAAGTCGTCGGACGCCGGCAGGACGCCGAGGTCGGCGCCGTTGTGGAGCAGGCGCCAGGTGCGCGCGGCGACGTACTGGACGTAGAACACGGGGTTCTCGCCGGCCGCCTTGGTCCACAGGCCGAGGTCGAGGTCGATGTTGGAGTCGCTGCTGTAGCGGGCGAGGGCGTAGCGCGCGGCATCGACGCCGATCGCGTCGACGAGGTCGTCGATGGTCACCACGGTGCCGGCCCGCTTGGACATGCGCATCGGCTCGCCGTCCTTGAGCAGGTTGACCATCTGCCCGATGAGGATCTCGAGGTTCTCGTGGGGCTTGTCGCCGAACGCGGCGCACATCGCCATCATCCGCGAGACGTAGCCGTGGTGGTCCGCCCCGAGCATGATGAAGCAGCGGTCGAAGCCACGCTCGCGCTTGTCGAGGTAGTAGGCCAGGTCACCGGAGAGGTAGGCACCCTCGCCGTCGGACTTGATGATCACGCGGTCCTTG
The DNA here is from genome assembly GCF_031397825.1 of Nocardioides sp. Lineage (GTDB taxonomy): Bacteria > Actinomycetota > Actinomycetes > Propionibacteriales > Nocardioidaceae > Nocardioides. Next base: position 6,241 of record NZ_JANNML010000142.1, read on the forward strand.
TCGTCGCCGTACCTCTCGGTGGCGAGCCAGAGGGCGCCGTCCTTCTCGTAGGTGCTGCCGAGGGAGGTCAGGCGCTCGACGGCGCGCGCGACTGCCCCGCTCCTGTGCAGCTCGTCCTCGTGGAAGTAGACATCGAAGTCGACACCGAAGTCGTGCAGGCTCTGCTTGATCTCGGCGAACATCATGTCGACGCCGACCTCGCGGAAGGCCTCGAGGGAGTCCTCGGGCGACTGGTCGAGGGCGTCGGGCCGCTGCTCGAGGACCGCCGTGGCGATGTCGTGGATGTACTGCCCGCCGTAGCCGTCCTCGGGCGCCGGCTCGCCCTGCGCGCTCGCGAGCAGGGATCTGCTGAAGCGGTCGATCTGGGCACCGTGGTCGTTGAAGTAGTACTCCCGGGTGACCTCGGCGCCGGTCATGGTGAAGATCCGACCGAGGGCGTCACCGACCGCGGCCCACCGCACGCCGCCGATGTGCAGCGGGCCCGTGGGGTTGGCCGAGACGAACTCCAGGTTGATCTTCTCGCCGGCGAACGCATCCGTGGCGCCGTACGCCGCGCCCGCGGCGACGACCTGCTGCGCGACGAGG
>NZ_JANNML010000212.1:0-24995 GCF_031397825.1 Nocardioides sp.
ACACCGCCGGCCAGCTTGGCCAGGCGCTCCTGCAGCTTCTCGCGGTCGTAGTCGGAGTCCGACTTCTCGATCTCGGCACGGATCTGGTTGACGCGACCAGCGATCTGGTCGGCGTCGCCAGCGCCCTCGACGATGGTGGTCTCGTCCTTGGTGATGACGACCTTGCGGGCCTGGCCGAGCAGCTCGATGCCGGTCGACTCGAGCTTGAGGCCGACCTCCTCCGAGATGACCTGGCCGCCGGTCAGGATCGCGATGTCCTGCAGCATGGCCTTGCGGCGGTCACCGAAGCCCGGAGCCTTGACGGCGACGGACTTGAAGGTGCCACGGATCTTGTTGACGACCAGCGTCGACAGGGCCTCGCCGTCGACGTCCTCGGCGAGGATCAGCAGCGGCTTGCCGGACTGCATGACCTTCTCGAGGAGCGGCAGCAGGTCCTTGACGCTGGAGACCTTCTGGTTGGCGATCAGGATGTAAGGGTCCTCGAGGACCGTCTCCATCCGCTCGGGGTCGGTGACGAAGTAGGCCGAGATGTAGCCCTTGTCGAACCGCATGCCCTCGGTGAGCTCGAGGTCGAGGCCGAACGTGTTCGACTCCTCGACGGTGATGACGCCTTCCTTGCCGACCTTGTCCATCGCCTCGGCGATGATCTCGCCGACCGTGGTGTCAGCAGCCGAGATGGAGGCCGTCGACGCGATCTGCGCCTTGGTCTCGATCTCGACCGACATGCTGGAGAGCTGCTCCGAGACGGCGGCGACCGCAGCCTCGATGCCGCGCTTGAGGCCCATCGGGTTGGCACCCGCGGCCACGTTGCGCAGGCCCTCGCGGACCATCGCCTGAGCGAGGACCGTCGCCGTCGTGGTGCCGTCTCCGGCCACGTCGTCGGTCTTCTTGGCGACCTCCTTGACGAGCTCGGCCCCGATCTTCTCGAACGGGTCCTCCAGCTCGATCTCCTTGGCGATGCTCACACCATCGTTGGTGATGGTGGGCGCACCCCACTTCTTCTCGAGCACGACGTTGCGGCCCTTGGGACCGAGGGTCACCTTGACGGCGTCCGCGAGCGTGTTCATGCCACGCTCCAGGCCGCGTCGGGCTTCCTCGTTGAAAGCAATCAGCTTCGACATAACTCCTGCGATCCTTCGCAATCAAGAGTTGTGGACGGCCTGGTTCGTTGCCCGCGACGGACGGCCAGGCCGACTCGGCGAACCCTTCTCGCCGACGCTGCTGACCTCAACTCCCCCGGCCGGGGGTCAGCACTCTCATGACGAGAGTGCCAGCGTCATGTCTAGCACTCGACCCCAGCGAGTGCAAACGACCGGATGGGCTGCGCGGGACGTCGCGGCAGGAGCTAGAGCCGCGCCGCGAGCGAGTCGGCGAAGTGGGTCGCGTTGGCGGGGACGTGGTCGAGGTAGAGGCCGGGCTCGGTGATCTCGACCTCGCTGACCATCAGCTCGCCGTCGTGTCGCATGAGGTCGACACGGGCGTAGACCAGCTCGGAGCCCAGCAGCTCGGTGCAGACCGCCACCGTGCGCGCGGCGAGCAGCGCCGCCCCGGGGTCCAGCGGGGTCTCGTAGGACGTGCCGCCGTACCACTCGTGCACCCGGTAGTCGTCCTTGCCGGCGACCTTGCGCACCTGGCTGACCGGCCGCCCGTTGAGCACGAAGACCGACTGCTCCCCCTCCGTCATCACCGACTCGACCAGCGGCTGCACGATCCAGGGCCCCGGGTCCACGGGCAGCCAGGTCCCGGCGTCGTAGACGACGACCATGCCGCGCCCTCCGGCGCCGACGCGGGGCTTCACCACGGCCGGCTGGTGGCGGGCGATGGCGGCGCGGAGGTCGACGGGGTCGTCGACCGAGACGGTCGGCACGACGGGCACCCCGCCGTGGGCGGCGAGCTCGACGAGGTAGGACTTGTCGGTGTTCCACCGGAAGACCTCGACCCCGTGCACCAGGCGCGAGCCGACCGCGCCGGCCCAGCCGAGGAAGTCGACCAGCCGGGTCTCGTAGTCCCACGTGGAGCGGACCACGACCAGCTCGGCGGCGCTCCAGTCGACGTAGGGGTCGTCCCAGGACACCCACCGACTGCTGATGCCGCGCTCGGTGAGCGCCGCGTCCAGGTGCTCGTGCCCCGGCTCGCCGTCGGGGAACGTGCTGCAGGTGACGAGGAGGACCCGCGGCCCGGCGGCCATGGCGCTAGCGCCGGCGCTTGAGGCGGGCGGGCACGGAGACGACCGCGTGGCCGACCTTCCAGCTGGTGCTCTCCTTGACCGCGGCGAGCTCGCGCTCGGCCCGCTGGGCGCGCTTGGCGGCCCGGGCCGCCTTCTGCTCGGCCTGCGTGGCCCGCTTCATCGCCTCGGCGGCCCGCTGCTCGGCACGTCGCGCGCGACCCTCGGCGGCGCGGAGGTCCTTGATGACGCGGCCGTGCATCTCCTTGGTGGCCCGCGCCCCGAAGCGGCGGGCCCGGACGAGCTCGTCCTCGAGCTTCAGCTCGACGTGCGCCGTCCGGAGGTCCTGGACGACGCGGCCATGCATCTCCTTCGTGGCCCTCGCCCCGAAGCGGCGGACCCGGGCGAGCTCGTCCTGGTCAGGCCCGACCTCAGCGGCGCTCACGACTTCCTCCAGAAGACCCCGGCCCAGTCGATCTCCTCGATCGGGTCGGTGATGCCGCGGGCGTCGCGGAAGTCGTGGATGGCCTTGGCACAGGCGGGGACAGCGCCGTAGTCGTCCACGATGAGGTAGCCGCCGACCGACACCTTGTCGTAGAGCGCGTCGAGCGCGTCCATGGTCGAGGAATACATGTCGCCGTCGAGACGGAGCACCGCGAGCCGATCGATCGGGGCGGTGGGCAGGGTGTCGGAGAACCAGCCGACGAGGAACTGCACCTTCTCGTCGAGGAGGTCATAGCGGCGGAAGTTGTCGCGGACGTCGTCGACCGAGATCGCGAGCTCGTCGCGGGTGTGGTGCTGGTCGCCGGCATCGGCCTCGTAGCGGCCGTCGTACGGAGGCAGGCCCTCGAAGGAGTCCGCCACCCAGACGGTGCGGTCGGTCTCGCCGTGGGCCTTGAGGATGGCGCGCATGTAGATGGTGGAGCCGCCGCGCCAGGCGCCGGTCTCGATGAGGTCGCCGGGCACTCCGTCGGCGATCACGCTCTCGACACACGCACGCACGTTGGCCATGCGCTTCATGCCGATCATCGTCTCGGCGTCGGCGGGCCAGTCGCGACCGACCTCGCGGGCCTCGCGGTCGAACTCGCCGGACTCGACCATCCGGATGTCGCGACCCTTCATGGCGCCACGGACGAGGTCCCAGAGGTAGGACTCGTAGGAGCGCGACGGCAGCTTGACGGTGACGTTGCGGCCCTCGAACTCGTAGCGCGTCAGCATCTTGGCCATGATGTCGAGATAGAGGGCCACGGCTGGGCTATCGGTCGGGCTGGTGGTCACGCGGGCTCCTCGGCAGGCTGAACGGCTCGGTGAACACTACCGGCGCTCGCGAGGGAATTCCTCGGCGCCCACCGTCGATCCGGGCCTGTCCCGCGCGTCATCTCGGTGACAGACTCCGAGCACCACGACTGCGAAAGGCCGTGCCATGACCGACTACCTCCTGCTGATCCCCTCCGACGAGGCCGCCTGGGACGCCGCGCCCCAGGCCCAGCGCGACGCGACCTACGCCAAGCACCAGGCCTTCGGCGAGGCGCTGGCCGCGCGTGGCCACCAGGTCAAGGCCGGGGCCGAGCTCGAGCCGAGCGCCCGGGCCCGTGTGGTCCGGGGCGCCCCCGGGGCGGTCAGCGTCACCACCGGGCCCTACGCCGAGAGCGCGGAGCAGCTCTCGGGCTTCTACCTGATCGCCTCCGACGACCTTGACGACCTCCTCGACTGCGTGGCGATCCTGGCTGCGGGTGAGGGCGGTCTCGAGCTGCGCGCCACCACGGGCGGCATGGCGTGAACTTCTTGGTCCTCGTGGCCGAGGCCGACCACTTCGAGCGCTGGGCGGTCGTCGACGAGGCGGGACGTGCCGCCTTCTTCGAGGCCCTGTCTGCTTTCGAGGAGGCGGTGGCGGCCCGCGGCTCGATCGTGGCGGGTGCAGGCCTCGCCCCGCCGGCGCAAGCGGTCACACTGCGTCCCGGACAGCCCCTGGCGGTGGGTCCCTACGCGGAGACGGTCGAGCAGATGGGTGGCTTCTACCTCATCGACGTGCCCGACCTGGAGACCGCCGTCGAGGTCGCCCGCCTGATGCCGGCCCACGTCACCGTCGAGGTGCGGCCGACCGCCGACGAGTGAGCCCGCTCGAGAGGCAGCTGCAGGAGGAGTGGGGCCGGCTGATGGCCCTGCTGGTCGCGCAGTTCCGACGACTCGACCTGGCCGAGGACGCGCTCGGCGACGCCTTCGAGGCGGCTGCGCGCACCTGGCCGGTCCACGGCGTCCCGTCCAATCCCCCCGCCTGGCTGCTTGTCGCCGCCCGGCGCCGGATCCTCGACCGCCTGCGCTCGGAGGCGGTCGCCGCTCGCAGGTTGCCCGTGCTCGCCGTGGAGGCCGAGCTGACCGAGGAGGCACAGCGCACGATGGCCGACGCGGGCGAGGAGGTCGTGGACGAGCGGCTGCGGCTGGTGCTGCTGGCCGCCCACCCCTCGCTGTCGCGGGAGAACGGGGCTGCGCTGACCCTGCGTCTGGTCCTCGGTGTCTCCACGGCCGACATCGCGCAGCTCTTCCTGGTGAGCACGCCGACCATGGCCGCCCGGTTGACCCGCGCGCGCCAATCTCTGGCGGGTGAGCGTTTCGAGGTCCCGAGCGGGTCGGCGCTGGAGGCGCGCCTCGCGGTCGTGGCGGAGGTCGCCTACCTCGCGTTCACCGCGGGCTACGCACCACCGTCGGGCGAGGCGGTGCTGCGCGCGGACCTTGCCGCGGAGGCGATCCGGCTGGTCCGCCTCGTGCGTACCCTCGCCCCGGGCCGGGTCGACCTGGACGCGCTGCTGGCGCTGATGCTGCTCCAGCACTCGCGCCGCGACGCCCGCGTGCAGGACGGGGACATGGTCCTCCTGCCCGACCAGGACCGCAGCCGCTGGCACGTCGACGAGATCGACGAGGCGATCGGTCTGCTCACCCCCCACGCCACCGCACCGGGCACCCCGTGGCTGCTGCAGGCCCTGATCGCCGCCGAGCACGCGATCGCCCGACGAGCGCGCGACACCGACTGGGTGCGGGTGGTCCGCCACTACGACGAGCTGCTCGCGCTGGTGGACTCACCCGTGGTCCGGCTCAACCGTGCAGTCGCCGTCGCGGAGGCGGATGGCCCGCTCGCCGGGCTCGCCCTGCTCGACGGTCTCGTCGTGCCGGGTCACCGGCTCCCGGCCGCCCGAGCCGAGCTCGCGGCGCGGGCGGGGCTCGCCGACCTCGCACGCTCGTCGTACGACGAGGCGCTGGGGGTGTGCCTCAACGCTGCGGAGCGGCGCCACCTCGAGCGGCGACGCGCGGAGCTCGGGTGAGGATCAGCCCCCGGCGACGGCCGGGATGACCGAGACCTGGGTGCCGTCGGGGGTGGGGGTGTCGAGGTTCTCGAGGAAGCGCACGTCGTCGTTGCCGACGTAGACGTTGACGAAGCGGCGCAGCGCGCCCTTGTCGTCGAGGATCCGCGCCTTGATCCCGGCATAGCTGGCGTCCAGGTCGTCGAGGACCTCGGCGAGCGTCGCGCCGGAGGCGGAGACCTCGGACTCCCCACCGGTGTAGGTGCGCAGGATGGTGGGGACGCGGACGGAAACGCTCACGGTGCGGGGCTCCTGGTTGCTCGGGTGGTCAGGCGATGCCGGCCGCGACGAACGCGGCGTAGGACGGCTCGATGGTGGCGGTGGGGCCGACGATGCCGGAGACGGCGTCGAGGGTCTTGAGGCCGTGGCCGGTGTTGATGACGACGGTCTCGAGCGTGGTGTCGAGCTGGCCGGTCTCGACGAGCTTCTTCAGGACGCCGACGGTGGTGCCGCCGGCGGTCTCGGTGAAGATGCCCTCGGTGCGGGCCAGCAGCACGATGCCCTCGCGGACCTCGTCGTCGGTGATGTCCTCGACGGCGCCGCCGGTCTCACGGCAGATGTCGAGCACGTAGATGCCGTCGGCAGGGTTGCCGATCGCCAGGCTCTTGGCGTTCGTGTCGGGCTTGACCGGCCGGATCGCGTCGACGCCGGCCTTGTAGGCGACCGAGACGGGCGAGCAGCCGGTGGCCTGGGCGCCGAAGACCTTGTAGGGCTTGTCCTCGACCAGGCCGAGCTTGATCAGCTCCTGGAAGGCCTTGTGCACCTTGGTGAGCTGCGAGCCGGAGGCGACCGGGATGACGATCTGGTCGGGCAGGCGCCAGCCGAGCTGCTCGGCGATCTCGTAGCCCAGCGTCTTGGAGCCCTCGGCGTAGTAGGGACGGACGTTGACGTTGACGAACGCCCAGCCGTCCTCCTCGCCGGCGATCTCCGAGGCCAGCTTGTTGACGTCGTCGTAGTTGCCGTTGACGGCCACCAGCGACTCGGTGAAGACGGCGGAGTTGACCTGCTTGGGGGTCTCGAGGTTGCTCGGGATGAAGACGACCGTCTTGATCCCGGCGCGCGCACCGGCTGCGGCCACGGCGTTGGCGAGGTTGCCGGTGCTCGGGCAGGCGAAGACCTTCGAGCCGAACTCGGTCGCGGCGCTCAGGGCGCAGGCGACGACGCGGTCCTTGAAGGAGTTGGTGGGGTTGGTGCTGTCGTCCTTGACCCACAGGTTGTCGATGCCGAGCTCGCGACCGAGGTTGTGGGCCTTGAGCAGACGGGTGAAGCCGGGCTCCATGTTGGGGCTCTGCTCGATGTCGGTCGGGACCGGCAGCAGCGCCTTGTAACGCCAGATGTTGGCGGGACCGGCCTCGATCTCCTCGCGGGTGACGGCGGGGAAGTCGTAGGCGATCTCCAGGGGGCCGAAGCACTCCGGACACGCGTAGAACGGGCCCAGCTCGACGCCGTGGCCGCACTCGCGGCACGAGAGGCCGGTGGCGTTGCCGAAGGCTCCCTCGCGGATGCCGGTGGCCGCGTCGGGGGCCGGGGTGGCCTCGTCGACCTGGGACTGCTCGGTGATGACGGCGCTCATGTGTCCTCCTTCTCATCTTCCCCGGCACGTACCTCGCGCCGGGACGGAATTAGCACCGTTTCCACGACTGCGCGATGGCAGGGGGCACGTGGCGGTTGCCGGGACTTCACTGGGCCGTACCCTCAGTCCCTCTTGATGAGCTGATGAAAACTGTACGGGCGCGTCTCACGATGCGCACATCTGGTCCGGATGTTGGGACGAGGTCGGCGGCGCCAGTGGGAGTCGCAACGGTAGGAGCGCAGCGCCCCGGCATCCCCTGGGAGGTGAGCGGGGGCCATCCGATCCCCACCACTTCTCGAGTGATGTCGACTCGATCCACGGGGCTCGAGTGGTGTTCCGCGGTTCTCCCCGGGCGAACGAGCACATGCCGAGTCGGCGCGATGTTGCAGTCGCCTGGCCGAGTCGGCGCGATGTTGCAACCCGCACGTGCAACATTGCGCCGACTCGGCGTCAGGTCTGCAACATTGCGCCGACTCGGCAAAGGTGGGTCAGGCGCGCAGGGACCGGGCGTCGGCGGTGAGCTGACGCAGCAGCTCGAGGACACCTTCGGGGCCGTGGACGACGACGTCGGCGCGGGCGACCAGGGCGTTCTCCTCGTCGGAGGCCGAGCAGACCAGCAGCGTCGGGAGCCCCTCCTTGTCGAGCGCGGCGACCGCGTCGAAGGCCTCGAGGTCGCCGAGGTCGTCCCCGGCGAAGAGGAACGCGCCGGCCCCGAGCTCCTCGGTCAGGCGCTGGACGACCGTCCCCTTGTGGATGCCGGCGGAGCGGACCTCGAGGACGTTGCGGCCGGGCTCGACGACGAGGTCGTGGCGGGCCGCCAGCTCCTCGACCAGCGGGAGCAGCCGAGCGAAGGCGGCCTCCGGGTCGGGCAGGCGGCGGGTGTGGACGGCGACGGAGAGGACCTTGTCCTCGAGGTGAGCATCGGCGGCGTCGGCGCGACGAAGCACCCGCGGGAGCTCCCGCTCGAAGCTCGCCAGACCGGTCGGCGGCCGCGGTCCGATCACGCGGCGGTGGGTGGAGGTCCAGCGCTCGTTGCCGTACTGGCCGAAGAGGTAGAGCTCCTTGCCTGCGTCGCCGATCGCGTTGCCGACCTCCTCGAGCCCACCGAGGTCGAGCGCCTGACGGGCTGGGCGGCCGGTGATGACGGCGATCGCCGTCACCTGGGAGGCCAGGTCCAGGAGGACCTCACCGGCGTCGGGGTGGATGTGGGCCTGGGCCGGGTCGTCGACGATCGGCGAGAGGGTGCCGTCGAAGTCGAGACCGATGATGGCCTCGGCAGCGGCGCGCACCAGCGCGGCGTACTTCTGCTCGCCTGCGATCGACGTGAACTCCACACCCCAACCCAACCACGTCGGCGACCCCGGTCCGGCCGGATGGGACGAAGGCAACATGACACGCATGCACATCCTCCCGCTCCTCCTCGCCTCCGGCGCCCGAATCGGCGACCCGGTGGTGCGAGCAGCCGCTGAGGGCAGCCGGTTGCGTCAGAGCTCGCCGGTCATGATGACCGTGAGGCGGTCGAGTCGCATGGGGTCGACCGCGACGGCCGTGCGGTCGATGCCGAGGTCGAGGGCGAGGAGCTTGGCCTCGTCCTTGAGCCGCGGCGGGAAGAAGACGGTGTTGCCGCTGACCGAGCCGTACCAGTTGTCGGTGCCGACGACCTGCCAGCCGGCGTCGGTGGTGCGGTCGGCGACGGTGCCGGCCAGACCGGTGATGCCGGAGTTGTTGTAGACCTCGACGTAGATCTTGCCGCGCTCGACGACCGGCTTGGGCTTGGGCTTCTGCGTCGGGGTCGCGCTGGCCGACGGGCTCGGCGAGGGCGACTGGCTGCGGGCTACCGTGGTGACCTCGCGCTCGGTGGGCTCGGCGCCGCGGGTGGCGACGAAGGCGACGGCGGCCATGGCCACCGCGATGATGCTGAGCATCACGACCGGCGAGGGGAAGACCACGCCGCGCTCGTCACGACTGCGCACGGCTCAGACCTCGAAGCCGAGTCGGCGGGCGGAGCGCTGACGCTGGCGCTGGGAGCGCAGCCGGCGCAGGCGACGGACCAGCAGCGGGTCGGCCTCGAGTGCCTCCGGGCGGTCGATGAGCGCGTTGAGGACCTGGTAGTAGCGCGTGGAGCTCATGTCGAACTTCTCGCGGACCGCGGTCTCCTTGGCGCCGGCGTACTTCCACCACTGACGCTCGAAGTCGAGGATCTCGCGGTCGCGCTCGCTGAGGGTCAGCGGTGCCTCGGCCTCGCGGCCGTTGAGGGCGTTCGCTGCGTCCATGCGCTCTCTCCCGTGCGTGTGGTGACGTGTGTGCCCACTGTAGGTGAAGAACCACACCGATGTCATTCGCCCCGCGGATCGTGTTGCAGGCGGTGCGGGAGGGGTCCCGCGGGCAGCCACTAGGGTCGGCGACATGGCTCAGACGACCCGGTGGGGCATCCTCGCGACCGGCAAGATCGCCCACAGCTTCGCGACCGACCTGGCCCTGGTGCCCGACGCGGAGCTGGTGGCCGTCGGCTCCCGACGGATCGAGGCGGCGCAGGCCTTCGCCGACGAGCACGGCGGGCGCGCGCACGGCTCCTACGAGGAGCTGGTGGCCGACCCCGACGTCGACGTCGTCTACGTCGCGACCCCCCACTCGATGCACCTCGCCAACTCCCGCCTGGCGTTCGAGGCCGGCAAGCACGTCCTGTGCGAGAAGCCCGTCACGCTCAACCTCGCCGAGGCCGGGGAGATGGTGCGCCTGGCGGCCGAGCACGACCGCTTCCTGATGGAGGCGATGTGGACCGCCTGCAACCCGGTCGTCCGCCTGATCGTCGACGGCGTCCGGGCCGGGCGCTTCGGCACCCCGCGCCAGGCCTGGGCCGAGCTCGGCTTCGTCGTCGACCAGGGGCCCGAGCACCGGCTCCTCGACCCGGCCCTCGGCGCGAGCGCGCTGCTCGACATGGGCATCTACCCCCTCACGTTCTGCCACCTGGTGCTCGGCGAGGCCGAGTCGCTCACGGCCAGCGCCGTGCTGTCGGAGGCCGGCATCGACCTCGACGTCGCAATGACCGGCCGCTACCCCGGCGGCGCGCTCGGACTGATGGCAGCGTCGATGACCTCGTGGTCCTCGCGGGCCGCCGCGGTGGCGACCGACGAGGGCCGCCTGGAGGTGCCCTCCCAGTTCCACCACCCGACGTACGCCGTGTGGCGACCGGCCGGCGGCGAGCCCGTGCGCATCGAGGCCGAGACGCCGGTCATCGGGATGGGCTACGGCAACGAGATCGCCGAGGTCGGTCGGTGCCTCGCCGAGGGGCTGCGCGAGAGCCCGTGGGTGCCGCACTCCCAGACCCTCACGTTGATGCGCCAGATGGACGACGTACGCCGCCAGATCGGCGTGCGCTACGCCGTCGACCACGCCTAGGGAGACCCCCGGCGCCCCGGCCTCACCCGCAGGGGCGAGGGATCGGCGACGACGCACGCAACCGGGCCGACTAGGGTCGGAGACGTGTCCGCTGATCTCGTGATCGTCGCCAACCGCCTGCCTGTCGACCGGGTGGAGCTGAGTGACGGGACACCGGGCTGGCGCGGCTCGCCCGGTGGTCTCGTGACCGCCATCGAGCCGGTCATGCGAGCCAACGACGGCACCTGGATCGGGTGGCCCGGCGGCACGGAGACCGACCTGGAGCCCTTCGAGTTCGACGGCATGCACCTGGTGCCGATGACGATGAGCCAGGACGAGGTCGAGACCTTCTACGAGGGCTTCGCCAACGGCACCATCTGGCCGCTCTACCACGACCTCGTGGCCAAGCCGGAGTTCCACCGGGAGTGGTGGGACGGCTACGTCGCGGTCAACCGGCGCTTCGCCGAGAAGGCCGCGAGCATCGCCTCCGAGGGGGCGACGGTGTGGGTCCACGACTACCAGCTCCAGCTGGTCCCGCAGATGCTGCGCGAGCTGCGTCCCGACCTGCGCATCGGCTTCTACCTCCACATCCCCTTCCCGCCGGCCGAGCTCTTCCAGCAGCTCCCGTGGCGACGCCAGCTCCTCGAGGGCCTGCTCGGGGCCGACCTGGTCGGCTTCCAGCTGCCCGGCGGCGCGGCCAACTTCGTGCGGCTGGTGCGCCAGCGTGTGGGGCACAAGACGCACCGCGACCTGGTCTACCTGCCCGACGGGCGCACCGTGCGGGCCGCGGCCTTCCCGATCTCGATCGACGCCGCCGGCTTCCAGGAGCTGGCGCAGTCCGACGCCGTCGCCGAGCGTGCCACGGCGATCCGCGAGGCGCTGGGCAACCCGCGCCGGATCTTCCTCGGCATCGACCGGCTCGACTACACCAAGGGCATCTACGCCCGCCTGCGCGCCTTCAGCGAGCTGATCGCGGACGGCCACCTCGACGTCGAGGACGCCGTCTTCGTGCAGGTCGCGGTGCCCTCGCGAGAGCAGGTCGAGCAATATCGCATCCTGCGCGACGAGATCGACCGCCTCGTCGGCCGCATCAACGGCGACCTCGGCCGCATCGGCCGTCCCGCGATCAGCTACCTGCACTCCTCCTACCCGCGCGAGGAGATGGCCGCGCTCTACCGCGCGGCCGACATCATGGTCGTCACGCCCTACCGCGACGGGATGAACCTCGTCGCCAAGGAGTACGTCGCCTGCCGCTTCGAGGACGACGGCGCTCTGGTCCTGTCGGAGTTCGCCGGGGCGGCCGACGAGCTGCGCCAGGCGTGGCTGGTCAACCCCTACGACATCAACGGCATGAAGTCCTCGATGCTCGACGCCTACAACGCCGACGAGCGCGAGCTCACCAAGCGGATGCGGGCGATGCGCAGGACCATCAGCCAGCACGACGTCGCCGCGTGGGCCGACAGCTTCATGACCGAGCTGTCCCATGTCGACACCACCCATGCCAAGCCGGTCCGGCCGGCCAAGCGGTCGTGACGCTGGAGGTCTCCACCGACGTCACGCGCATCGACGTCGACCAGGTGCACCGGTGGCTGTCCGAGGACGCCTACTGGGCGCTCGGCCGTCCCCGCGACGTCGTCGAGCGTGCGATCGCCGGCTCGCTCAACCTCGGCGCCTACCTCGACGGTCGGCAGGTGGGCTACGCCCGGGTGGTCACCGACCACGCCACCTTCGCCTGGCTCTGCGACGTGTACGTCGATCCCGACGCTCGCGGCGCCGGTGTCGGCAGGGCGCTGCTCACCGCGGTGTCCGCGGAGCTGACCAGCGCCGGGGTGCGCCGGGCGATGCTCGCCACGGCCGACGCCCACGCGCTCTACAGGGAGTTCGGCTTCGAGCCGCTCGGCGAGACGCAGAAGTGGATGATCCGCTCCTTCGAGGCCTGAGCGGGCAGCCCTCAGGCGGCCGTCCAGCCGCCGTCCATCAGGTGCGAGGAGCCGGTGATCGAGCCGGAGCCGGGTCCGCACAGGAACGCCACCAGCCCGGCCACCTCCTCGGGCTCGACGAGCCGCTTGACCGCCGTGCGCGCCAGGAGCACGTCGCCCAGGACGTCCTCCTCGGCGATGCCGTGACGGGTGGCCTGGTCGGCGACCTGCCCCTCGACGAGCGGCGTGCGCACGTAGCCCGGGCACACGGTGTTGCTCGTGACCCCCTTCGACGCGCCCTCCAGGGCGATGACCTTGGAGAGCCCCTCCAGCCCGTGCTTCGCACTGACGTAGGCCGACTTGAACGCGGACGCGCGGTGCCCGTGCGCCGAGCTCACGTGGACGATGCGCCCCCAGCCGCCGTCGTACATCCCGGGCAGCAGAGCGCGCGTGAGCAGGAACGGAGCCTGCAGCATCACCCGGTGGATCAGGGCGAACATGTCGGGGTCGAAGTCCTCGATCGGTGCCACGTGCTGCAGGCCTGCGTTGTTGACCAGGATGTCGGCTCGCACGCGGGTGCCGAGGCCGAGCGCCTCGATCGCCTCGCGGTCGCCGAGGTCGGCCACCAGGTGCTCGCCACCGACCTCGGCCGCCACCGCGCGGGCCGACGCCTCGTCGCGGTCCAGCACGATCACGTGGGCGCCGTCGGCCGACAGACGGGCCGACACCGCGCGGCCGATGCCGCTCCCCCCGCCCGTCACGAGAGCCGTGCGACCGGAGAGCGCGGAGGAGGTGGTGGACGGGGCGGACCCGGGAGCAGCAGCGACGTCGGACACTCCGCGGATGCTACGGGGTGGCCCTCCGAGGGGGGCGAGACGCCGCCTGCTGTGAGGCCCCGCGCGGTACTTTGCACCCATGGACTTGATCCCGAAGCCTGATCAGGTCGTCTCCGCCGCCAGCAACGTCGCCCACCGGGTGTTCTACGGCGGGCTGGCCGACCTCCGCCCGATGCCCCGCACGCTCATCGACGACGGCACCCTGCGCGAGGTCTACCACTACCGCCCGGCCGCCAAGGTCGTCGAGCAGGGCGACCCGGTCCTGCTCGTCACCCCGCTCGCGGCGCCGGCGATCTGCTACGACCTGCGTCGTGGCTGCTCGTTGGTGGAGCACTTCGTGCACGCGGGCCGACCGACCTACCTCGTGGAGTACGGCGAGGTCTCCTTCCGCGACCGCAACCTCGGCATGGAGCACTGGATCGACGAGGTCATCCCCTCGGCGATCCGCGAGGTGTCCGCCCACGCGGGCGGGCGCCCGGTCCACGTCATCGGTTGGAGCCTGGGCGGGATCTTCTCGCTGCTCACCGCCGCCGACTCCCCCGACCTGCCGATCGCCTCGATCAGCGTCGTCGGCTCGCCCTTCGACGTGAGCCTGGTGCCGTTGGTCGCCCCGATCCGGCCGCTGCTCAACCTCACCGAGGGCCGCGGCATGATCACCCGCGCCTACCAGGTCATGGGCGGTGCGCCGAAGCCCCTGGTCAAGTGGGCCTTCCAGCTCTCGTCCTTCCAGAAGCTGGTCACCAAGCCGATCGCGATGGCGACCCACCTCGACGACACGGAGTGGCTCGCGCAGATCGAGGCGGTCGACCGCTTCACCGCCAACATGATCGCCTACCCCGGCCGCACCTTCGGGCAGCTCTACCACCGCTTCCTCAAGGCCAACGCCCTCAAGGGCGGGTCGATGGAGCTCGACGACCGCACGATCTCGGTCGCCGACATCACCGCCCCGGTGCTCGTCTTCGGTGGTGCCACCGACGGGATCGCGCCGGTCTCGGCGGTCAAGGCCGTGGTGCCGTTGCTGACCGGCTCGCGGGAGGTGCGCTTCGAGATAGTCCCCGGCGGCCACCTCGGCATGCTGACCGGTCGCGGCGCCCGCACCACCACGTGGCGCGCGCTCGACGACTGGATCGACCAGTGGTCGACCCAGGACTCGGACGCCGACGGGGCCTCCGAGGAGGGCCCGCCCGAGCCGCGGATCGGCACCGGCCCCCGCAAGCACGGATCTGCCGCCTCGCGGGCACTACGCACCTAGGGGTTTCCCGCTACCGGGCCGGTGCGGCCTGGGCCACCGTGGGGGGACCACGTCCCTCTCGGAAGGCTCCCCCATGCGTTCGCTGTCCCGCACCCGCGCGTTCCTCATGGCCGCGCTGGTCACCCTGACCAGCCTGGTCGCTCTCACCGCCACGAGCGCCCCCGCCCACGCCGACGAGTGCTACTCGTGGGGCCGCACCCTCAGCTCCGGCGCATCCGGGACCGACGTGTCGGAGCTCCAGGTGCGGGTCGCCGGCTGGGCCGGCTACGGCGTCAACCTGGCGATCGACGGCAGCTACGGCGCCCAGACCGTCGCCGCGGTCCGGGGCTTCCAGACCGCTCACGGCCTGGGGTCGGACGGGGTGGCCGGCCCGTCGACGTACGCGAAGATCTATGAGCTCCAGGACGCCGACTGCACGCCGGCCCACTTCTCCTACGCCGAGGTGGACGGCGGGTGCGGGGTCGGCGGCTACAGCGGCGGCTCGGTCGGCGAGGCGACGGTGAAGGCCAACCTGCTGCGCGCCATGTGGCGGGCGGAGGCGCTGCGGCAGCGCCTCGGCAACCAGCCGCTCACGGTCACCTCGGGCTTCCGCTCGCAGGCGTGCGACCGGCAGGTCGGCGGCAGCGGCACCGGTCAGCACACCTACGGCACCGCGATCGACCTGGTCAGCTCCTCGGTCAGCCTCTGCACCATCGCCGGTGGCGCGCGCTACGCCGGCTTCGGCGGCATCTTCGGTCCGGGCTACCCCGGTCACGACGACCACGTGCACGTCGACGTGCGCAGCGGGCGGACGTGGAGCGCGCCGAGCTGCGGCATCTGACGTCGCGGCCCCGCCCGCGCAACTAGGGTGCGGGGATGCCCGCCCCCACGACCCTGCCTCGTGGCGTCCGGATCGGCTACGGCTCGGGCTCGGTGGCGACCGGTGCGTTCGGGACCGTGCCCGGGCTGATGCTGCTGCCCTACCTGACCGACAGCCTCGGCATCGCCGCGATCGTCGCGGGTGTCATCGTCTTCCTGCCGAAGGCCTGGGACGTGGTGCTCAACCCGGTCGCGGGGCGCATCAGCGACCGGACCGTCGACCCGCGCGGTCCGCGGCGACCGTGGCTGCTGCGGGCCGGGCTGACCCTGTCGGTGTCCTTCGCGCTGATCTTCGCCGCCCCCGAGCTGGGCTCGCGGGTCGCGGAGGCGGCGTGGGTGCTCGTCGCCTTCCTCGCCTGCGCGACGGCCTACGCCTTCTTCCAGGTGCCCTACGTCGCGATGCCCGCCGAGATGACGTCGTCCTACGACGAGCGCACGCGGCTGATGACCTGGCGCGTCGCGATCCTCGCCTTCACGATCATGCTCGCGGGCGCCACCGCACCGGTGATCCGCGACGCGGTCGGCGGCCGCGCCGGCTACCGCGTCATGGGCGTCGTGATGGCGCTCATCATCGCGGTGGGTGTCATCAGTGCCTACGTCGGCACGCGTCGCGCGCCGGTCGGCACCGTCGAGGCGGGGCCGGGCTCGCTGCGCGACCAGCTGCGGATCGTCGCGACCGCCCGGGACTTCCGGCTGCTCCTGACCACGTTCGTCCTCCAGGCGCTGGCGACCGGCTGCATGCTCGCCGGCGTCGCCTACCTCGCCGAGGACGTGCTGAGGAGCACCGGCGCGGCGACCGTCCTCTTCGTCTGCTTCGTCGGCCCCGCACTGCTCCTGACGCCGGTCTGGTCGGCCGTCGGTGGGCGGGTCGGCAAGAAGACCGGCTACGTCTGGTCGTCGGTGATCCTCGCGGCCGGAGCCGCCCTGTCGGTGCTGGCTCAGGTCACGCCCGCGTGGGTCGTCTTCGCCGCGGTGGCCCTCGTCGGAGTGGGGTACGCCGGCTGCCAGGTCTTCCCGATGGCGATGCTGCCCGACGCGGCCGCCGTCGACGCGCGGCGCACGGGCTCCAACCGGGCCGGCGTCTACACCGGTGTGTGGACCGCGGGCGAGACCCTCGGCCTCGCGCTCGGCCCCGGTGTCTTCGCCGTGGTGCTGGCGATCGGCGGCTACCGCTCCAGCACCTCCGGAGACGCCGAGCAGCCCGACTCCGCGCTGACCGCGATCGTGCTCGGCTTCTCGCTGCTGCCCGCAGCCCTGACCCTGCTCAGCCTCTGGTGGCTGAGCCGCTACTCCCTCGACGCCACGGAGGTCGACGCATGACGGACGTGCTCGCACGACTCGCAGCGATGCAGGCCGGCGACCTGCCGGTCCACGGCGGGCGCACCCTCGCCTACGTCTACGACTCCGGCCTGGCCGAGGTCGACCGCGTCGGTCGTGAGGCGGTCGCCGCCTACGCGGGCTCCAACGGGCTCGACCCGACGGCGTTCCCCAGCCTGCTCCAGATGGAGAACGACCTCGTCGGCTTCGCGGCCCGGCTGGTCGACGCGCCCGACACGGTCGTCGGGTCGGTCACCAGCGGCGGCACCGAGTCGGTGCTGCTCGCGGTGCAGACCGCCCGCGACGCCCGTCCCGAGGTCGCGGCACCGACGATGGTCATCGCCACCTCGGCCCACTCGGCGTTCCGCAAGGCTGCCCACTACTTCGGGGTGCGGGCCGTCGAGGTGCCCTGCGGCGACGACCTGCGCGCCGACGCCGCGGCCATGGCGGCCGCCATCGACGACAGCACGGTGCTCGTGGTGGCCAGCGCGCCGTCGTACGCGCACGGGGTCGTGGACCCCGTGACCGAGATCGCCGCTGCTGCCGCGGCCGCCGGGGTGCGCTGCCACGTCGACGCCTGCATCGGCGGCTGGGTGCTGCCCTACGCGGCGCGCATCGGCCGCCCGGTCCGGCCGTGGACCTTCGCCGTCGAGGGGGTCACGTCGATCTCGCTCGACCTGCACAAGTACGGCTACGCACCCAAGGGCACCTCGCTGCTGCTGCACCGCACGCCGGCGCTGCGGCGCCCGCAGTTCTTCGCCAGCGCCGACTGGCCGGGCTACACGATGCTCAACTCCACGATGCAGTCGACGCGCTCCGGCGGTCCGACCGCGGGTGCGTGGGCGGTCGTGCAGTCGATCGGCGACGCGGGCTACGAGAAGCTGGCGCGCGACGTCTTCGAGGCGACCGACCGGATCGTCGCAGGCGTCGCCGAGGTGCCGGGCCTGCGCGCCCTCACCCCACCGGACTCGACCCTGGTCACGATCGTCACCGACGGCTCGTGCGATCCCTTCACGGTGTGCGACGAGATGGCCGAGCGTGGCTGGTACGTCCAGCCCCAGCTGACCTACGGCGACCTGCCGGCCACCATCCACCTCTCGATCAGCGCCGCCACCCTGACCCACGTCGACGACCTCCTGGCCGCGCTGACCTCTTCCGTCGAGGTCGCCGTTGCGAGCGGTCCGGTGGCGGTCGACCCCGGTGTGGCGGCCTACGTCGCCGGGCTGGACCCCGCCTCGCTCAGCGACGACGACTTCGACGGGCTGCTGGTCGCCGCGGGGCTCGTCGGGGGCGGCGACGACCTGACCCTGCCGACCCGCATGGCCGACATCAACGCCCTGCTCGACGTGGCCTCCCCCGCGCTGCGCGAGGCCGTGCTCCTCGCCTTCCTCGACCGGCTCTCACGACCCTCCACGAACTTCTAGGCCGGTGCGGGCGTCGGACCAGTCGTGAACGCCCGCCCGCTGCTGTCCCGTCTGCTCATCACCCTGCTGGCGTTCGCCCTGCTGGGCCTCGTCGCACCAGCGCCGGCGTCCGCACTCGCGCCCCTCGAGCCCGGCGGCGTCACGGGCCGGGTCGTGTCGGCCGGGGGTGCCCCGCAGGCCGGGATCGCGGTGCGGCTGCTGGACCTGCGCAACCTACGTCGTTCGGTGACGACGAGGACCGGCGCCGACGGTCGCTTCGCCTTCACCGGTGCGCAGCGTCCCGAGAACTTCGCGGTCCAGGTCTGCGAGGCCGGCAACCCGTGCCGGGGCGTGCCGCAGGCCACGCGCACGGTGAAGCGCTACGTCGGGCCGGAGGGCACGGCGCACTCCTTGCTCGCGCTGCGGCGCTACTTCACGACCGCCGGCTCGAGCCCCGCGGTGGCCCTCGGCACGGTGCGGACCGTGCGGCCCGCGAGCGCGGTCATCACCGTCCGCAACGGCTCGACGGGTGGCTGGGTCGACGTCTCCGGCCTCCGGGCACCCGTG
This sequence comes from Nocardioides sp., assembly GCF_031397825.1. Lineage (GTDB taxonomy): Bacteria > Actinomycetota > Actinomycetes > Propionibacteriales > Nocardioidaceae > Nocardioides. Next base: position 18,624 of record NZ_JANNML010000212.1, read on the forward strand.
CGCCGGGGCGTGGCGACCGTGCGCGGTCTCGCGCCGGGGCGCCACCTCGCGACGACCCACGGCCAGCGCAGGGTCTTCTCCGTGCGTGCTGGAACGACGGCGCGCGTGACCTTCGGGGTGCGGCTGGCCACGGTGACGGGTCGGGTCGTGGAGGCCGGTCGACCTCTGGCCAACGAGCCGGTGTCGTTGGAGGGCAGCGCGAGCGGCCTCCTGACGACCCGGACCGACCGGGACGGCCGCTACACCTTCCGCGACCTGCTGGGCTCGCCCGCCATCACCTACCGACTGCGCTTCGGCATGGGCAGGCTCCAGCTGCTCTACGGCTACCCCAAGGCCTACCAGCGGTTCCAGCTCTCCCCCGGCCAGGTCGAGCGGGTCGACATCGCCGTCCCGCAGGGCAGCAGAGGCTCCATCGAGGTCACCATCGACGGGGGCGCCACCGCCCAGCGGCCGGCCTACGTGTCGTTGCTCAGCCCCGCCGGCTCGTGGATCGGCGGCATGACGATCACCGGCACCGCCGCGACCATCGACGAGCTCGCGCCGGGCACCTACGTCGTCTACGCCCAGTGGACGGGCCCGTCGCAGAACAAGGCGCTCAACGACTGGCGCACCGTCACCGTGACCCGGGGCACCATCACGCCGGCTCTGATGGCCGGGCGCAGCGGCCCCGGCAGCATCAGTGTCACGGCCGATCCCGGCGACCAGGTCGACATCGAGTCGACCGCGCCCGTCATCGAGGCACAGGACCCGCGCGCAGGCACGCTGGGCCTCTACCGCTGGAGGTCCCTCGTCGACACCGACACCGTCGTGTTCCCCGACCTGCCGGACGGTTCCTACCTCGTGCGCGTGCGCGACGGCAACAGCCCCGGCGACCAGCCCGAGCCGGCGGAGGTCACGGTGAGCGGCGGCGAGGTCCTCGTCGACCTCGATGCCCGGCCCCGCCAGGGCTCCCTCCGAGGCCGCCTCGTCGACCCCGCCACCGGCCGGGACTGGCCGTGGCCCGCGCGCCTCGTGCAGGCGTTCGACTGCACGACGTCCGCGTCGGGTGGGGACGCCGGCTGGGAGTGGTTCGTCCCGCAGTCCATCGACCTCGAGGTCCGGGTCCTCGACCTGGTCGGCGGTGACTACAGCTGCAGCGCGAGGAGCATCCACCACGACCCGGGCACGCCGTACGTCGTGGGGCCGGGCGGTGCGCTGCCCATGCGCGGCACGGTGCGCGTCACGCCCGGCCAGGAGACGGTCGTCGACTTCCCGGTGCCGTTTGCCGCGGTGTCGTAGGCGTCGGCACTCAGCCCACCAGGTCGGCGTACTCCGGGTGCTTGTCGACGTAGCCCTTGACGAACGAGCAGGTCGCGACGACGCGGAGGTCGCGCGAGCGGGCGGAGTCGAGGGCGTGGCGCACCAGCGTGCCGCCGATGCCCTGACCCTCGAAGCCGTCGTGGACCACCGTGTGGGTGAACTCGACGACTCCCGCGGAGAGCTCGTACTCGGCGAAGCCGGCCTCGGCTCCCTCGGAGGTGATCTCGAAGCGGTGGCGCTCGGTGTTGTCGGTGACCTGGGTGTCGCTCATGTCCTCACGCTACCCACGCCGCGCGTGACCGAAGCACTCCCCACGTCGTTGTGGGGACACCACACCCCGCATGACGCCGAGGAGCTCCCATGTCCGACCTCCCGCTCACCCGCCGCACCGCGCTCGCCGCGACGGGCCTCACGGGTGCCGCGCTGGGCGCCGGCGCCTTCGCCGGCCTCACGCCGTCGTCGTACGCCGCCGGGGCGGCCGGCGCGCCCGGCCTGCAGGGCTCGCTCCCCCGCGCGGTCGACATCGTCGTGGTCGGCGGCGGCATCGCCGGGCTGGTCGCGGCCCGCAAGGTCGCCCGTGGCGGGAGGACGGTGCTGCTCGTGGAGGCCCGCCAACGCGTCGGCGGCCGCGTGCTCAACCACACGCTCGACACCGGCGAGACGATCGAGTCCGGCGGCGCGTTCATCGGGCCCACCCAGGACCACATCGCGGCGCTGGCCCGCGAGCTGAAGGTGCCGACCTTCCTGGAGTACAACAAGGGCAACAGTGTCTACATCTCCTCGACGACCGGCCGCCAGGAGTACACCGGCACCGTTCCTCCGGACCCGACGATCCTCGCCGACGCCGGGATCCTGCTGCAGATGATCGACGGCTACGCCGCCGAGATCCCGGTCGACGCCCCGTGGAGCCACCCACGCGCGGCCGAGTGGGACGCGATGAGCCTGGGCGAGTTCATCCGCCGCAACAGCGTCAACGCCGCCGGCATCGGCAACCTGATCCGCTGCTGGACCCAGCCCGGCTTCGGCGCCGACCCCGACGAGCTCTCCTTCCTCTACACGCTCTGGTACGTCGCGTGCTCGGGCAACGAGCGCAACGTGGGGACCTTCTCCCGCAACTCCGACACCGCCAACGGCGCCCAGGAGCGACGCTTCGTCGGCGGCTCCCAGCTCGTGCCGTTGCGCCTGGCGCAGAAGCTGGGTGACATCGTCGCGCTGGCTGCCCCGGTCACCAAGATCGAGCAGCGCGACCACCGCGTCGTCGTCCACACCGGGCGCGGCACCGTCACCGCCAGGCGCGTCATCGTCGCCGCTCCCCCGCCCCTGGTCCTCGACATCGACTGGTTCCCGCGGCTGCCGACCAAGCGGCTCCAGCTGCTGCGCCACATGGACATGGGCCAGCTGATGAAGTGCGACGCGGTCTACCACACGCCCTTCTGGCGCAAGGCCGGTCTCAACGGCTTCGGGATCAACGACTCAGGCGCCGCCCGCGCCGTCTTCGACAACACCCCGCCCTCGGGCGGTCCGGGCGTCCTGCTCGCCTTCGTCGGCGGGGCCACCTGGCGTCGCTACGGCGTGATGACCCGGGCCAAGCGCCGCCAGCACGTGCTCGAGGGCTTCGCCGCGATGTTCGGCCCCCAGGCGCTGCGGCCGATCGACTACGTCGAGCACGACTGGACCAAGGAGCAGTGGACCCGCGGCGGGCCGACGGCGATCCACGCGCCGGGCACACTGGTGCAGTTCGGTCCCTCGATCCGCCAGCCGTTCGGCAGGGTGCACTGGGCCGGCACCGAGACCTCGACCTACTGGTCGGGCTACATGGACGGCGCCGTCCGCTCCGGCAAGCGTGCCGCGACCGAGGTGCTGGAGCGACTGTGAAGCGCCTGCTGACGACACTCGCCGCCGCCCTCCTCGCCAGCGGCCTGCTGGTGTCCCCGACGACCGCAGGCGCTGCCGCCGCCTCGTCCCCGCCGAAGTGGACGACCCGGGTCTTCGCGTCCGTGCCGGCGCCGGGCTACCCGGCGTACGTCTTCAAGCACCGCAACAGCCGCGTCTACGCCGGCACCTACGTCGACAGCAGCGGCCGCAAGGCCTCCAAGGTCTTCGAGTGGACCGCCGGCGGCACCCTGCAGCGCTCGTGGCCGCTGCCGCAGCGGCTGCAGGTGCGCGACGGCAGCCACGGCGTGCAGGTCGCCCACCAGACCCGCGACGGCAGGCTGGTGCTGCTCGAGACGTCACGCTCGGCGGTCCTGACCCTCGACGTCCGCACCGGTCGCTTCCGCACGATCGCGCGCCTGCCCCGCGGCGCCGTGCCCAACTACGCCACCTGGGGACCGGGCGGCGCGCTCTACGTCACCGACTACGGCGACGGGGTGATCTGGAAGGTCACGCGCGGCGGGGTCGTCACGGAGTGGTTCAGGTCGACCGACCTCGACGGCGTGGAGTTCGGCACCACCGGCATCGTCTACCGTCCGCAGAAGCGTGACTTCCTGATCAGCCAGCAGACCTCGCAGACCGCCGGCCCTCCGACCAACGGCCACCTCTTCCGCCTGGGCACCCGCAGCGGCGGGCGGCCCGGCACCCTGTCGACGCTGTGGACCTCGCAACCCGGCGAGCTGCCCGACGGCTTCGGCATCGGGCGCTCGGGCCACATCTACATCGCGATGGCCGGGCTCACCGCCCAGCTCGTCGAGCTGTCCGCTTCCGGCCGCGAGCTCGACCGCTTCCCCGACGCCCCCTTCACCGGGGAGAACGGCTCGAAGATCCCGTTCGACACCCCGTGCAGCGCGACGTTCAGCGGGACCAAGGTGCTGGTGGCCAACCAGTCCGCCGTGCAGGGAGACCCCAGCCACCAGGCGATCCTGGCGGTCGAGGTCGGCGAGCGGGGACGGGCGCCGCACCTCCCCGAGGGTGCCGACTTCCGCTGACGTCACCCTCGGCACAATGACGTCATGAGCGCACTCGCCGGGCTGGTGGACCGCGGACTGATGGCGCCCGACTGGGCCGAGGCGCTGGCACCGGTCGACGACCGGGTGGCGCGGATGGGGCAGTTCCTGCGGGCCGAGATCGCCGCCGGTCATGCCTACCTTCCCGAGGGCGACGCCGTCTTCCGCGCCTTCCGCCGCCCGCTGTCCGACGTGCGCGTGCTGATCGTCGGCCAGGACCCCTACCCCACGCCCGGGCACCCGATCGGCCTCAGCTTCGCTGTCGACGCCCACGTGCGACCCGTGCCACGCAGTCTCGCCAACATCTACCGCGAGCTGGCCACCGACGTCGGCGTCACACCTCCGCAGCACGGCGACCTCACCGCCTGGGCCGACCAGGGGGTGATGCTGCTCAACCGCGTCCTCACCGTCCGCCCCGGCGAGTCCGCCTCCCACCGGGGGCGAGGATGGGAGGAGGTCACCGAGTGCGCCATCCAGGCGCTCGTACGACGGGTGGAGGCGGGCGGCGCGCCCCTCGCTGCCGTGCTGTGGGGACGCGACGCCCAGTCGCTCAAGCCGCTGCTCGGGCCCGTCCCGTGGGTCGAGTCGGCGCACCCCTCACCGCTCTCGGCCAGCCGCGGCTTCTTCGGCTCGCGACCGTTCTCACGGGTCAACACGCTGCTCGTCGAGCGCGGCGGCTCCCCCGTCGCCTGGTCGCTGCCGGAGACCGCCGCCTAGCGGCGCCAGGACCTTCGGCCCGACGCAGGCCGCTGCACGACCACTAGTCTCGGGACGTGGTCACGATGCGCCGGATCGCGGTGGCTCTCGGAGCGCTGCTGGCCGTCACGGTCTTCGGCACGGTGGGCTACGTGCTGCTGGGCTTCACCTTCATGGAGGCGCTCTACCAGACCGTCACCACGGTCGCGACGGTCGGTTTCCGCGAGGTCCGGCCGTTCACCACGGCCGGCCAGGTCTTCACCATCGTGCTGATCGCCCTCGGGGTCGGCACCGTGCTCTACAACCTCGGCGTCCTGATGGAGGCCGTCACCGAGGGGCACCTTCGAGACGAGCTGGAGAGACGTCGCATGAGCGCACGCATCGCCGCCCTGCGCGGTCACGTCATCGTCTGCGGCCACGGCCGCGTCGGGCGAGCGGCCGCGGACTTCCTCGTCGCCGGAGGACACCGGGTGGTGGTGGTCGACTCCGACCCCGCGCGCCTGAGCGGCCTTGGCCCCCGGGTGGAGCACGTGCTGGGCGACGTCACCGATGACGACGTGCTCCGCGCCGCCGGGATCGCGAGCGCGACGGCGGTGATCGTCGCGCTCGAGACCGACGCCGACACCGTCTACGTGACCCTCTCTGCCCGCGCGATGAGGCCCGACGTCACCATCGTCAGCCGCGCCCGCACCACCGGCTCGACGGGCAAGCTCGAGCTGGCCGGAGCCACCCGGGCGGTCAACCCCCAGCGCATCGGCGGGCGCCGGCTCGCGGTCTTCGCCCTCCAGCCGGACGTCGCGGAGTTCCTCGACGTGGTGATGCACGACGAGGACCTCGACTGGCGCATCGAGCAGGTCGAGGCCGGCCCCGGCATCGCGGGTCGCACGCTCGCGGGCCTCGAGATCCAGGAGCGGACAGGTGCCCTGCTGCTCGCGATCCGTCGTACGGCGGGAGCGCAGCTGGAGGCCAACCCTCCCGGCGACCTCGAGGTGCCGGAGGGGGCCGTGCTCATCGCCCTGGGCACCCCGTCCGAGCTCGCGGCGCTCGCCGCCCTGGTCGCCTGACCCACCCGCCGCCCGTCGAGGTGGAATAAAGTTGAAGATGCAACTATTCTACCGACATGACCCGCATGCCTGCTCTCTACATCGGCCACGGAGCACCGCCGCTCCTCGACGACCCTCTCTGGTCGGCGGAGCTGGCCTCGTGGGCGCAGGACCTGCCGCGTCCGTCGGCGATCCTGATCGTCAGCGCCCACTGGGAGTCGGCGCCGATCATGCTGTCGGCCAGCGGGGCTCCCCTGGTCTACGACTTCAGCGGGTTCGACCCGAAGTACGACGAGATGACCTACGCGACGCCCGACGCCACGGCGCTGGCCAAGCGCATCACCGCGATGATGCCGGCCACCGAGCCGGTCCACCAGCACTCCTCCCGTGGC
>NZ_JANNML010000242.1:0-59760 GCF_031397825.1 Nocardioides sp.
GACCTGCACGACGGTGTTGTCCAGGACCTCGCCGGCACGTCCTTCTCGATCGCAGCAGCAGCCCGCGAGCCCAACCTCTCGCCCACGGTCAAGACCTCGCTCACGTCCGCCAACCAGGCGATCCGCGACACCCTGAAGTCCCTGCGGGCCCTTCTCGCCGAGATCCATCCGCCCGAGATCCACGCCGAAGGCCTCGCCGCAGCTCTGGAAGACCTGACAGCGCCGGCGAGCGCCCTGGGCATCCAGGCGTCGATCAGCGTCGAGGGCGCCGAGACCGCGACCGACCAACAGGCGGCCTTGGTCTGGCGGGTGGCGCAGGAGGCTGTGCGCAACGCGTTGCGCCACGCGCAGGCCTCCACCATCGCCGTCACCGTCCGCAGCGACGGCAAGGTGCTCGTGCTCGAGGTGGTGGACGACGGCATCGGCTTCGCCGCCGACGCCGCCCCTGCCTCGGACCGCTACGGTCTGAGGGGCATGGCCAGCCTGGTCAGGGACAGCGGCGGGAGGCTCCGAGTGGATTCGGCAGCAGGCGAGGGAACCGCCGTACGGCTCGAGGTGGCCGTCGATGACTGACCCCACCAGCCCCATCCGCGTCGTCCTGGTCGACGACCACGCCGTGATCCGGCTCGGGATGGGCCAGCTCCTGGCGGCCACGGACGACATCGTCGTCGTGGGGGAGGCCAGTGACGGCGCCGAGGCCATCGAGGTCGCCGAGCGCACGCGCCCAGACGTCGTCCTCATGGACCTGCAGATGCCCGGGATGGACGGAGTGAAGGCCACCCGCCACATCGTGAGCGCCAAGCTCGCCGACGTGCTGGTCCTCACGTCCTTCTCCGACAGCGAGCGCATCTTCGGCGCGCTGGACGCGGGCGCGGTGGGCTACTTGCTCAAGGACGCCGACCCCGACGACGTCCTCAACGGGATCCGCGCGGTCAGCCGCGGCGAGTCACCGATCCACCCTCGCGCCGCGCGTGCCCTCATCGGCACCCGGGCGGGGTCTGCCAACGTGCAGCTCACGGGACGCGAGTCTGAGGTGCTGGGGCTGGTGAAGGAGGGGCTCGCCAACAAGCAGATCGCCCGGCGCCTCGGCATCAGCGAGCGCACCGTTAAGGCCCACCTGACCTCTGCCTTCGCCCGGATCGGCGTGAGCGACCGCACCCAGGCGGCGCTGTGGGTCGAGCGCAACGGGCTCTGACCGCCTGGTCGTCGGGCGCCTGCGTCGCTGCGGTTTGGTCACACTCCGCAAGTCCTCGGCAGCTCGGCCTGCGGTTGGTGACCAATCCGCAATGAGCTGGCGGCTGACCCTCGTGGCTTGTGGTTGGTGACCAATCCGCAGGTTCAGGGCGATTCGGGTTGTGGTTGGTGACCAATCCGCACGTCTGCGACGAGCGGAAGCGGCGGCGGCGTGCCACCCCACTCAGGACACAGCGCCTGGTGCGCGCACCAGTCGCAGAGACGGCTGCGCCGAGGCTGCCAGTCACCCGTGTCGCGAGCGATGGCTATCGCAGCCCAGATCGCCTCGACCTTCCGCTCGGTCGCGAGCAGGTCCTGCTCATCGGGGACGTAGCGCACCATCTCGCCGTTGCCGAGGTAGACCAGCTGCAGCATCGCCGGCACCACACCACGCGTGCGCCACAGCACCAGCGCGTAGAACTTCATCTGGAACAGCGCCTTGCCCTCGAACCCCTCGGCAGGAGACCGGCCGGTCTTGTAGTCGACCACCCGGATCGCGCCGTCCGGGGCGACGTCGATGCGGTCCACGAAGCCGCGGAGCAGGAGGCGGGAGTCCAGGAGCGTCTCGACGTAGAGCTCCCTCTCGGCCGGCTCGAGACGCTGCGGGTCCTCCAGCTCGAAGTAGCGATCGATCACCGTCCGGCACGACGCGAGCCACGACACCACGTCCGGGCCCTCGGTCCCGAACATCTCGGCCACGCTCGGCTCGGCGTCGAGGAGCGCGTCCCAGGCCGGCATCAGCAGGTCGCGCGCCCGCTCCGGCGTACGGTTCAGGGCCGGTAGGTCGAACAGGTTCTCGAGGACCTTGTGGACCACCGTGCCCCTGACCGCGTCGGGCGAGGGAGGCTCGGGCAGGCGGTCGATCGTGCGGAAGCGGTAGAGCAACGGGCAGGTCAGGAAGTCCCCGGCCCGGCTGGGGGAGAGGGCGCCAACGACCTCGACCCCGTCGACCGGCGTGGACACGCTCTCGGCGGGGGAGGGTCCGACCTCGATCGTCTCAGCGTGACCGGCACCGTGGCCGGCGACCTCGCTCATCCTCGCCTCACGCCATCGAGCCTAGGGGAGGGCGCCGACACACCACTCCGCCCAGGGCCGGCAGGGTGCGGTCGGCTAGATTCGACACGTGTCCGAGCCTGCGCAACGCCGAGAGCCCCGCCCCGCGGGGACGTTCAAGCTCGGCACCATCGCGGGCAGCGACGTGCTCGTCTCGTCGTCCTGGTTCCTCATCGCCGCGCTCATCGCCTTCCTGATGGCTCCCCGGGTGGAGCAGGTCCAGCCCGGTCTGGGCCCGTGGAAGTACGTCGCCGGGCTGACCTTCGCGGTCGTCCTCTACGGCTCGGTGCTCCTGCACGAGGCATCGCACGCCGTCGTCGCACGACGCTTCGGTTTCCCGGTCAAGTCCATCACCTTGCACTTCCTCGGCGGGATGACCGCCATCGAGGGGGAGTCGCGCACGCCGCGCCAGGAGTTCTGGATCGCCGTGGTCGGACCGCTCACCTCGATCGCGGTCGGGCTGGCCGCGCTCGGGCTCTGGTTCGTCACCCCCGACGGCCTCCTGCTCATGGCAGTCGAGGGACTCGCCGGCGCCAACCTGCTCGTCGGCGTCCTCAACCTCGTGCCCGGACTGCCGCTCGACGGCGGCCGCGTCCTCAAGTCCGCGGTCTGGCGCGCCACCGGCGACGTCCACCGCGGCACGATCGCGGCTGCATGGGGTGGCCGCGTGACGGCGTTCGCCGTCCTGCTCTACCCCATCGCCCAGGAGCAGCTATTCGGGCGTCCTCCTGACATCTTCGACTTCGTCCTGTCCTTCGTGATCGCCACGTTCCTGTGGGCGGGCGCCACCCAGGCCATGACATCGGCACGGCTCCGCTCGCGACTCCCGTCGCTGCGGGCCCGCGACCTCGCGCGGCGTACCCTCTCGGTCCCCGACGACCTGCCGCTCGCCGAGGCCGTACGACGTGCCCAGGCCGCCGAGGCCGGAAGCATCGTGACGGTCACCGGCAGCGGCAAGCCCGTCGGTGTCGTCAACGAGGCCGCGCTGCTGGCGACTCCTGAGGACCGCCGCCCCTGGGTCGCCGTCTCCACCGTCGCGCGCACCCTGGAGGAGGGGCTCTCCATCCCGGTAGGACTCTCCGGCGAGGCGCTGATCCAGGCGATCCAGCGGGCACCCGCAGCCGAGTACGTCCTGGTCGAGGAGGACGGCACGGTCTACGGCGTGCTTGCGACCGCCGACGTCGATCGGGCGGTGCGGCAGTAGCCGGTACGTCGACCCTCGACGCGCTGGCAGTAGGGTTCCGCGGTGTCCTCGACTACTCCTGATGCCGCCACCTCCACCGACGACGTCGCACCTCAGGCGTGGTCAGGGGTCCATCGCGGCCCCCTGCGGGCCGGTGAGTGGGTGCGCCTGGTCGACACCAAGGGCCGCAAGCACAACATCTGCCTCGAGGCGGGCAAGTCCTTCCACACCAATCGTGGCGGGATGTCCCACGACGACCTGATCGGACGTGAGGAGGGGTTCACGATCACCTCGACCTCGGGTGGGCAGTACCTCGTGTTCCGGCCCCTCCTGTCGGAGTTCGTGGTCTCGATGCCGCGCGGCGCTGCGGTGGTCTACCCCAAGGACGCTGCCCAGATCGTGGCGATGGCCGACATCTTCCCCGGGGCCGACGTGGTCGAGGCCGGGGTCGGGTCCGGCGCACTGACCTGCTCGTTGCTGCGCGCCGTCGGACCCTTCGGGCACGTGACCTCCTACGAGCGGCGCGAGGAGTTCGCCGACGTCGCGCGCAAGAACGTGCACCAGTTCTTCGGTGCCCCTGACGGCGAGACCCACCCGGCCTGGTCGCTGGAGCTGGGTGACCTCGCCGAGGAGCTGCCCCGCTCCGGGAAGCGCGCGGACCGTGTCATCCTCGACATGCTCGCCCCATGGGAGTGCATCGAGGCCACCGCCGACGCGCTGCGACCCGGCGGGATCGTCTGTGCCTACGTCGCCACGACCACCCAGCTCTCCCGCTTCATGGAGACCGTGCGGCTGCACGGCGGCTTCACCGAGCCGCAGGCCTGGGAGTCGCTCGTGCGCGACTGGCACGTCGAAGGCCTCGCCGTACGCCCCGGGCACAAGATGATCGGTCACACCGCCTTCCTCGTCACCGCGCGCCGCATGGCGCCGGGGGAGACGGCGCCGCGCAAGACCAGGCGCCCCGCTCCCGGCGCGTACGGCCCCGACTACACCGGCCCGCGGCCTGCTGACGTACCCAAGGTCGAGGTGTCTGAGGTCGAGGTGTCGGAGGTCGAGGTGTCGGGGACCGAGGAGTCGTGAGGCCCTTCCTCCTGCTGTCGATCCGAGCCGAGCCGGAGGCGGCGGAGGAGGAGCACGACGCGTTCGCCCGGTTCCTCGAGGTCGGCTCCGCCGGGCTCGAGCGACGCCAGCTCGGAGTGGCCGCTCTGGGTCGGGTGGACCTGGGCGAGTGGTCCGGCATCGTCCTCGGCGGTGGCGCGTTCTGCGTCTCCGACCCGGAGGCGACGAAGACGGCCGAGCAGCGTCGTACGGAGGAGGACCTGGCCACGTTGCTGGACCAGGTCGTCGAAGCCGACTTCCCGTTCCTGGGCGCCTGCTACGGCATCGGCACCCTCGGCCGGCACCAGGGCGGTGTGGTGGACCGGTCCCACCCGGAGCCGGTCGGGCCGTGCTCCGTGACGGTGAGCGCCGAGGGGACCCTGGACCCGCTCTTCGCCGGCGTGCCGCAGACCTTCGCGGCGTACGGCGGGCACAAGGAGGCTCTCGCGGTCGTCCCCGACGGCGCCACGGTGCTGGCGACCTCGGCTGCCTGTCCGGTCCAGGCCTTCCGGGTGGGGGCCAACGTCTACGCCACCCAGTTCCACCCCGAGCTCGACCTGGACGGGATCCGGACGCGGATCGCGGTCTACGCCGGACACGGCTACTTCGACCCCGCCGAGGTCGTCGCCCTGCAGACAGCGGCCGCCGCGGTCCAGGTCGATCGCCCCGGGTCGCTGTTGCGCAACTTCGCGAGACTGCACGCGCGCTGACCGTGGGTCTGCGGTTGGTGACCAATCCGCAGGTCCCGGGGCCCCGGTGCTGTGGTTGGTGACCACTCCGCAAACCCACATGCCCGCGGGTGATGGAAAACGTGACCAACACCGGCGCATATCCGCTTCCCTTGTATGGCCACCCCGGTAAGGTCGCAAGAACAGGAGGTGGACCTCATGTCGTCGACAGATGGTGTGTCCAGCGGTAGCGGTCGTAAGAGCGACGAGCTCGAGAGCCAGGTGCGCTTCCTCGAGTCCGAAGTGACCGAGCTGCGCCGACGTCTCAACGAAGCACCCACGCAGTCGCGCGGTGTCGAGCTTCGTCTGGCTGATGCTCAGCGGTCCTTGTCTGCCGTGACCTCGCAGAACGAGCGGCTCGCGGAAACGCTGCGTGAGGCCCGTGACCAGATCATGAAGCTCAAGGAAGAGGTCGACCGCCTCGCCCAGCCGCCGGCCGGCTTCGGCACCTTCCTGACGCGCAACGAGGACGACTCGGTGGACGTCTTCACAGGTGGTCGCAAGCTGCGCGTCAACGTCAGCCCAGGCGTCGAGCTGGACGGGCTTCGCCGCGGCCAGGAAGTGATGCTCAACGAGGCTCTCAACGTCGTCGCCGCATTCGACTTCGAGCAGGTCGGTGAAGTGGTGATGTTCAAGGAGCTGCTCGCTGATGGCGAGCGCGCGCTCGTGATCGCCAACGCCGACGAGGAGCGCGTCGTACGACTTGCGGAGCCGTTGCTCCAGGAGACGATCCGCGCTGGCGACTCGCTGCTGCTCGACTCGCGAGCGGGCTACGTCTACGAGAAGGTGCCCAAGTCCGAGGTCGAGGAGCTCGTCCTCGAAGAGGTCCCGGACATCGCCTACGAGTCGATCGGTGGGCTCGCCGGCCAGATCGAGCAGATCCGCGACGCCGTGGAGCTGCCCTACCTGCACCCCGAGCTCTTCAAGGAGCACCAGCTCAAGCCCCCCAAGGGCGTGCTGCTCTACGGACCTCCGGGATGTGGCAAGACGCTGATCGCGAAGGCGGTCGCCAACTCGCTAGCCAAGAAGGTCGCGGCCAAGACGGGCCAGGAGGGGAAGTCCTACTTCCTCAACATCAAGGGCCCCGAGCTGCTCAACAAGTACGTCGGCGAGACCGAGCGCCACATCCGCCTGGTCTTCCAGCGGGCCCGAGAGAAGGCCAGCGAAGGCACTCCGGTCATCGTGTTCTTCGACGAGATGGACTCCCTCTTCCGCACCCGCGGCTCCGGGGTCTCCTCCGACGTGGAGAACACGATCGTGCCCCAGCTGCTCAGCGAGATCGACGGCGTGGAGCTGCTCGAGAACGTGCTGGTCATCGGAGCCTCGAACCGCGAGGACATGATCGACCCCGCCATCCTGCGACCGGGGCGGCTCGACGTGAAGATCAAGATCGAGCGACCAGACGCTGAGTCCGCGCGCGACATCTTCACCAAGTACCTGCTCGCCGAGCTGCCGCTGCACGCGGACGACCTGGCCGAGTTCGGTGGGGACCGGCAGGCGTGCGTGGACGGGATGATCCGGGCCACGGTGGAGCGGATGTACACCGAGACCGAGGAGAACCGCTTCCTCGAGGTCACCTACGCCAACGGTGACAAGGAGGTCCTGTACTTCAAGGACTTCAACTCCGGCGCCATGATCCAGAACATCGTGGACCGGGCCAAGAAGATGGCCATCAAGGACCTCCTCGATCACGACCAGAAGGGGCTGCGCGTCTCGCACCTGCTCCAGGCGTGCGTCGACGAGTTCAAGGAGAACGAGGACCTCCCCAACACCACCAACCCCGACGACTGGGCCCGCATCTCCGGGAAGAAGGGCGAGCGGATCGTCTTCATCCGCACGCTCATCACCGGCAAGCAGGGCACCGAGCCCGGTCGATCGATCGACACGGTGGCCAACACCGGTCAGTACCTCTAGCTCACCCGACTGTCACGGCCGGTCGCTCTGCGGCCGGCCGTTGGCATTCCGTCGGGGTGTGCGGTTTGGTCACCCACCCCATGCCGATGGCCCCGGTTGTTGCGGTTGGTGACCAAACCGCAGCCCTCAGCGAGGTGCGGCCCGCCCCAGGTATCCGAACGACCACGGTCGGGTGATGCGCGGACCGGGAAGGTACTCGGCCGAGAGGTCCACGATCTCCAGATCGGCCGAGCGCACCAAGCCCGCGATGTCGCGGGTCAGATGACACCCGCCGGCGACGCGTCGCTGCAACGGCTCCAACCGGGCCTGCCAGGCTGCGACGCGCGGCTGCGGGGCCAGGCCGTGCTCCAGGAAGTGGAAGGTCCCCGCCGGCCTCAGGACCCGGCGTACCTCGGTCAGCGCCAGCTCGACGTCGGGGATCGTGCACAGCGTGAAGGTGCACAGGACCACGTCGTACGACGCGTCGCTCGCGGCAAGACGTTGACCGTCCAGGCCGACACGCTCGACGTGAAGCGGGCTGGCCTGGCGGCGTGCTTCGGACATCGACCAGCCGAGGTCGGACGGCTCGACAGCGGACAGGGTGGCCACGGCCCGGGAGAGGTGGGGCAGGTTGAGGCCACTGCCGAAGCCGAGCTCGAGCACGTCGCCCGCTATCCCGGCGCACACGCGCGCCCGCAACGCCTGGATGTCGGGGGCGCGCAGCGCCCGGTCGACGAGTCGCGGGACGACCCGTTCTTCCCATCTGCCCATCTCTCGGCTCCTCCGCCACCACCCGGGGGGTGAGCCCACCGGTGGACCCAGCGTGCTACAGATGTCGGGTGCCGTCACGGTGGCGGCCGCACCTCGAAAGGTTGCCCGTGAAGATCCTCATCATCATCGTCGTCGTCCTCGTGATCATCTACCTCGCCCAGATGGTGCTCCGCAAGCGCTGAGCCTGACCGTGGCCCGTACGCTCGACCCATGAGCGTCCGGCGAGTGATGGGCACCGAGGTCGAGTACGGCATCTCGGTCCAGGGACAACCCCTGGCCAACCCGATGGTGGCCACGTCCCAGGTGGTGAACGCCTATGCGTCCGCCACGGTCAAGGCTCGCCGGGCGCGGTGGGACTTCGAGGAGGAGTCGCCGCTGCGTGACGCCCGCGGGTTCGACATGGCACGCCAGGTCGCGGACCCGAGCCAGCTCACCGACGAGGACCTCGGCCTCGCGAATGTGATCCTCACCAACGGCGCGCGCCTCGACGTGGACCACGCCCACCCCGAGTACTCCACGCCCGAGGTCACGAGTCCTCTCGACATCGTCTTGTGGGACAAGGCCGGCGAGCAGGTCATGCTCGACGCCCAGCGGCGCGCGGGCCTGCTTCCGGGTGGGGCGCCCATCGCGATGTACAAGAACAACACCGACAACAAGGGAGCGTCGTACGGCGCCCACGAGAACTACCTGATGCGCCGCAGCACCCCCTTCGCGGACATCGTGCGCCACCTGACGCCGTTCTTCGTCAGCAGGCAGGTCGTGTGCGGGGCCGGGCGTGTGGGGATCGGCCAGGACGGTCGCCAGCACGGCTTCCAGGTCAGCCAGCGCGCCGACTTCTTCGAGGTCGAGGTGGGCCTCGAGACGACCCTCAAGCGGCCCATCATCAACACCCGCGACGAGCCACACGCGGATCCGGAGAAGTACCGGCGCCTGCACGTCATCATCGGCGATGCCAACCTCTCGGAGGTCTCGACCTATCTCAAGGTGGGCACGACCTCGTTGGTGCTGGCGATGATCGAGGACAAGTTCATCGGTTCCGACTTCAGCGTGAGCGGTCCGGTCTCGGCCCTGCGGGCGGTGTCGCACGACCCGTCCTTGAAGCAGACCTTCACCCTCGGTGACGGGCGGACCCTGACGGCGGTGCAGCTGCAGCTGGAGTACCTCGACCTGGCGAAGAAGTACGTCGAGGACCGGCTCGGCTCGGTCGCCGACGCCCCGACCGTCGACGTCCTCGCGCGCTGGGAGTCGGTCCTCGACCGCCTCGAGCGGGACCCGATGCTGTGCGCCCGTGAGCTGGACTGGGTTGCCAAGCTCCAGCTGCTGGAGCAGTACCGCGACCGCGACGGCCTGGCGTGGGACGACGCCAAGCTCGCGCTGATCGATCTGCAGTACTCCGACATCCGCCCCGAGAAGGGCCTCTACAACAAGCTGGTGGCCGCGGGGCGCGTCGACCGGCTCCTCGACGACGTCGCGGTCGAGCGCGCCATGCACGACCCGCCGACCGACACCCGCGCCTACTTTCGAGGCAGGTGCTTGGAGAAGTACGCCGAGCACGTCGCCGCCGCCTCTTGGGACTCGGTCATCTTCGACCTTCCGGGGCGGGAGTCGCTGCAGCGCGTGCCCACCATCGACCCGTTGCGCGGCAGCAAGGCGCACGTCGGTGAGCTGCTGGACCGCTGTGACACCGCTGAGCAGCTGTTCACGGCACTGACTCGCTGAGGGCTGGGCTGCGGTTTTGTCACCAACCACACGCGCAGACGTCCGTGGATTGCGGTTGGTGACCAAACCGCAGGTCGCCCCCGTCTGCGCACTCGCGGCGATTCCGCTGCTCGAGCCTGTCGAACCGACTGGGGGTGAGTGGATAGGGTCGGGACATGGCCCAAGAGCAGAAGCAGCCGCGCAAGTCCTCGGAGACCGAGGAGGCGACCCAGGTCGCCCCCGAGACCGACGTCGCCGAGCGCAAGGAAGCCCTGGACGGTGACATCGACGCGATCCTCGACGAGATCGACGAGGTCCTGGAGTCGAACGCCGAGGACTTCGTGAAGTCGTTCATCCAGAAGGGCGGCCAGTGACCGACCCGCGCCTCCCCGCCGCCTACCTGCAGCCGGGGACCTCGTCGTTCAGCGACTTCCTGTCCTCGCAGTCCCCGGACCTCTTGCCGGGACGTCGCGCACTGCCCCAGGGGCAGGCCGGCGATCTCGCCCCGCACGGGACGACGATCGTCGCGGCGACGTTCCCCGGCGGTGTCGTCATGGCCGGTGACCGGCGAGCGACGATGGGCAACATCATCGCCCAGCGCGACATCGAGAAGGTGTTCCCCTCCGACGAGTACTCCGTAGTCGGCATCGCCGGTGCTGCCGGCCTCGCGGTCGAGATGGTCCGGCTGTTCCAGACCGAGCTCGAGCACTACGAGAAGATCGAGGGCACCACGCTCTCGATGGACGGCAAGGCCAACCGTCTCGCCGCCCTGATCCGGGCCAACCTGGGGATGGCCATGCAGGGCCTCGCCGTCGTACCCCTCTTCGCCGGCTACGACCTGCGCCAGGGCCACGGGCGGATCTTCAGCTACGACGTGACCGGGGGACGCTACGAGGAGCAGGCCTTCTTCTCGGTCGGCTCCGGCTCTCTCTTCGCCAAGGGCTCCCTCAAGAAGCTCTACCGCGAGGACCTCGACGAGACGGGCTGCGTGACCGCGTTGGTCCAGGCGCTGTACGACGCCGCGGACGACGACTCCGCCACCGGTGGGCCGGACCTCACACGGCGGATCTTTCCCGTCGTCCGGGTGATCACCGCCGACGGTGGGCGACGCGTCCCCGACGAGGAGGTCGCAGAGATCGCCGACCGGGTGATCGCGGGTCGGATGATCCGTCCCGACGGCCCGGGAGCACCCTTGACCGGCGGCACGACGGGAGGCACCCGATGAGCATGCCGTTCTACGTCTCGCCCGAGCAGCTGATGAAGGACCGGGCGGACTTCGCACGCAAGGGCATCGCGCGCGGTCGTTCGGTCGTCACGATCCAGTACGCCGAGGGCATCCTCTTCGCCTCCGAGAACCCCTCGCAGGCCCTGCACAAGGTGTCGGAGATCTACGACCGGATCGCGTTCGCTGCCGTGGGTCGCTACAACGAGTTCGAGAACCTCCGCATCGCCGGCGTACGTCTTGCCGACATGCGCGGCTATGCCTACGACCGCCGCGACGTCACCGGTCGCGGCCTGGCCAACGCCTATGCCCAGACCCTGGGCACCATCTTCTCCAGCGGTGGTGAGAAGCCCTACGAGGTCGAGCTCTTCGTTGCCGAGATCGGGGACACCGCCGATGAGGACCAGATCTTCCGGCTCACCTACGACGGACAGGTGGCCGACGAGCAGGGCTTCGCGGTGATGGGCGGGGCGTCCGACATGGTCGCCAAGTACATCAAGGAGCACTACGAGCCCCACCAGTCTCTCGAGAGCGCCGTACGTCTCGCGGTGGCAGCCCTCGGTCACACCGATGACGCCGACCGCGTCATCGACGTGGACCACCTCGAGGTGGCCATCTTGGACCGCACCCGGACTCAGCCCCGCAAGTTCAGCCGTCTCAGCCCGGCACGCCTCTCCACGCTGCTCGGGGAGCGCGGTCCCTCGACCCCCGACGAGGCGGACCCGGAGGACACCCGTCCCGGCACCGCGGCCAGGGCTGGTGGCCCGGACGATCCCAGTGACCCGACGGACCAGACCAGTGGGCACGTCCCGCCCCTCGAGGACCCTCTTACCGGTGAGCCGGAGCCGCCCGTGGCGCCGCCTCCGGGTGGTGCCGGTGGCCCTGCTCTGTGACACATGACGGTATGGCTGGCTGGGAGCAGGTGGGGGAGGACCAGCCCGTCTACAGCGGCTACACGCACGTCGTACGCCGTCGGATGCGTCAGGCCGACGGTCGTGAGAGCGACTGGGACCTGATCGACAGCCCCGACTCGGTAGTGGTGCTCGCCCTCACTCCCGAGCAGCAGGTCGTGGCCATCCGGCAGTTCCGCCCTGGGCCGGACCGGGTCATGCCCTCCTTGCCCGGCGGTCTGGTCGATGACGGTGAGAGTGTCCTGGACGCGGCGGCCCGCGAGCTGCGCGAGGAGACCGGCTACGTCGGGACTGGGTGGAAGATCATCACCCACACCACGCCCTACAAGAGCACGGAGAGCCGGTGGGTCGTGGTCGCACACGACTGCACCCGGTCCGCTCCGCAGTCACTCGACGAGCACGAGGACATCGCGGTGACCCTGCTGTCCTTGGCGCAGCTTCGCGGCGAGCTTCGCTCCGGTGGCTTCGGCACCACCGACCAGGCCTACCTGGCGCTGGATCACCTGGGCCTGCTCTGAGTGCCCGGGGGTTGCGGTTTGGTCACCAACCGCATTCTCAGGTCACCTGTCCTTGCGGTTGGTGACCAAACCACAGCCCGGTCCTCGGCTGGCGATCGCACCCGCATCCACAGGCTCATCTGAGCCGTGTTTGCCGGCGTCGCCAAATGCCCATGTTGTCGCCATGACTGAGACGTCCGAGGATCGACGCGAGCCGCACTGGCGCCGGTTGACCCCTGATGAGGTGGGTGATGCCCAGCGCGGGGAGGTGCGCACCGTCGGGCACCGCCGTGTCAGCTTCGGTCTCTACCGGTCAGAAACTCAGGGCGACGAGTGGTCCGAGCTGGTCCGCGACCTGCAGGCCTTTCGTCTGGTCTTGCCGGAGGGTGCGGCGTTCACCCACGTCACGGGGGCGCGGATCCGCGGCTGGAACCTCCCGCATCTGCCGAGCCAGGTCCCGGTCTTCGCCTCCGCCCCCGGTGACGTGGCGCGGCCGCGACGTTCGGGCCTGATCGTGTCGCGACTGGTCAGTGACGCCCCCAGCGAGACGCGGCACGGTCTGCCCGTGGCCGCCGCCGAGGAGATCCTCCTCCGTGCCAGTCGTGACCTCGGAACCCTCGACATCGCGATCATGATCACCTCGGCGATGCGCCTCGGCGACCTCGACCACCAGCGGATGGAGAGCCTCCTTGCCTCCCGGCGTCCCGGCGTGCGACGTCTGCGAGCCGCCTGGCACCTCGCAGACGTGAGGTGCGAATCCCCGGGCGAGGTGCTGCTCAAGATCCTCCACGACGTGTGCGACGTGCAGACCGAACCACAGGTCGAGCTCTTCGATGACCAGGGGACGTCGCTGGGTCGAGCGGACCTGCTGTTGCGGGGAACGCGCCATGTCCACGAGTACGACGGCGGGCACCATCGGGACAAGGACCAGCACCGCACCGACTTGCGACGTGAGCGCGGCCTCTCACCGCACTACACGAGGCGAGGGTTCACCCTCGACGACCTGCTCAACCATCCGCTTGCCGTCATGCACGAGCTGGACCGGCTCCTGGATCGCCCGCACCAGCTGCGACGGCTCCACCGGTGGCGCTCACTGGTCCGCGCCTCGTGCTACTCCGAGGACTGCCGAGAACGCCTGCACATGCGGTGGCAGCGACTGACGGGACAGGTCGAGTGGCAACCCACGGGCTAGGTCCCGGCGGCTGCAGTTCGGGACCAAACCGCAACCATGTCGCACCCACAATGAGCAGACGGGTTGGATCGTGGGCCGTAGGGTCTGGGTGTGGACCGACGGATCTTCGGCATCGAGAACGAGTACGGCGTGACGTGCACGTTCAAGGGCCAACGGCGCCTGAGTCCCGACGAGGTCGCGCGCTACCTGTTCCGCAAGGTGGTGAGCTGGGGCAGGTCGAGCAACGTGTTCCTGCGCAACGGCGCACGGCTCTACCTCGACGTCGGCAGCCACCCCGAGTACGCCACTCCCGAATGTGACGACATCGCCGAGCTCGTGACGCACGACAAGGCCGGTGAGCGCGTCCTTGAAGGCCTGCTGCTCGACGCCGAGCAGCGTCTCCACGACGAGGGCATCCAGGGGGAGATCTACCTCTTCAAGAACAACACCGACTCGGCCGGCAACTCCTACGGCTGCCATGAGAACTACCTGGTCGGACGAGCGGGGGAGTTCAGCCGACTGGCGGACATCTTGATCCCCTTCCTGGTGACTCGGCAGATCGTCGTCGGCGCCGGCAAGATCACCCAGACGCCGCGAGGTGCGTCGTTCTCGGTCTCCCAGCGAGCTGAGCACATCTGGGAGGGCGTCAGTAGCGCCACCACTCGTAGCCGCCCGATCATCAACACCCGCGACGAGCCGCACGCGGACGCGGAGAAGTACCGACGCCTGCACGTCATCGTCGGTGACTCCAACATGAGCGAGACCACCACCATGCTCAAGGTCGCCAGCTGCGACCTGGTGCTGCGGATGATCGAGGAGGGCGTGGTGATGCGCGACCTCACGATGGAGAACCCCATCCGTGCCATCCGCGAGATCTCCCACGACATGACGGGCTGCCGCAAGGTGCGGCTGGCCAACGGTCGGGAGGCGAGTGCGCTCGAGATCCAGGGCGAGTACCTCTCCAAGGCACGTGACTTCGTGGACCGGCGCCAGATCAGCACCCCCCTCATCGAGCGGTCGCTGGACCTGTGGGAGCGGGGCCTGAAGGCGGTGGAGTCCGACGACCTCGGTCTGGTCGACCGCGAGCTCGACTGGGTGATCAAGTGGAAGCTGATCGAGCGCTACCGGGCCAAGCACGGCCTGCCGCTGGGTCACCCCAGGATCGCGCAGCTCGACCTCGCTTACCATGACATCCACCGCGGTCGCGGCCTCTACTACCTGCTCGAGAAGCGAGGAGCCGTGGCCCGGGTCAGCACCGACCTGAAGATCTTCGAGGCCAAGTCGGTCCCACCCCAGACGACGCGTGCCCGGTTGCGCGGTGAGTTCATCCGCAAAGCGCAGGAGCGCCGTCGTGACTTCACCGTGGACTGGGTGCACCTCAAGCTCAACGACCAGGCGCAACGAACAGTGCTGTGCAAGGACCCGTTCCGGGCCTACGACGAGCGTGTGCAGCGGCTCATCGACGGCATGTGATCTGACTGGGTGATGCGGTTTGGTCACCAACCGCAACCCGACGGCCCCGCCAGCTGCGGTTGGTGACCAAACCGCAGGCCGCGAGGCCTGTCGGCGCTCTTCAGGCACGGCTTGTAGGGTGACGGCGCCGTACTGACCTGCTCCCGAAGGACATCCCTGTGCTCTCGCGTCTTCGTCGCCCTGCGACCCTGGCCGTCTCCGTCCTGCTCCTGACGACTCTCGCTGCGTGCGGCGACGACACGCAGGAGGCAGCGTCGGGCCTTGACCGGCTGGAGGCCGTCAGCGTGAGTGGCGACCAGGGCAAGCAGCCGAAGGTGACCTGGAAGGACCAGATGTCGGCGGACGACATCGAGGTCGAGACGCTCGTCGAGGGCGACGGGGACGTCGTTGCCGAGGATGACCAGGTGACGGTCAACTACTGGGTCGGCAACGGCTTCACCCAGCGCAAGACCTTCAGCACCTATGACGACGGCGGTCAGCCCGAGACCGTGACGGTCAACGACGAGCTGCTCGCGGTGTTCAAGGACGCTCTGCTCGACCACACGATCGGGTCCCGCGTCGCCGTGACGGCGTCCGCGCCCGAGGCCTTCGGCGAGGCGGGCAACCCGCAGCTCGGTATCGGCAACCAGGACTCCGTGCTGGTCGTGGTGGACCTGATGGAGCTCTACGAGGACCCCGAGCCCGTCGACGTACCCCAGTCGAAGATGCCCAAGATCCTCGAGGAGAAGGGCAAGCCCACAGCCCTGGACTTCACCGGGCTCCCGGAGCCGAAGGCCGACGGCGACCTGATGCGCACCGTCCTCAAGGAGGGCAAGGGCAAGGTCCTCACGACCGACCTGAAGGTCAAGGTCAACTACCTGGGATCGGTCTACGACGCTGACGCGCCCTTCGACGAGAGCTTCTCCGGCGAGCCGCTCTCCCTGGAGCTCTCGAGCTTCGTCCCGGGCTTCACGTTCGGCCTCGAGGGTGTCAAGGCCGGCAGCCGCGTGCTGCTGGCCATCCCGCCGGCGCTCGGCTACGGCGCCCAGGAGCAGGAGAACATCCCGGCCAACAGCACGCTCTACTTCGTGGTCGACATCATCTCGGCCGCCTGACGCGGGCCGAGGAGGCCTGACCCACCCGCCCGAGCAGCTTCTCGACCTGCAAGGATCCACCCCATGGCCGGCAGCAAGAGCGAACGACTGCTCAACCTGCTCATCATGTTGCTCGTCCAACGGCACTTCGTGCCGAAGGAGCGGATCCGCAGCATGCTCTACGCAGACTCCTCCACCGACGCCTTCGAGAAGATGTTCGAGCGCGACAAGGAGGAGCTGCGCAGTCTCGGTGTGCCCGTCGAGGTGGGCAACATGGACGCCTACTTCGACGACGAGCCGGGCTACCGGATCCGCCCCGACGAGTTCGCCCTGCCCGACATCGACCTCGAGCCCGACGAGGCGGCCGTCATCGGCCTGGCCACCAAGGTCTGGGAGCACGCCAGGCTCGCCCAGGCGACCACCGAGGTGGTCCGCAAGCTGACCGCCCTCGGCGTACCCGTCGACGTGTCCGCCCTCGACATCGCCCAGCCCCGCCTCAGCGCCGACGAGCCGGCCTTCGACGTGTTCTTCGAGGCAGTGCAGGAGCGCAGCGTCGTCGAGTTCGACTACGGCCGCACCGGCCAGGCCAAGCCCACCAGGCGCCGCCTCCAGCCGTGGGGCGTCGCGCGCTACTCGGGACGCTGGTATGTCGTCGGCCTCGACCTCGACCGGGATGCCGAACGCGTCTTCCGGCTCTCCCGCATCCAGGGCGCCGCGCGCAAGGTCGGCCAGCCCGGCGCCTACGAGGTGCCTGCCGGCACCGACGTCAGCGAGGTCGCCCGTCGGCTCGCGCCCCCGCCCAGCACGGAGCGCGCCGTCGTCCTGGCGCGTGCTGGCGCCGGCGTGCCCCTGCGACGCGACGCCGACGAGGTCCACGAGGGCGTCCCCGGACCCGACGAGCGCACCACCTGGGACCGCCTGGTCCTCACCCGCGCCACCGTCGGGCTCACCGACGACCTGCTGGGCTACGGTGCCGACGTGTACGTCGAGGAGCCGGCCGCGGTGCGCGAGGCGCTGGTGGCGCGGCTCACCGCGGCCCTCGCCACACCCGAGGACAGCCCATGAGCACCCCACCCCCCGGCGCCAAGGACCAGGTCGCCCGGCTCCTCACGCTGGTGCCGTTCCTGCACACGCACGGCCAGGTCCGCATCGACGACGCCGCTGCGGCCCTCGGCGTGCCGGCAGACCAGCTCGTCACCGACCTGATGGTGCTCCTGATGTGCGGGCTGCCTGGCGGCTACCCCGACGACCTCATCGACGTCGATCTCGATGCCCTCGACGCGGGCGTCATCCGGGTCTCCAACGCCGACTACCTCGCCCGACCGCTGCGGCTCAACCCCACCGAGGCCTCGGCCATCATCGTGGCGCTCCGGGCATTGCGCGACGGCGCCAAGGATGAGACCCGCGAGGTGGTCGACCGGGCGCTGGCCAAGCTGGAGGTTGCTGCGGCTGAGGCTGGTGGCACCGGCCACATCGACCCCGGCGTCGACACGGGAGACGCCGACCGTGCCGTGCTCGCCGTCCGTCTGCGTGAAGCGGTGACCGCCCAGCGGCAGGTCCGGCTCACCTACTACGTGCCCACGCGCGACGAGGAGTCCGAGCGGGTCGTCGACCCCCGGGCGGTGACGACGCACGGTGGCATCGCCTACCTCGACGCGTGGTGCCACAGTGCTGAGGCGCCCCGCCTCTTCCGCCTGGACCGGATCGCCGGCGCCGAGGTACTGGACACACCGGTCGCCGAGCCCACCGCCGCGCCGCGCGACCTGGGGGAGGGGCTCTTCACGTCCTCCGCGGAGACGACCCCCGTGACGCTGCGGCTGCACGCACCGGCCCACTGGGTGACCGAGTACTACCCCGTCGAGGCCGTACGACGCCGTCGTGGCAACCTCCTCGAGGTCGACCTCCAGGTGGCCGACGAGCGCTGGCTCACACGGCTCCTGCTGCGTCTGTCGCCCCACGCCGAAGTGGTCGCTCCTGCCGCCTACGGCACGGCTTTCAGGGAAGCCGCACGGGGCGCACTAAATCTGTATGCCTGACCCGCGACGTACTATGACCATGCAACGACACCAACAGATGAGGTCACGATGATCAACCCGATGATTGGTATGCCCCAGGGAGCCGAGTGGCTGGTGATCCTGGCCATCGTCGTGCTCGTGTTCGGAGCAGCGAAGCTGCCCGACCTCGCCCGCGGCACCGGCCAGGCCCTGCGCATCTTCAAGGCCGAGACCAAGGGTCTCAAGGACGACGAGGACGACACGACCGAGGGTGACGCGAACCCGCCGGCTCCCAAGGCCGAGATCCCCCCCGCTGCGCCCGTCACCCCCGCTGCCCCGGTCGACCCGGCTCCGTCCGTGGCTCCCGTGACTCCGAGCAGCGAGCAGACCGACACCCGCAACGGCTGAGACGCGGGTCGGCTGAGAGCATCTGCGCGTGCGCATCACTGGAATCGTCCAGCTCTTCGTCGGCAAGCCGGTCCACCCCGTCGGTGCCGACGGGCGTATGGCCTTGTCCGACCACCTCCGCGAGCTCCGAGCGCGGATCCTCAAGATCGCGCTCGTCGTCATCGTCGGCCTCGCGGTCTCGCTGGTGTTCTTCGACCAGCTCTTCGATCTTGTCTACGGGCCCTACCAGCAGGCTCAGGAAGCGCTGCCCAACGGCACGACGGTGCCGACGACCTCCGGGGCCGGAGCCGGCCTGCTGCTCTACCTCAAGCTCTGCGGCCTCGCCTCGGTCGTGCTGACGAGCCCGATCTGGCTCTACCAGATCTGGGCGTTCATCCTGCCGGGGCTGCACGCCAAGGAGCGTCGCTGGTCGCGGGTCTTCGCCGCCATCGCGGGCCCGCTCTTCCTCGCTGGCATCTTCCTGGGCTACGTCACCTTGCCCAAGGGTCTTGAGATCCTGATCGGCTTCACGCCCGAAGGCCTGACCAACCTCGTGGAGTTCAACGACTACCTGAGCTTCTTCAGCCGGACCCTCCTGGTCTTCGGCATCGCCTTCGAGATCCCGCTCTTCGTCGTGCTGCTCAACCTCGCCGGCGTCGTGTCCGGCAAGGCCCTCGGCGCGCACCGGCCCTGGATCATCGTCGGCGTCTTCGTCTTCGCCGCGGTCGCCACTCCGTCGGCCGACCCGTTCACGATGACCCTGATGGCCGGGCCGATGGTGGTGCTGTTCCTGATCTCCGAGGTCATCGCGCGCTACAACGACCGCCGCAAGGCCAAACGCAACAAGTTTGCCGGGCTCTCGCCCGACGAGGCCTCCCCCCTGTGACGGGTCTCGACCCGGTCGAGGTGGACCCGTTCGACCTGCCCGAGTGGCTGGGGGAGCGTGACGTCATCTGGTCCTCCGACGCCGGCCTGCGCACCGGCCACCGTGTCCCCGGCCGGCTCGTCTCGCCCCCCGACGAGATCGCCTGCGACCTGCTGGCCGTCGACGAGGCCTATCCCGAACCCGTGACAGCGACCCCCCTGCGATCAGCCGCCCACCAGGCCTGGCGGCACGGGCAGATCCACCTGGCGTCGTACGACGGCAGGCTGGCGCTGCTGGTGCCCGGCACGTCGTTCGACGCCGACCTGGCGCTCGAGGCGGTCGGCCGGCTCGCCAAGGCCGTCGGTGCCGCGCCGGTGCGCTATGTGGTGCAGCTGCGGGTCGGTCAGCGCTGATCCGGCCCGGACCTGCGGATTGGTCACCAACCGCAAGATTGGGGGCGCTGGGACTGCGGTTGGTGACCAGTCCGCAGCCCCCGGCGACCAAGACGCCACCCCGGAGGCGGCTCGCTGAGGACCTCGAACGCCGCCGTGTGAGTCGAGGCCCTGGGAGCCGGCCGGCGCACTAGTGTCAGCAGCGTGGCCGGCAGCACCCGTGTGATCGCGCTCCTGACGAACCCGACGTCCGGGAAGGGCAAGGGCGCGCGGGTCAGCGCGCTGGCCGAGGTGCAGCTGCGTGGGGCGGGGATCGACGTACGCCCGATGCAGGGGCGCGACGCCGACGAGGCCCTGGATCTCGCACGGCAGTCCGTCGCCGAGGGGGTCGAGGCGCTGGTGGTCGTCGGTGGCGACGGGATGGTCAACCTGGGGCTGCAGGCGGTCGCCACGACCACGACCGCGCTCGGGGTCATCCCGGCCGGCACCGGCAACGACGTGGCGCGCTACGTCGACATCCCACGCAAGGACGTCGCCGCAGCAGTCGACATCGTCATCCGCGGGCGCACCCGCACCCTTGACCTGGCCCGCTGCGGCGGCCGCTACTTCGCCACCGTGATGGCAGCCGGCTTCGACGCGGTCGCCAACGAGCGTGCCAACTCGATGACCTGGCCGCGTGGCCAGATGCGTTACAACCTCGCGACGCTCGCCGAGCTGCGCACCTTCCGGCCGCGCTCCTACACGCTCGACCTCGACGGCGAGACGCTGCGTCTGGAGGCGATGCTGGTCACCATCGGCAACGGTCCCTCCTACGGCGGGGGCCTGCGTATCACCGAGGGTGCCAAGATGGACGACGGGCTGCTCGACGTCGTCATCATCAAGCCGATCACCAAGCCCGACCTGATCCGGACCTACCCCAAGCTCTTCTCCGGCACCCACACCAGCCACCCGCAGTACGAGCACCACCTCGCCCGGACCGTCACCGTCGCCGCCCCCGGGATCGTGGGCTATGCCGACGGAGAGCGGTTCGGCCCCCTGCCGATCACCATCGAGAGCGTTCCAGGAGCACTGACCGTCCTGTCATGAGCACCGACGAAGAGACCACCCCCGCCCAGCGGTACGCCGACTTCCGCAGGACCCGCTCGCACCCGGTCCTGAAGGACTTCCAGGCGCACTACGACTTCCCGCTCGACGACTTCCAGCTGCGTGCGTGCCGCGAGATCGAGGAGGGGCGCGGCGTGCTCGTCGCGGCCCCCACGGGCTCCGGCAAGACGATCGTCGGCGAGTTCGCCATCCACCTGGCGATGGCGACCGGGCGCAAGTGCTTCTACACGACCCCCATCAAGGCGCTGAGCAACCAGAAGTACCACGACCTCGTGGCCCGCTACGGGCCCGACCGGGTCGGTCTGCTGACCGGTGACAACACGATCAACGGGGAAGCCCCGATCGTCGTCATGACGACCGAGGTGCTGCGCAACATGCTCTACGCCGGCTCCCGGACGCTGATGGGGCTCGGCTTCGTGGTCATGGACGAGGTCCACTACCTCGCCGACCGGGCCCGTGGCGCGGTCTGGGAGGAGGTGATCATCCACCTGCCCGAGTCGGTCTCGGTGGTGTCGCTGTCCGCGACCGTCTCCAATGCCGAGGAGTTCGGTGAGTGGCTGGCCACGGTGCGCGGCGAGACCACCACCATCGTCGAGGAGCGGCGACCCGTGCCGCTGTACCAGCACGTGATGGTCGGGCGCCGACTGCTCGACCTCTTCGCCTCCAGTGACGTCGACGCCGCGGCGGGTTTCGTCAAGGAGGGCGCACCGGTCAACGACGAGCTCACCAAGATCGCCCGTGACGACTGGGCTTCCTCGCGCATGAAGGACCGTCGTACGCCGAAAGGCCGCGGCAAGACCCCCCGCACCAGTGGGTCGCGCGACGTCGGCAACGGACGGCGGGTGTGGATCCCCAGCCGGGCCGACGTGATCGAGCGGCTCGACCGTGAGCGGCTGCTGCCGGCGATCGTGTTCATCTTCAGCCGCGTCGGGTGCGACGCCGCCGTGACCCAGTGCCTCAACGCCGGGATCCGGCTGACGTCGGCCGCCGAGCGCGACGAGATCTTCCGGTTCGTGGAGCAGAGCTGTCGCGACCTGCCCGAGGACGACCTGCACGTGCTCGGCTACCACGACTTCCTCGACGGCCTCACGCGCGGCGTCGCTGCGCACCACGCCGGGATGCTGCCGGCGTTCAAGCAGGTCGTGGAGGAGCTCTACATCCGCGGCCTCTGCAAGGTCGTCTTCGCCACCGAGACCCTGGCGCTCGGCATCAACATGCCCGCGCGCACGGTGGTCATCGAGAAGCTCTCGAAGTGGAACGGCGAGACCCACGCCGACATCACGCCGGGGGAGTACACCCAGCTCACCGGCCGGGCGGGACGACGCGGCCTGGACGTCGAGGGCCACGGCGTCGTGCTGTGGCAGCCGGGGATGAACCCGCGGGAGGTGGCCGGCCTCGCGTCGACGCGCACCTATCCGCTGCGCTCGTCCTTCCGACCGTCCTACAACATGGCGGTCAACCTGGTCCACCAGTTCGGCCGGGAGACGTCGCGCGAGCTGCTGGAGCAGTCCTTCGCGCAGTTCCAGGCCGACAAGGCCGTCGTCGGGATGGCGCGGCAGCTGCGCAAGAGCGAGGACGCGCTGGCGGGCTACGTCGAGGCGGCGACCTGCCACCTCGGGGACTTCATGGAGTACGCCGGGCTCCGGCGCCAGATCAGCGACCTCGAGAAGACTGCGAGCAAGGCCAAGCGATCCGACCGTCGCGACGAGGCGATGGCCTCGCTGGCCGAGCTCAAGGTGGGCGACGTGATCCAGGTGCCGGCCGGCAAGTTCGCCGGCTTCGCCGTGGTGGTGGACCCCGGCTTCTCGCCCGAGGGCCCGCGCCCCTACGTCGTCACAGCCGACCGGCAGGCCCGCCGGCTGGCGATGATGGACTTCCCGACGCCGGTCGTGGCGCTGACACGGCTGAAGGTGCCGCGCAGCTTCAACGGGCGCAACCCGCAGATGCGCCGCAACCTCGCCTCGGCGCTGCGATCGCGCACCCACGACCTGACGCCTCCGCCGCCGAGCGCGGGTGCACGGTCCGGCGGGCCAGCGCTCCCGCCGGCCGTGGAGCAGGAGATCACGGCGCTGCGCACGGCGATGAAGGCCCACCCGTGCCACGGCTGCTCGGACCGGGAGGAGCACGCCCGGTGGGCCGAGCGCTACTACAAGCTGCAGCGCGACGCCGACACGCTGCGGCGGCGGGTGGAGCAGCGCACCAACACGGTGGCGCGACAGTTCGACCGGGTGTGCGAGGTGCTGACCCGGCTGGAGTACCTGGACGGCAACGAGGTCACCGAGCGTGGCTCGCACCTGCGTCGGATCTACTCCGACATGGACCTCGTAGCGGCCGAGTCGCTGCGCCGCGGGCTCTGGGACGACCTGTCTCCCGCCGGCCTGGCCGCGGCGCTCTCGACGCTCGTCTTCGAGTCCCGGCGACCCGACGACGCCAGCTCCCCGAAGCTGCCCGGCGGCAACGTCAAGCCCGTCATCGCCGAGATGGTGCACCTGTGGGCCGAGCTCGACCAGCTCGAGCGCGAGCACAAGCTCGACTTCCTGCGCCAGCCCGACCTCGGCTTCGCGTGGATCGCCTACCGCTGGGCCGAGGGCGACGACCTCGACGAGGTCCTCGGCACCTCCGAGCTCGCCGCCGGTGACTTCGTGCGCTGGATGAAGCAGCTGCTCGACCTCGCCGGCCAGGTCGCCGACGCCGCCGGCGACACCGCCTTGCGTGGCACAGCGCGCGAGGTCGTCAAGCGGCTCCGGCGGGGTGTGGTGGCCTACTCGAGCCTGGCGGAGTGATCGCTCGCCGGTGTCAACGGTTGCGGTTTGGTCACCAACCGCAGGTTTACAGCCGCTCGAGCTGCGGTTGGTGACCAATCCGCAGGTCCGGCAGACCCTCCGTGGCGCGCGCCGGTGTCAGGAGGTCAAGGCACGGACGGCGTCAGCCACCGGCACGGAGCCGTTGACCAGGTTGCACTGCTGACCGACGGTGGCGTCGTCATCGAGGATCGCGGCGACGACATCGGCGACGTCGGCGCGGGTGACCTCTCCGCCCTCGACGTCGAGCCCCAGCGCGACCTGCCCCGTGGCAGGGTCGTCCGTGAGGGCCCCGGGCCGCACGATGGTCCAGGCGAGATCGCTGTCGCGCAGGGCGGCGTCGGCGTCGCGCTTCGCCTCGACGTACGCGCGCCAGACCTCCGAGGTGTCGGCAGGCAGCGCGGCGTCGACCCCCATCGCGGAGACCTGGACGAAGCGGGCGATGCCGGCTTGCCGGGCTCCCTCGATCGACTTCAGCGAGCCCTCGAGGTCCACGGTGCGCTTGCGCTCGATGTCGCCGTCAGCGCCGCCACCGGCGGCGAAGACGACCGCATCACAGCCCGCGAAGGCCATGGCGAAGGCAGATGCATCGTCCTGCTCGATGTCCAGGATGCCGACGTCGGCGCCGAGCGCCTCCAGCTCCGCGCGGTACTCCTCCTTGCGGACGAGAGCGACGGGGGTGTGGCCACGGGCTACGAGGGAGGGGTGAAGGAGCATGGCCACCTTGCCGTGGCCTCCGACTACTGCGATTCGACTCATGGCTCCACCGTACGAGCGGCCTGGTCAGGCGCCCAGGACCCCGAGGAGTCGCTCGGTCGGGCTCTCGAGCCCCCAGGTCGCGGCCAGCTCGGCGACGCGCGGCGCGTCGCGCGGCGTACGCGGCAGGGACAGGTCGCTGCGGTCCAGGTCGATCTCACGGGCGACGGCCACGACCGTCGGCGCGACCTGGAGGTAGTCCAGCGCAGCCTTGATCTTGCCGCGCGGACCCGGACCAAGGTCGCTGTCGGGATCCAGGGCGGCAGCGACGATGCCGTCGATGTCGCCGAAGCGCTGCAGCAAGGTGGCCGCGGTCTTCTCCCCGACCCCGGCGACGCCCGGCAGGCCGTCGGAGGCGTCGCCGCGCATGGTGGCGAAGTCGGCGTACTGGTGTGCGTCGATCGCGTACTTCTCCCGCACCCAGTCGTTGGTCACCCGCTCGTGCCGCCCGACGCCACGGGCGATGTAGAGGACACGGACGTCGGCCTCGTCGTCGACGAGCTGGAAGAGGTCGCGGTCCCCGGTCACGATGTCGACCGGCTGGCCGGCGCCGGTGGCCAGGGTGCCGATCACGTCGTCGGCCTCGTAGCCGTCGGCGCCTATGACGGTGATGCCGAACGCATCGAGGACCTCGAGGATGATCGGGACCTGGACCTGCAGCGGGTCCGGGACCTCCTCGACGTCGGGGGCGGACGCGACCTCCTCGACGACGCGGTGGGTCTTGTACGTCGGGATCAGGTCGACCCGCCACTGCGGCCGCCAGTCGTTGTCCCAGCAGCAGACCAGGTGCGTCGGCTCGTACTCGTCGACCAGGCGCGAGATGAAGTCCATCAGTCCGCGGACCGCGTTGACGGGGGTGCCGTCGGGACCGGTGATCTCGGGAACCCCGAAGAAGGCCCGGAAGTACATCGAGGCCGTGTCCAGCAGCATCAGCCGTCCGGGCTCGCGGCTGGTCTCATCACTCGTGGTCTGCGGGTCGGTCACGTCGCGCATCCTGCCACGGTCCTGGGGCTACCCTGTCGCGCGTGGCGACAGAGCTTGAGACGACCGACCGCAAGATCCTCGAGCTCCTGGCCCGGGACGGGAGGATGTCCTTCACCGACCTCGGCAAGGCGACCGGGTTGTCGACCTCGGCCGTCCACCAGCGGGTCAAGCGGCTCGAGCAGCGTGGACTGATCCTCGGCTACGGCGCCACGATCAACCACGACGAGATCGGCCTCCCGCTCACCGCGTTCATCTCGATCCGACCGATCGATCCCTCCCAGCCCGACGACTCTCCGGAGCGTCTGCGCGACATCCCGGAGATCGAGTCGTGCTGGTCGGTGGCCGGTGAGGAGTCCTACATCCTCAAGATCCGGGTGCCGACGCCAGCACACCTGGAGAACCTGCTGGCCCGTGTCCGTGCCGCCGCCAACGTCTCCACACGGACCACGATCGTGCTGTCCACGCCCTACGAGGGCCGGCCCGTCCTCAGCGTCAGTCCCAGACCTCCGCGGGGTCTGGCGTGATGGGGCTGCGCAGCAGACGTGACCCGAGTCGGGCCACCTCGTTGAGGCGTTGTGCCCACTCGCGCTCGCAGAGTTCCTGTGTTCAGACTGTTTGCTGCTGGCGTTGCGCTGCTCCTAGCGGGGTTGGCTGGTGGTGGCCCGTCAGGTCCGGGACGTGCAGAGGCTGCTCCCGCGCCGGCTCCATCCCGACTGCAGGTCGGGGTCGGCCGCGCTGACATCACGCCACCTACGGGGTACTTCACGATGGGCAACGTCCGCTCCGACGCGCGAGCCAAGGGTGCGCACGGACGGCTCGAGGCGCGCGCCATCGTCCTGGAGCGGGACGGTCGCAAGGTTGCGCTCGTCGTGGCCGAGCTGTGCTGCTTCGCCGGGGGGCTCCTCACCGAGGCCGTCAAGCAGCTGCCTGGTCGCGGCTTCGACGAGACCAACATCGTGGTCTCGGCGACCCACACGCACAGCGCGCCCGGACAGTACTTCCCGTACAGCGCCTACGACCTGACGCTGCCGAACGCCAACACGATCACCCAGTTCGAGGCTCGGCCCGACCCGCAGCTCTACGCCTTCCTAGCCCGACGTCTCGCGGTCGCGATCGCCCGCGCGGACGACGACCGCGCACCCGGTGCGGCTGCCTGGGGACACGCCGCGATCCCGGTCGGGTTGACCGAGAACCGGTCCATCGAGGCGCACCTGGCCAACTACGGCATTGCCAAGAAGCTGGGGGAGGGGCGCGCCTCCGACAGCCCACGGGGTGCCGACAGCACCATCGACCCCGAGCTCGACGTTCTCCGCGTGGACAAGCGCATCGGCGGCCGGCTGGTGCCGGTCGGGATGTGGTCCACGTTCGCCAATCACGGCACGGTCAACCTCGGTACTCGCTCGAGCAACTACAACGGTGACCACCTCGGCGCGGCGATGGTGGCCAGCGAGGACGCCCTGCGTCGCGCGGGGGGAGCACCTCGAGGACAAGACGTCGTGACGGCGTTCTCCAACGCCGACGAGGGGGACACCTCCTCAGCCCTGCACCGTACCGGCCCGGCGGCGGCGGATTACGTCGGACGGGTGGAGGCCGCGGCCATGGTGCGGGCCTGGCGCGATGCCGGGCGCCGTCTCTCGGACAGGCCGACCCTGGACCTGCGCTGGACGCGCTTCTGCTTCTGCGGTCAGGAGACGGAGCAGGGTCCCGTCGACGACAAGGCGGTGCCCGGCCTTCCGTTGCTCACCGGCTCCGACGAGCACCGGGGACAGCTCCACGACAACACCGGCATGGTCTACGAGGGCTACCGGCTGCCGACCGAGGTCGGCCCTCAAGGCAACAAGATCCAGCTCTTCCCGCAGGGCGTGCCGGTCCCGAACGGTGCGCCGCTCGCGATCGTACGGGTGGGCGACGGCGTGATCATCTCCAATCCCGGCGAGACCACGGTCGAGGTAGGTCGGGACCTGCGCGCTGCCGTGCGCGACGCGCTGTCCGGCACGGGAGTGCGCTCGGTCGCGATCAGCGGCCTGGCCAACGAGTACCAGGGCTACTTCACCAGCCCCGACGAGTACGCCTGGCAGGCCTATGAGGGCGGACAGACCAATTTCGGGAAGTTCAGCTCGATCCTGCTGATCGAGAAGTCAGCCGAGCTGGCCGGGACCCTGGCCAACGGTGGGCCGGCGCCGGCTGCGTACCCCTTCGACCCGACGAACGGGCTGCAGCCGGACCCGACGCCGTTCCCACTCGGGGCGCCCGAAGCCACGATCACGGCTCAGCCCGACGCTGTACGTCGGCTGCAGCGGGCTCACTTCGGGTGGCAGGGCGGGGCCCGCGGCACGGACCGTCCGCTGGATCGTGCGTTCGTGAGCATCCAGCACCGCAACGGGTCGACGTGGCGTCGGGTGGCCGACGACCTCGGGACCACCATCGCGTGGAGTGTCGAGGGGAACGAAGCCGTGCCCCTGGGGCCCGGCTACGTCAAGGAGGCGAACGAGGGCCGTTACGACGCTCGCTGGGAGGTGCCGGGTGACGCCCGCCCCGGCAGCTACCGCTTCGTGGTGACCGCGAAGCGCTACCGGATCGTGTCCGAGACGTTCGGTGTCGAACGCTCCCGCGCCTTGTCGGTGCAGCCGGTCCGCGCCCGGTCGGGGCGGGCTGCGTTCACCGTGGCGTACCCCGAGGCGGTGCCGTACGACGACATCACCTACCGACCGGCCGTGGCCAGGCGGGCCCGCGCGGTCGTCAGCGTCGCTGGTCACCGGCGGGTGCTTCAGGCGAGTCGCAAGGGCGTCTTCGACTTCGCGGTGAGGCCGGGGACGCGGGTGACGGTCCAGTCGGCGCGCGACACCTGGGGCAACACGAGCCGCGGCTCGGTCCACTTCACGGCCGGCAGGCCGACCGCCCCACGTCCGCGCGAGGCGTACCCCGTCCTCCGTCCCTGGTGAGTCGTCCCCAGCCGGTGGACGTGGCGATGATCGTGAGCGCGGCTCCGGGTGACGTCGTGAGCGCAGGGATCGACCAGCTCCACGTAGGGCGCACCGTGATCATCGCGGTGGGCAACGGTGTGCCTGGCTCGCTGCAGAGCCGTGCTCAGTAGGCCTGGAGCGCCGCGGTACGACGGGACGCCTCGGCGACCTCGGCGGCCTTGAGGGCGGAGGTGTCGAGGTCGGCGTGCTGGGCCCACCAGGCCTGGCCCTCGGGGGGCAGGGTGTGGATGGGGTCGTAGTACTCGTAGGTCTTGGACAGGGCGTCGAGAGAGGTGGCCTCGATGGAGGTGCGGTAGTTCTTCGTCCACGACGAGATGCCGCGGACCTCGTCGTAGGCGGCGAGCTGGTGGACCCAGCGCTTCCCGACGAAGGGCACGTCGCAGACGATGCGCGGGGTGGCGAAGCCGGGGAGGTAGCCCATGATGTGGTGCTGCAGCTTCTGCGCGTCGGCGACCGAGACCCGCCAGTGCTCCGAGAACGGGATCATGTCGCACATGTAGAAGTAGTAGGGCATGATCTGCGCGCCGTCGAGGAGCGCGAAGCAGAGGTCGAGGAGCGCGTGCGGGTCGGCGTTGACGCCGTTGAGCAGCACGCCCTGGTTGCGCACGTCGCGGATGCCGGTGTCGAGCAGCGCCCGGGTCGCGTCGGCGACGAGCGGTGTCACCGAGTTGGCGTGGTTGGTGTGGGTGTGCACGGCGATGGAGACCCCGCGCGAGCGGGCCAGCGTGGCCACGCGCGTCATCCCCTCCAGCACCTCGGGCTGCAGCCAGTGCTGCGGCAGGCCGATGAGGGCCTTGGTGGCCAGGCGAACGTCGCGGATGTTGTCGATCTCGAGCAACGACATCAAGAACGCCTCGAGGCGGGGCCACGGCATGTTGGCCACGTCGCCGCCGGAGACGACGACGTCGCGCACCGACGGGTTGGCGCGCAGGTAGGTCATCATGTCACCGAGCCGGTCGGTGGGCTTGGCGGTGAACTTCAGCTTCTCGATGACCGGCGTCGAGTTGCCGACGAGGTCCATGCGGGTGCAGTGGCCGCAGTACTGCGGGCAGGTCGGCAGCAGCTCGGCCAGCACCTTGGTGGGGTAGCGATGGGTGAGACCCTCCGCGACCCACATGTCGTGCTCGTGGAGCGAGTCGCGCGTGGCGTGCGGGTGCGAGGACCAGTCCGTGCGGCGGTCGGAGAACACCGGGAGCATGTAGTGGCGCACCGGGTCGGCGTAGAACGCGTCGGTCAGGGAGCCGGGCCCGCCGACGGGGGCGTGGGGGACCATCGTGTTCATCATCTGCGGCGGCACCAGCATCGACATGGTGGCGCGCTCGGCCTGGTCGCGCTCGAGGTCGGCGTAGAACCGCTCGTCGACCAGGTCGCCGAGAAGCTCGCGGAGCTGGCGGACGTTCTTGATGCAGTGCGCGCGCTGCCACTGCACCGACGCCCACTCCTCGCCGGTCACGTCCTTCCACCCGGGGAAGCGGGTCCAGTCCGGCTCGACGAGCTCGACGCGGGAGTAGGGGTAGGGCTGTCCCGCCTCATCGAGCAGGTGGGTCGCGATCGAGGTCTCGATGCTCATGGTCGCTCCTGGGTGCGGGAGTAGGGCCGTGTGGAGGTGCGGCGCGTCGGTTGTGTCACATTCGCTCGCAGTGCGAGACTACGCGCAGATCATCCGGTGTGCACATCACCACGCCGAATAATTTCCTGTACATGTTCGATAGAAGCGAAGGACGGTCTGCCATGTCAGCCCGCAACGGCGATCCGACCGGTCTGCACCGGGTCCTCGACGACACCCTGGTCCTGCCCCAGGCGGCCCAGCGCCTCGACACCCGCCGCGAGCTGTGGCCCGACGAGGTCCGCGTCCGGGTCGAGCGGCTCAACCTCGACGCCGCGTCCTTCCGCCAGCTCGAGCGCACGCACCTGGCCGCCGACGGCACTCCCGACGGCGACGCCGTACGACGCGCGGTCCTCGACATCGTCGCCGCCCGCGGCAAGATGCAGAACCCCGAGACCGGCTCCGGGGGCATGCTCGTCGGGACCGTCGAGGAGGTCGGACCCGAGTGCACGCTCGGCCTCACGGTCGGCGACCGCGTCACGACCCTGGTCTCGCTGACCCTCACGCCCCTGGTCATCGAGGACGACCTCGCCGGCTGGGACGGCCGCGACGAGCAGGTGCCGTGCGACGGCTACGCCGTGCTCTTCGGTCGCTCGATCGCCGCCGTCATCCCCGACGACCTCCCCACCGGGCTGAGCCTGTCGGTGATGGACGTGTGCGGCGCGCCGGCGCTGACCGCCCGCGTCGTCGCGGAGTACGCCGACGCGGGACGCAGCGACGTCGTCGTCGCCGTGGTCGGTGGTGCCGGCAAGTCCGGCTCGCTGAGCCTCGCAGCCGCCCGTGATGCTGGCGCCGGCCGCACGATCGGGGTCGTGCCGCACCAGGCAGAGGCCGACCTGCTGACCGCGTCCGGCCTCGCCGACCAGGTCGTGGTGGCCGACGCCCGTCACCCCCTGGCCCTGCGCGACGCCGTCGTCGCAGCGGGCGGCCCAGCCGACGTCACGGTGGTCTGCGTCGACGTGCCCGGGTGCGAGGGCGGTGCGATCCTCGCCACCGCTGACCGTGGGACCGTCATCTTCTTCTCCATGGCGACCTCGTTCTCGGGCGCGGCACTCGGCGCCGAGGGCCTGGCCGCCGACGTGCGGATGCTGGTCGGCAACGGCTACGTGCCCGGCCACGCCGCCTACGCGATGGACCTCCTGCGTGGCAACGACGGGGTGCGCGGCCTCTTCGAGCGACGCCTGACGCACCAGGACGCCTGATGGTCGAGGCGTCCCGCAGGCTGCTCCTGCGCAACGGTCGCGTCCTGGGCGGTCGTCCCAGCGTCCCGGCCACCAGCATCGCCGTCGAGGACGGTCATGTCGTGTCGGTCGGCGACGAGCAGCACGCCGATCGCGTCG
The DNA here is from genome assembly GCF_031397825.1 of Nocardioides sp. Classification (GTDB taxonomy): domain Bacteria; phylum Actinomycetota; class Actinomycetes; order Propionibacteriales; family Nocardioidaceae; genus Nocardioides. The sequence continues at coordinate 31,218 of NZ_JANNML010000242.1, forward strand.
CCGGCAGCGGTCACGGCGCCCCCGAGGTCGTGGACCTCGACGGGGCCCTCGTCGCCCCGGCCTTCGTCGACAGCCACGTCCACACGGTGCGCACGGGTCTGGCCCTGACGGGGCTGGACCTCACCGGCCGTCGCAGCCTCACCGAGGTCCTCGACGCCCTGGCCGTCCACGCCGCCAGCCACCCTGATGCCGGCGTGGTGGTCGGCCAGGGATGGGACGAGACCGGCTGGTCCGAGCCACGGCCGCCGACGGGTGACGAGCTCGAGCGCGCCGCCCCGGGACGCCGGACCTACCTCACCCGCGTCGACGGCCACTCCTCGGTGATCTCGCCCGCCCTCGCCGGCCTCGTGCCCGGGCTCCAGCAGCTCGCCGGGTGGACCGACGACGGGCGCGTCGAGCGCGACGCCCACCACGCCGTGCGCAACGTCCTGGAGGGGCTCATCGGCCCCGACGAGCGGCTCGCCGCGGCCAGGACGGCCTGCCGCGCGATGGCCGCCCAGGGCATCGTCGCCTTCCACGAGAACGCCGCGCCCCACATCGGCCCCGAGCACGAGATCGAGGTGGTCCGTCAGGCGGCCACCGAGACCGGGCTGCGTGCCACCGTCTACTGGGGCGAGCTCATGGCCGTCGACACCGCCCGCCGGCTCGGCGTCGCAGGGCTGGCCGGCGACCTGGTCGCCGACGGCGCCTTCGGCTCGCGCACGGCCGCGCTCACCTCCGCCTACGACGACCGCCACGACACCTGCGGGCACGCCTACGTCTCCGCCGAGCAGGTGCGCGACCACGTCGTCGCCTGCACCGAGGCCGGGCTCCAAGCGGGCTTCCACTGCATCGGCGACGCGGCGCTTGATGCCATCGGCGAGGGGTTCGCGCGAGCCGAGGAGATCGTCGGCGGCGACGCCCTGCGTCGCGCCCGCCACCGGCTCGAGCACGTCGAGATGCCCTCGGCCACCGTCATCGAGGTCCTCGCCCGTCTTGAGGTCGTGGCCAGCGTCCAGCCCATGTTCGACGCGCTGTGGGGTGGCCCCGAGGGCATGTACGCCGCCCGACTGGGGGAGCGGTGGCGTGACACCAACCCGTTCCTCGACCTCGAGATGGCGCCGGTCCGGCTGGCGTTCGGCTCGGACTCACCGGTCACCGCGCTCGGCCCCTGGGCCGCGGTGCGCGCGGCGGTCCAGCACCATCACGAGGCCCAGCGGCTCCCGGCCTCGTTCGCGTTCCGGGCGCACACCCGCGGCGGCGCCTTCGCCGCCCACGACGACCTCGGGGGCCACCTGGGACAGGGTGCCCGCGCCGACCTCGCCGTCTGGGACGTCCCTGGAGGCTTCGCGGCGAGCACAGCCGACGAGCCCCCGGACGCGATGCCCGACCTCACCCCGGGAGCCCCGCTCCCGGTCCTGCGCCGCCTGCTCGCCGGGGGCGCCGACGTCCACCCCACCAGCAACCCCGAGGAGACGGCATGACCGGCAAGCTCGACCTGGACCCGGCCACCGTCAAGCAGGCCCGCGCACTGGCCCGCAAGGTCGGTCGCCCGATCGTCACGACCGCCAAGAAGCACACCACCGTCGCCGTCGAGCGGGCCACGCTGCGGCTGGCCGGCCTGGAGGGAGCCGACGCCGAGGGCACCCCGTGGGTCAACCGGCTGATGGACGTCGTACGCGCCGACACCGGTCTCGAGCACGGGGTCGCCCTCCCCGTCTGGGACGCACTGGGCCGCGGAGAGGCCGACGACCTGACGAGCCTGGCGCAGAAGGCCTCGGCGGGCTCGGTCACCTTCCGGATGCCCGAGGGCAAGGACGCCATCCGGGCCCGTGCCGCCTCGCGCAAGCAGGTCGGCAAGGGCATCAGCCTGATGGACAAGCGCCGCGTCGAGCGCGAGCGGCTGATCAAGCGCCACGGCGACGCCCCCCGCAAGCCCTGGATCTACCTCATCGTCGCCACCGGCGACATCTACGAGGACATCCCGCAGGCCCAGCAGGCGGCGCGCGAGGGTGCCGACGTCATCGCCGTCATCCGCTCCACCGGTCAGAGCCTCCTCGACTACGTGCCCGAGGGTGCGACGCGCGAGGGCTTCGCGGGCACCTACGCGACCCAGGAGAACTTCCGGCTCATGCGCGCGGCGCTCGACGAGTCGAGCAAGGAGCTGGGTCGCTACGTCCGGCTGACCAACTACGCGTCCGGGTTGTGCATGCCCGAGATCGCGGCCCTGGCCGGGATGCAGCGCCTCGACATGATGCTCAACGACTCGATGTACGGCATCCTCTTCCGCGACATCAACCCGATCCGCACCTTCGTCGACCAGCGCTTCAGCCGGCAGGTGCACGCCCGCGCGGGGATCATCATCAACACCGGCGAGGACAACTACCTCACCACCGCCGACGCCGTCGAGGCCGCACACACCGTCACGACCAGCCAGCTGCTCAACGAGTACTTCGCCAAGGAGGCCGGCCTCGAGGACTGGCAGCTGGGGCTGGGACACGCCTTCGAGATCGACCCCGAGGTTCCCGACTCGTTCCGGCTCGAGCTGGCCCACGCGATGCTCGCGCGCGACCTCTTCCCGAACGCTCCGCTCAAGTGGATGCCGCCCACGCGGCACATGACCGGCGACGTCTTCCGCGGCTACCTCCTCGACGGGTTCTTCAACCTCGTCGGGGCGCTGACCGGCCAGGGGATCCTGCTGGTCGGGATGATGACCGAGGCCGTCGTGACGCCGTGGCTCTCCGACCGCGACCTGGCACTGCAGAACGTCCGCTACGTCATGAACGCCGCCGGCAACCTGCACGAGGACTTCCGACCGACCCCCGACGGGTTCATCGCCCAGCGCGCCCGCCAGGTGCTGGGGGAGTCGATCGACCTGCTCGAGAAGATCGTCGAGCACGACAACGGTCTGCTGGACGCCATCGCCGACGGCACCTTCGGGCTGATGAAGCGCCCGGCCGACGCCGGTCGCGGTCTCGAGGGCGTGGCGAAGAAGTCCAGCGCCTACTACAACCCGGCCACCGAGCTGCTGGAGGAACGATGAGCGACGACAGCCAGATCATCCGCCCCTACGGTGACACCACCGGCGACGGGATGGTGCAGCTGAGCTTCACCCTGCCGATGGCCCACTCCAAGGTCGCGGAGGGCGCTGCGGCCCAGCTGGCCAACAAGATGGGCATGGACCCGGCCCTGGTCGTGCACGCCAAGCCGATGGGTCCCGACTTCACGTTCTTCGTCGTCTACGGCCGCGTCCACCACCTCGTCGACCCCAGCAAGGTCGTCGTCGTCGAGCGCGACTACCCGTTGTTGACCCCCAAGGAGGCCAACGCGGCGATCAAGCGGTCGCTGCGTCGCAGGCTCACGGTCGTCGGCGCCTGCATCGGCACCGACGCCCACACCGTCGGCATCGACGCGATCCTCAACATCAAGGGGTTCGCCGGCGAGAAGGGCCTGGAGTACTACCGCGAGCTCAAGGTGGTCAACCTCGGCGCCCAGGTCTCGGTGCCGCAGCTCGTCGAGCGCGCCCGGGCCGAGAAGGCCGACGCGGTCCTGGTCTCGCAGGTCGTCACCCAGCGCGACGCCCACCTGCTCAACACCCGGGAGATGTCGGCTGCCTTCCGCGAGTCCTACCCCTCGGGCAAGGCGCCGCTGCTGATCGTCGGTGGGCCGCGCTTCGACGAGGCGATGGCGGCCGAGCTCGGCGTCGACCGGGTCTTCAGCCGCGGCACCACGCCCGGAGAGGTCGCCTCCTACATCGTCCACCAGCTCGCCCCCGCCCCCGACTCGAAGGCTTCCTGACATGACCACCGACTCGACACCGACCGTCGGCACCCGCGTCGTCCACCGCCGCTACGTGCCCTACTCCCACGCCCACTACGCCGGCAACCTGGTGGACGGCGCCTACAGCCTCGGGCTCTTCGGTGACGTCGCGACCGAGATGTGCATCCTCACCGACGGCGACGAGGGGCTGTTCGCCTCCTACAGCGACGTGCAGTTCCGGGCTCCCGTCCGCGCCGGCGACGTCCTCGAGATCACCTGTGACCTCACCCGTGTCGGCACGCGATCACGGGTCATGGACTTCGCCGTGCTCGTCGTTGCGCGCGGTGCGGCGACGCCCGAGAAGCCCGGCGCGGCCCGGGTCCTGACCGACCCCGTCGTGGCCACGACGGCCACCGGCACCGTCGTCGTTCCCTGATCCGGCGTGGCGTTGGCCGACACGCCGATCCGAGGGGAAATTTGTCGAAGTTTTCCTCGCCGACAGCGATCGCGCTGACCTGCGACGACGCGAGTTCGTGCAGGTCAGCGACCGGTTGACACGCGGCCCCGGTCGGCCAAACTGTAGGCCGTCCGCTCACGCAGATCGTGGCCGGCGTACCGACGTCCGAGTGGCCGGGTCGGAGGGTGAAGGCGCCAATCACCTGTCCGACGTGGTTCGCGGAGGTCGGTGCGCCTCTACGAGAGCGACCCGGAAGGGCCCCTCGCCCCCTAGACAACGTCGCAGGCCTCGGCAGCCCGTCGTCGCCTGGATGGCCGAAGGGGCCCGGGGCCCTTCCGGAACTGCGCAGCCGCCGTGACGACCGCCGGCGCCGTCGATGCCGGCCGACCCGGTAGTTTTCACCGTGTGCTCCTGCGGACGTCCCTCGCGCTGGTCGCGGGGCTGACGCTCTCGCTGGCCTTCGAACCCGTCGCGCTTCCCCTCGTGATGCCCTTCGCGGTGGCGGCGTTCTTCGTCTCCACGCGCGGGCTGCGGGCCAGGTCGGCGTGGATCCCGGGCCTCGCCTTCGGGGTGGCGTTCTACTTCACCCACATCTCGTGGCTGCGCGACTCGATCGGCCCCGACGCGTGGGTGGCGCTGGGCACCATCGAGTCGCTCTTCTACGCCGCCCTCGGCTCGGTGACCGCTGCCCTGCACCGGCGGCGGCTCTGGGCGCTGTGGATGGCGCCGGCGTGGGTGACGATGGAGGTCGTGCGCAGCGGCTGGCCCTTCAGCGGCATGCCCTGGGGACGCCTCGCGTTCGGCGTCGTCGACACCCCGGTCGCCCCCGCCCTGCCCTACGTCGGCTCCGTCGGGGTCAGCCTGCTCCTGGCACTGGTGAGCTCGTTGATCGCCTGGACCGTCGTCGCCCGCGGACGCGAACGACGCCTGGCTGGGGGAGCGACCCTCGCGGTCCTCGCGCTGACCCTCCTACCGGCCCTGACGCCGTACGACGTCGAGGAGACCGGCCAGGCGACCGTGGCCGCCGTGCAGGGCAATCTCCCCGGCCCGGCCGACAACATCCTCTTCGACTCCCAGCAGGTCACCGCCAACCACGTGCAGGCGACGATCGACCTCGCCGACGAGATCGCGGCTGGCACACAGCCCGAGGTCGACTTCGTGCTCTGGCCGGAGAACTCCACGGCCAGCGACCCGTTCGGCAACGCCGAGGTCAACGCCGGCATCCGTGCGGCCTCGGCCGCGATCGGAGTCCCGATCCTGGTCGGCGCCATCGTCGACGCCGGCCCCGAGCACGTCCTCAACCAGGGGATCGTGTGGGACCCGGTGACGGGAGCGGGGGAGCGCTACACCAAGCGGCACCCGGTGCCCTACGGCGAGTACATCCCGCTGCGCGACTACCTCGACGGCACCTTCGGGAAGCTGGCACTGATCCCGCGCGACATGCTCAGCGGCTCCCGCAAGACCCCCCTGGAGATCGCCGGGATCAGCGTGGCCGACGCGATCTGCTTCGACATCGCCTACGACGACGGCCTCTACGACCAGGTCAGCCGGGGCGCCGAGCTGCTCACCGTGCAGACCAGCAACGCCAGCTTCATCTTCACCGACCAGATCGACCAGCAGTTCGCGATGACACGGCTGCGGGCCATCGAGGCCGGCCGGTGGTTGGTCGTGGCGTCGCCCAACGGCATCTCCGGGGTGGTGTCGCCGGACGGGGAGGTGGTCGCCACCGCGGATCCACGCACGCAGGCGGTGCTGGTCGAGTCGGTAGGCCTGTCGAGCGAGATCACGCTCGCAGTGCGTCTCGGACCGTGGGTCGGACGTTCATCTGCCGTCCTCACCGGAGTCGGCCTGCTGCTGGGATTGCTGGCGTATCGTCGATCACGACACAGTCCGGCGCCGGGAGGGGCTCCGGCCGAGACCCCCGGGGACGAGGTCCTGCCATGAGCATCGACGAGCTCGGTCGCATCGTGATGGTCGTGCCGACCTACAACGAGGCCGACAACCTCGCCTGGATCGTGGAGCGCCTGCGCCGCGCGCAGCCCGGGGTCGACGTGCTGGTGGTCGACGACGGCTCGCCCGACGGCACCGGACGCATCGCCGACGAGCTCGCGGCCGCCGATCCCCAGGTGCAGGTCCTCCACCGCACGACCAAGGAGGGCCTCGGCGCGGCCTACCTGGCCGGCTTCCGCTGGGCTCTTGCCGAGGGTTACGACGTCATCGGCGAGATGGACGCCGACGGCTCGCACCAGCCCGAGCAGCTCGGAGGCCTGATCGACGCCCTCGCCGACGCAGACCTGGTGATCGGCTCGCGCTGGGTGCCCGGTGGGTCCGTGGTCAACTGGCCCTGGTCCCGCGAGCTGCTCTCGCGGGGCGGCAACCTCTACGTGCGGCTGCTGCTCGGCATCAGCGTCAAGGACGCGACGGCCGGCTTCCGGCTCTTCCGCCGTCACACCCTCGAGAAGGTCGACCTCGACCTCGTGCGCTCGACCGGTTACGTCTTCCAGACCGACCTGGTCGCGCGCACCCTCCACGCCGGACTCACCGTGCGCGAGGTGCCCATCGAGTTCGTCGAGCGGGTGCGTGGCGACTCCAAGATGACTCCCGACGTTGCCAGCGAGTCGCTGAAGCGGATCACGCAGTGGGGCCTCAGCGAGCGCCGCGAGCAGGCGCGTCGCGCGCTGGCCCGCCGGCGAGACCGGACCCGATGAGTCGCCCCTTCCCCGATCCCTCCTCCTCGACAGCCCCGAGGGGCCAGGCGCGTGGACGCAGCCGGGGCCGCCTCGGCTGGCTGGTCATCCTGCTGCTGGTCGTGGTGCCACTGGCCGAGATCTATGTCCTGATCCAGGTCGGGCAGGTCATCGGGCCGTGGTGGACCATCCTGCTGCTGATCGTGGACAGCATCATCGGCGGCTGGCTGATCCGGCGTGAGGGAGCCCGCGCCTGGAAGGCGCTGAATGCCGCCATCGGCAGCGGCCGGATGCCCGCGAGGGAGCTGGCCGACGGTGCGCTGATCCTGATCGGTGGCACCCTGATGCTCAGCCCGGGCTTCGTCACCGACGCCTTCGGCATCCTGCTGATCCTGCCGGTGACCCGGCCGCTCTTCCGCGGGCTGCTCACCGGCTTCGTGACCCGGCGCGTGGTCATGACCGCGACCGGCGGCACCTTGCGCGGACCCGGGCGACCCGGTGGTCCGACCGGCCCGGACGGGCCCGTCGTGCGCGGTGACGTCATCGACGACCCGCCGCGCTGACCCCACGGCGTTCGGGGTGACATGACACTCGCCCCGACCCGGCGTACCGGATCGGGGCGAGAGAGGTCGGTGGAACCGGAGCTGTGTCAGGCCGAGGCGGCCTTGCGCTTCTTGGCGTTGGCCCGGTGCAGGTGCGCCGGACCGATCTCGCCCCCGCGCAGCAGCTCGAGGCGCTCCTTGAGGATGTCCTCGAGCTCCTTCTCCGAGCGGCGCTCCAGCAGCATGTCCCAGTGGGTGCGAGCGGGCTTCTCGGCCTTCTCGATCGGCTTGATGCCGGCCGTGCTCAGACCCTCGGCGCCGCAGCGCGGGCACTCCCAGAGCGCCGGGATGTCTGCCTCGATGGACATCGTGATCTCGAACTCGTGCCCGTGCGAGCACCGGTAACCGACCTGCTGACGTGCTGCGAACTCGATGCCGCGCTCGTCCTCGAAGCTCTGGCCTCCGAGTCGTGCGCCACGCAATGTGCGTTCCGCCATGAGGCACCTCCAAACTTGTGTTTCCCCCGTGGAATGTTCCTGAGGTGCCGTGTACCCAAGGGCCGCGCTCTTGACACTCGGCAAGGGGGTGGTCAGGGACACCTCTTCCCGTCCAACGGTAGCGACCTCGCCAAGAGTTCCGCCAATTACGACACATTCCCTGGGTATGTCAATGTCGCGGTCAGGAAGTGGGACATCCGGGGGTGGTGACCAGGACCTGGTGGGTCAGACCACCCGTGGGACCACGTTGCCGGCCTCCTCGATGCCCCGGCGGGGATCCACCCGGTAGAGCAGGGCGCCACCCACGACGAAGAACACGATGAGCGCGAAGATCGCCGGGCGGTAGGAGTCGGTGAGCTGGTGGACCAGACCGAAGACGAGGGTGCCGAGCCAGCTCGTGCCACGCTCGCAGGCCTGGTAGAGCGAGAAGTACTCCGCCTCGCGGCCGCGGGGGATCAGCTGGCTGAAGAACGAGCGGGACAACGCCTGGGTGCCGCCGAGGACCAGGCCGATGCCGACCGCGAGGGCCAGGAAGAGCCCGACGTTCTTCTCCGGCAGGAAGTAGCCCACGGTCACGATGACCATCCAGACCACGAGCCCGCCCAGGATCACCTGGCGGCTCCCGCGCTTGGCTGCCAGCCGGCCGAAGAGCAGCGCACCGAAGAACGCGACGAACTGCACGAGCAGGATCGTGGCGATCAGCACCGAGGTGCTGAAGCCGAGCTCCTTCTCGCCGTAGATCGAGGCCGATGCGATCACGGTCTGGATGCCGTCGTTGTAGAACAGGTAGCCCAGCAGGAAGGTCAGCGTCATCGGGTAGTTGCGCATGTCCTTCAACGTGGCGCCGAGCTGGCCGAAGCTCTGGCGCACCAGCCCCCCGGGCTCACGCTCGACGTGCACCGGCTCGCGGTTGCGGATCACGCGGTAGGGGATGACGGTGAACGCCGCCCACCAGATGGCGGCCGAGAGCATGCTGACCCGCACGGCCATGCCGGTGCCCATGCCCAGGGAGTCGTGCAGCGTGACGACGGCCAGGTTGACCGCGAGCAGCAGCCCGCCACCCAGGTAGCCCATCGCCCAGCCACGCGAGGAGACGCGGTCGCGCTCGTCGGGCTCGGCGATCTCGCACAGGATGGCGTCGTAGACCACCAAGGACGAGCCCAGGCAGATGTTGGCCACGAAGAGCAGCCCCACGCCGAGCTGCCAGTTGTCGCCGGTGACGAAGAACATGCAGCCGGCGGCCAGGCTGCCGGCCCAGGCGAAGCCCGCCATGATGTTCTTCTTCTTCGCCGTGCGGTCGGCGGCCGCGCCCACGATGGGCAGCAGCAGGGCGGAGGCGATCGTGGCGATGGTGACGACGTAGAACACCAGGGAGCCCGGTGAGATCCCGACCCCGAGGACCTGCAGGTTGTCGGTGCACTTCAGGCCGGCGTCCTCGTCGGTGACGAAGCCGCAGGCGGCCTGCTCGGCGACCGAGGTGAGGTAGGGCGCGAAGAGCACCGTCGCGATGGTCGTGACGTAGGCACTGTTGGCCCAGTCGTACCAGTACCAGGCCTTCTGCTCCTTGGCCCGGTTGAGCGGGTCGAGGTCAGCGACCCCCGGTGTCTGTGTCGTCATGCTGTCTCCCTCCATTGCCCGCGCTCCTCGAGCACGGTCCTCAGCACATCGGTCCGGTCTGTGAACATCCCGTCGACGCCCCGGTCGAGAAGCTCCCTCATCTCGTCCGGGTGGTCGATCGTCCACACGTGCACGTGCTTGCCGGCCGCGTGCGCACGACGCACGAGACCGGGTGTCGCGACGACCCACCGGCCACGCCGGTGGGGGATCTGGAGGGCGGCCACGCGCCCACGGGTCACGAGGTCGGCGAGCCGCCCGCTCGGCAGGAACCGGAAGGCGACTGCCTCGAGGGGGTGCGCCGACGTCGGCACCAGGCCGCCCGTGAGCTCGCGGAAGTGCCGCAGCCGGCTCCGGGAGAACGATCCGACGAGCACCCGTTCCTCGGCGTCCCGCGCGGAGATGAAGTCCGCCAACGGGGCCACCGCGCCGTGGGACTTGAGGTCGATGTTGAAGCGCGCCCGCGGGAACTGCTCGAAGAGCTCGGCGAGGGTGGGCACCCGCTCACGCCCGCCGACCAGGGCGTCGCGCACCTCGGCGTACGACGCGGAGGCGATCTCGCCAGTCCGGTCGGTGACGCGGTCGAGGACCCGGTCGTGGAAGGCCAGCAGGACCCCGTCACGGGTGACGTGCACGTCGGTCTCGAGGTAGTCGTAGCCGAGATCGACAGCGTGACGGAAGGCCGACATCGTGTTCTCGAGACCCTCGATGTCGGGGTGGTAGACCCCGCCGCGGTGCGCGAACGCGAGCACCGAGCCCGGCTGGTCCAGGACCTCGTCGAGGTAGGGGAATCCGGTCCTCGGCGACGTCACGGATGCAGTATTCACCCAGATGACGGGTTTGGGTGGCGGCTCAGAACCACGAGTCTGCGTCGGTGTCGCCGAGCAGGACCGGCAGGGCGGCGACCCAGCGGCGGACGAGGCGCTCGTGGGAGGCGCGGTCGCCCCCGAGGAGGCCGGTCATGGCGGCCCCTGTGAGCAGGTCGATGGTGAACTGGACCAGGGTCGGGACGCGGGCGTCGGTCGTGCCGACGACCCCGGTGACGGCGTGGTGCACGGCCTCGAACACGGTCCGCTCGACCGGCACCAGGGCCTCGCGGAGGGCGGTGTCGGCGCGCGCCGCGACCCACAGCTCGAGGACCACCAGGAAGGCCGGGTGTTCGAGGTCGCTGCGCACGACGGCGACGGCTCGCTCCCACGAGCGCTCGGTGGGGGCATTCTCGTCCGTGCCGGCGCGCAGGACGCCGAGACGACGTCGGGCGACGTCCTCGACGACGGCGACCATGAGCGAGGCGCGGGTGGGGAAGTGGTGCAGGAGGGTGCCGCGGGCGACGCCGGCCCGGTCCTGGACCTCGGCAATGGTCGTGGCCGCGTGGCCGCGCTCCAGCAGGCAGTCGAAGGTGGCGTCCAGGACCCGGGCCCGGGTGGTGGCCGTGCGCTCGCCCTGGGTACGCCGGGGGGCTGGGCTGGGTGACATGGGGTCACCGTAGCGACCGGGACAGGGCATACTGGCATAAACAGTCCGAACGTACGGGAAGTGTGCCCATGAGTCCCTCGAACCCCCGGCGACAGCTGAGTCGCACCCTGCGTCAGGGCGGCGCCCTCGCGCGGGTCGCGGTCACCGCAGCCCGCAACCCGGACCTGCGCCGGGGGTTGGTGGCGCAGGTCAGCGGCGGGCTGCTCGGGGGAGAGACGGCCGGTGGGGGACCGGCCGCCGCGTCGGACGCGGTCGCCGGCGGCGTGGTGGTCCCCGCACCGGCCGGGGTGGCCGACTTCCCCCGCCACGTCCACGCCCAGGCGGGGTGCGGGGCAGGACCGGCCGACGTGGCGTCGTACGTCCGTGACCTCGGGCAGGTCGCGCAGTGGCTCACCATCCACTCGACCTGGCGCGGCGAGGGTCCGGGCGTGATCGAGGAGGGTGACCGCTTCGCCCAGCAGATCCTGCTGATGGAGATCCCGGCCGAGGCGCGCTGGACGGTGGCGCGGGTGGACGAGACCGGATTCGAGCTGAGGGGGACCGGGCCGATGGGCATCACCTTGGGGCTGTGGTGCACCGTCGCTGCCTCCGCGAGCGGCTCGGTCGTGCGGCTCGACGCCGGGCTCGACGGCGCGCCCGTGCGCGGGCCGGTGGGCTCGACCGCCGTGCGGAGCGTCGAGAAGGCGCTCGTGGCGTCGCTGGAGCTCCTGACCTCCCAGGTGTCGGGCTCGGCGCCGGCGCGGTTGCGGGTGTCCGCCGACCCGGTCCTGCACGTGGCCTCGGGGCGGTTCCTCGACCCGTGGACGCCGGTCATCGTCGGGGTCGGCCAGGTCGTCCAGCGCGAGCCCGACGCCTCCCAGGACCCGGTCGCCCTGTCGGCCGACGCGCTGCGTGCCGCGCTCGTCGACAGCGGCGCGAGCGTCGACCTGCTGGCGCTCGCGGACGCTGTCTACGCCGTGCCGAGCGCGTCGTGGACCTACGCCGACCAGGCCCTGCTGGTCGCGGACGCGGTCGGGGCGCGGCCCGACGAGACCGTGCAGTCGAGCCCCTACGGCGGTGACGGTGGTCAGCTGGTCATCAACGACGCCGCCGAGCTGGTGGCCGGCGGTCGTGCTCAGGTGGTGCTGGTCAGCGGGGCCGAGGCGGGCTCGACGCTGGCCTGGGCACAGAAGAACGACGTCACGCTGCCCTGGGCGCGCCAGGACGAGTCGGTCGTGCCGAGCCGCGTGATCGGTCTCGACAGGCGACCCAACAACGAGGCCGAGACCGCGGTGGGCCTCGGGGCACCCATCTACACCTACGCGCTGATGGAGTCGGCGGTCCGTGCTCGGCTCGGTCGCACGCCCGCGGAGCACACGAGCGCCGTGGCGCGGCTGTGGGCGGGCTTCTCGGAGATCGCGTCGCGCAACCCGTTCGCCTGGTCGCCGACGCGTCAGGGTGCCGAGCGCATCGCAACGGTGGCACCGGACAACCGCGCCGTCTCGTCGCCCTACACGAAGCTGATGTGCGCCAACCTCCAGGTCGACCTCGCGGCGGGGTCGATCGTGACCAGCGTCGCTGCAGCCGAGGCCGCCGGGGTGCCGCAGGAACGATGGGTGTTCGTGCACGCCGGCGCGTCGGCGTACGACGAGTGGTTCGTCTCGGAGCGCGCCGACCTGTCCCGCTCGCCGGCGATCGCGGCGCTCGGGGCTGCGGCACTCGACCACGCGGGCGTGGGCATCGATGACGTGGCGCACATCGACCTCTACGCGTGCTTCCCGTCCGCGGTCGAGATCGGCGCCGACGCGCTGGGGCTGCCGATCGACGACCCGGCGCGCCCGTTGACGGTCACGGGCGGTCTGACCTTCGCGGGCGGTCCGGGCAACAACTACGGCAGCCACGCGATCGCCTCGATGGTGCCGGTGCTGCGCGCCGACCCGGGCGCGCGCGGGCTGTGCACGTCGCTGGGCTGGTATGCCACCAAGCACGCGCTCGGCCTCTACTCGGCGACCCCGCCCGAGCGCACCTACGCGCACCTGCGCCCCGTGGTCGAGCAACCGCCGAAGCGACCGGTCGTGACGTCGTACGACGGCGAGACGGTCGTCGAGGCGTTCACGGTGCCCTTCGACCGGTCCGGTGCGGCCGAGGCCGGGATCCTCAGCCTGCTGACGCCGTCGGGGACGCGGGTGCTGGTGCGCACGGTGGACCCGACGGTCGTCGGAGCCCTCGAGGACGGGGACCTGCTGGGAGCTCGGGTGCTCGTCGCCGGGGAGTCGGTGACGGTGCTCGGTTCCGGCTCCTACGAGCTGCCGGCTCCGCCGCGCTCACCGGTGCGCCGATCTCTCGAGGGTGCGGTGCTGGTCGTGACGCTGGACCGGCCCGAGGTGCGCAACGCCGTCGACGCACGGACCGCGGAGGCGCTCGAGAGCGCGATCGACGACGCCGAGGCGGACCCACGCGTGCGGGCCATCGTGCTGACGGGTGCCGGCGACACGTTCTGCGCCGGGATGGACCTCAAGGCCGCGGCGCGCGGCGAGCTGCCGCTGACCGCCGGGCGAGGCCCCCTGGGCCTGACCGGTCGGCCGTCGGTGAAGCCGCTGGTCGTCGCGGTGGAGGGGAGCGCGCTCGCCGGTGGCTGCGAGCTCGCGCTCGCCGCCGACCTCGTCGTGGCCGCCTCCGACGCGGTCTTCGGCATCCCCGAGGTCAAGCGCGGCCTGGCCGCGGCCGCCGGGGGAGTGCTCCGACTGCGCGAGCGGCTCCCGCGCAACGTCGCGATGGAGATGGCCTTGCTGGGCGAGCCGATGTCGGCCGTGCGGCTCGCCGAGCTGGGCCTGGTCAACCGGGTCACGTCACCCGGAGCCGCCCTCGATGTCGCTCTCGAGCTCGCTCAGGCGATCGCTGCCAACGCGCCGCTCAGCGTCGCCGTCGGCAAGCGGATCGTCGACGAGTCACCCGGCTGGCCCGCCGACGAGGCCTTCGACCGGCAGACCGAGCTCGCCTCGCCCGTCATCCTCTCCGACGACGCCCGGGAGGGTGTCGAGGCCTTCGGTGCGCGGCGCCCGCCGGTGTGGTCCGGGCGTTGAGCTGGTTGGTCCCTGGGGTTGCGGTCTGGTCACCAACCGCAGTCCCCGGGGCCGAAAACATGCGGTTGGTGACCAATCCGCATGCCCGGGACGGGCGCGAGCATCCCGGCCCACCCCGCGTCAGATGTCGCGGAACGTCTCGATGGAGGCGCCGAGCTCGTTGAGCCGCTCGGCGAGGTCCTCGTAGCCACGGTGGATGACGTAGGTGCCGCGGAGGACCGAGGTACCCTTGGAGGCGAGCATCGCGAGCAGGATGACCACCGCGGGGCGCAGGGCCGGGGGACACATGAGCTCGGCACCGGTCCAGGTGGTGGGGCCCTCGATCATCACGCGGTGCGGGTCGAGGAGCTTGACGTGGCCGCCGAGCTTGTTGAGGTCGGTGAGGTAGATCGCCCGGTTGTCGTAGACCCAGTCGTGCAGGTAGGTCTGGCCATCGGCGACGGCTGCGATGACCGCGAAGAACGGCAGGTTGTCGATGTTGAGCCCGGGGAACGGCATCGGGTGGATCTTGTCCAGCGGCGCGTGCAGGTCCGAGGGCTGGGTGGTGAGGTCGACGAGGCGGGTGTTGCCGTTGGCGGCGACGTACTCCTCGGTGCGCGAGTAGTTGAGACCCATCTCCTCGAGCAGCGCGAGCTCGATCTCGAGGAACTCGATCGGCACCCGACGGATGGTGATGGAGGACTTCGTCACGATGGCCGCGGCCAGCAGCGACATCGCCTCGATCGGGTCCTCGCTGGGGGAGTAGTCGACGTCCACGTCGATCTCGGCCAGGCCGCTGACCGTGAGCGTGGTCGTGCCGATGCCCTCGACGCTCACGCCGAGGCGCTGGAGGTAGAAGCACAGGTCCTGGACCATGTAGTTGGACGAGGCGTTGCGGATGATCGTCGTGCCGGGGTGCAGCGCCGCTGCCATCAGCGCGTTCTCCGTGACGGTGTCGCCGCGCTCGGTCAGCACGATCGGGCGCGTCGGCTCGATCGCCCGGTTGACCTGCGCGTGGTAGAACCGGTCGCTCGCCTTGACCTCGAGCCCGAAGGGGCGCAGGGCGCTCATGTGCGGCTCGACGGTGCGGGTGCCGAGGTTGCAGCCGCCGGCGTAGGGCAGCTCGAAGGTCTCCATCCGGTGCAGCAGCGGGCCGAGGAACATGATCACCGAGCGCGTACGACGAGCCGCCTCCTCGTCGAGGTTGCTGAGGTCGAGCTCCTTGGGCGGGATGATCTCGAGGTCGTTCTCCTCGTTGAGCCACTTGGTCTGCACGCCGAGGCTGTTGAGGACCTCGAGCAGCCGGTTGACCTCCTCGATGCGCGCCACCTTGCGCAGCGTCGTACGCCCGCGGTTGAGCAGCGAGGCACACAGCAGCGCGACACCGGCGTTCTTGGACGTCTTGACGTCGATCGAGCCCGAGAGCGTGGTGGGGCCGGTGACGCGCAGGTGCGTCGGACCGGCGCCGAGGGCCACGATCTCGGAGTCGAGCGCCTCGCCGATGCGGGCCAGCATCTCGAGCGACAGGTTCTGGTGGCCCTTCTCGATGCGGTTGATCGCGCTCTGGCTCGTGCCGAGGACCCCGGCGAGCTGGTGCTGCGTCAGGCCGCGGTGCTTGCGCGCGTCCCGGATGAGGTTGCCGATACGACCCTTGTAGTCCGTTGCCATGCGTCGACGGTAACTCACATGTGAGATAACGCCAATCTGCCTCGCCCGGGGTGGAGCTACCCCCCGGACGGTTGGCTTGACCGCGCTCACCAGGGGGGTGCGAGGATCGGCGCCATGCGAGCAACCACCATCCACGCGCCCCGCGACATTCGGGTCTCCGAGGTCCCGGACCCGACCATCACCGCTCCGACGGACGCCATCATCAAGGTGACCGCGGGCTGCATCTGCGGCTCCGACCTGTGGCCCTACCGCGGCGAGAACCCGATCACCGAGGGCGCGACGATCGGCCACGAGTGCGTCGGCGTCGTCGAGGAGGTCGGCTCCGAGGTCCGCTCGTTCAAGCCGGGCGACTTCGTGGTCGTGCCGTTCTGCCACAGCGACAACATCTGCGCCCACTGCCAGCACGGCGCCCACTCGGTCTGCACCAACCTCGGGATGACCGTGAGCGGTCAGGCGGAGTACGCGCTGGCGACCCAGGCCGAGGGCAGCCTGGTCAAGCTCGACGAGATGCCGGACGCGTCGATGGTCCCGTCGCTGCTGGCCCTCTCGGACGTCATGCCGACCGGCTGGCACGCAGCGGTGTGCGCGGGGGTGCCCGAGGGCGGCACCGTGGTCGTCGTCGGCGACGGCGCCGTCGGCCTGTGTGGCGTCCTCGCCGCGTCCGTGATGGGCGCCGAGAAGGTCATCGTGATGTCCCGGCACGAGCCCCGACAGAAGATCGCGACGGCCTTCGGTGCCACCCACGTCGTCGCCGCCCGCGGCAAGGAGGGTGCGGCGGCGGTCAAGGAGATCACCGGCGGCGTCGGGGCCGACGCCGTCCTCGAGTGCGTCGGCACCGACGACGCGATGGGCACGGCCTTCGCCGTCGCCCGCCCCGGCTCGATGGTCGGCTTCGTGGGCGTGCCCCACGGCGTCCAGCTGCCGGTGCAGAAGATGTTCCAGAAGAACGTCGGCCTGCGCGGCGGCATGGCCCCCGTGCGCCGCTACCTGCCCGAGCTGCTCGACCTGGTCACCTCGGGCACGATCGAGCCGGGCCTCGTCTTCGACTCGACGCTGCCGCTGGACCAGGTCGCGGACGGCTACCGCGCGATGGACGAGCGACGCGCCATCAAGGTGATGCTCGACCTGCAGGCCTGAGGACACGACGCCCGGCTCAGCGAGCGGTCACCCGCGCCACGTCCGACCACGGCGCTACCCATGCGTTGCCGGTGAAGCGCACCGGGTAGGTGTCCCGGCCCAGACCGCTTGCCCGGCACCTGGTCAGGATGCGATCTGGCCGGGGATCGGTGACGGCGCGCACGGGCACTGGTCACCGCAGGCGAGGAAGGTGTGGATGCCGTGACCGCACCGGGCGCACGGCATGTCGTGCGACAGGTGGGTCTGGCTGTCCTGATGGGTGTCCCACATGGTCTGACCTCCTCTCCCTGGTCCGATCGGACGGCTGCTGGCCGACCTTCGGAGTTTGCGGGATCCTCGGGCAGCGGTGTCGCTCAGACGCGTGCGAGGTCGCGCTCGGCGCGCGTGGGCTGACCCGAGGGCGTGCAGTCGCACGAGTCGGAGCAGGCCAGGAAGGTGTGCATCGCGTGGCCGCAGTGACCACACGGCATGTCGTGGCTCAGCAGGTGGTTGTTGCCCTGCGCGGTGTCCCACATGGAAGTGCCCCCAGAGAAGAGTCGGTTCCCCACGAAGGTAGGCCTCCTCAGGCCCCGGCGCGGGGAGAATCACACGGAAGTAGTCCGTTCGGACTACGGGAAATGACCCGCCGGGGCCGGTCGTGGGTCGGGGGTCACCCCTGGCAGACCGGGCACCAGTAGAGGGTGCGAGCGGCCATGGGCCCCGAGTGGACCTCCGCCCCGCAGCGACGGCAGGGGAGACCGGTCCTGCCGTAGACGTAGTGTGCGTCGTCCCGGCGTGGCCTACCGTGTGGTCGTGCGCGGTCCTCGGGCTCGGTGGTCACGATGCGGCCCGCGCTCACGCCGGCGCGCAGGAGCACCACCAGGTCGTCCCAGATCGCCTGGACGACAGCCGGGTCGACGTCGCGCCCGGGGACGAACGGGCTGGTCTCGTGGCGCAGCAGCACCTCGGCGCGGTAGACGTTGCCGACGCCGGCGATGACCGCCTGGTCCATCAGCAGGGTGCCGATCGGGGCGCGGCTGCGCCCGACGCGTGACACGAACGCCCCGGCGTCGGCGTCGCGGCGCAGGGGATCGGGCCCGAGTCGCGCCAGCAGCACGTCGCGCTCTGGATCGGTCATCAGCTCGCACGCGGTCGGCCCGCGCAGCTCGACCCAGTGGTCGTCGGTGGTGAGCAGGAGACGCAGCGCTCCGCGCGGGTCGGGCGCCGGTGCCTCCCCGTCACGGAACTTGCCGAACAGCCCGAGGTGCACGTGCAGCCACAGGTCGTCGTAGCGGTGGAAGAGGTGCTTGCCCCAGGCATCGGTCGCGTCGACCACCTGGCCGTCGATCAGCGCGGCTCCCTCGGCGAAGCGACCCTGGGGGCTCGACGCGGCGACGCGGCGCCCGGCCAGCAAGGTCCGGTGGCGACGCGCAAGACGGTGGATGGTGTGTCCCTCTGGCACGGACCGAGTGTGCGGTGGGGCTCCAAGGAGCCGGCGCTGTCTGTGGTTTCACCCCAAAGTGTCCTTGCGTCGTCGGCGCGGCGACGTACGTTGGGGTCATGACCGCATCGAACACGCATTCGACCAACCCCGACGACGCAGCCACCGACGCAGCCGCTCAGCCGGGCGAGACCGACGTCCTCGGCGGCGAGGCGTCCAACACGACGGAGAAGGACCCCGCTGATTGGGTCACGGGCGATGAGCCGATGACCGGCGCCCAGCGCAGCTACCTCGACACGCTGGCCCGTGACGCCGGCGAGACGCTGTCGGCCGACCTCACCAAGGCCGAGGCCTCCGAGCAGATCGAGCGACTGCAGGCGGCGTCAGACCGGGCCTGACGTCAGGCGGATGTCCGGAGCGCCGACACGGGAGCCTCGAACCACGCCGCCGTCGAGGTCGGTTTGAACCCGACGCCGGTGTAGACAGCACCCGCGGCTTCGGTGCCGAAGCCGATCTTGACCCGGCGGGCGCCGGCCGCCGCGAGCCGTTCGACACCTTCGGAGACCATGGCTGTCGCGAGTCCACGCCGCTGGTGGTCGTCCTCGACCCGCACCGGCTCGACCAGACCGACGCCGGTCACGGGGTCGGACCAGCACAGCACGTAGCCCGCGACACCACCGTCGGCCGTCTCGACCGCGAGGTCGAGCGCGGGGTCGTAGAGCGGGCACACGCCGAGTCGCTCCGCGACGTCGTCGCCGTTGCGGGGGCGCATCGGGTGCGGAGAGCCCGCGCGTCCGGTGCGGTCGACGATCCGGTAGCCAGGAGCAGGGGAGCGTGCTGCTTGACGCTCATCGATGTCGAGCCACGCCGTGTGGTCGCGCGACCCCACGACCATGTCCGCTGTCAGGGCCAGTGCCTCCAGGGCCGGATCGGTGCTCGGCACGGGTACGACGACCTTGCCCGATGCGTGCCGCCCGACCTGCTCCCGCGCCTGGGCCCACACGATGTCGAGCGCAGGGCCAGTTGCGCCCGGGACGAGGATCGGGTCGCAGTTCCACAGGTCTGCACCCCAGCTCGTGAGCCACACACCGGCAACGGGTCCGTCATCGTCGACCCAGAAATGCTGCTCCAGGTCGTCGGACTCGCGCGGTCTGCGCCACCACCACTGGACGTCTGCCGCCTCCCACATGCCCGCCAGCGGGTCGACGAGTCGGACGCGCTGCAGCAGCGTCGAGACCAGCAGCAGGGCGTCGTGTCCGGAGGCGGTGGTCCGGCGGATCGTCACGGCCTCAGTCTCATCCGCCCGCCGTGACCGCGCATCTGGTTTTCAGCGCTGCGAACGGCCCGACTGTCGGCGAGCGGAGCCATGGTGGATAGTGCCGATAACTGACATTATGTCAACTAACAAGCGCACGGGCGCCTCCCAAGGCCGTAGCACCCGCCGCCTGACCGTGGCGTGTCGCTACCAGCCGCCGCCGCGAGCGCCCCTGTTGACCCGTCGCTCAGCGTCCCGGTGAGCGTCCAGGTTGCGCTGCGCGTGAGGATCCAGCGGCTCGCCCCTCGTCCTCCGGACGTCGATGACCACCAGGACGAGAAAGGCGACGGCAACGGTAGCCAGGAACAGCACCGCTACGACGGCCACCATGGTGTGCAGCATGAGGTCGAGGGTACTGCGACCAGCCGAGCCCGGCCACACGTGCACGTGCGGCGGTGCCGCCGGAGGGTGCCGGTCATAGTCCGGTCGCGACCAAGCCCCAGAGCACCCCGGCCAGCGTGCACACGCCGAGGGTGCGCAGCACGCTCCAGCGCAGTCGGAAGATCAGCAGGCAGCCGAGCGCCGTGATGACCACGGCCGAGGCATGGAGCGAGTCGAGGACCGGGACGTCGAGGTCGAGGGGCCCGGAGGTCAGCCGACGCGTGTCGTCGAAGAGCGTGTGCACGGCGAAGAACACCGCCAGGCTGCCGATGACGCCGACGACGGCGGCGGTGATGCCGCTCAGGGCTGAGGCCAGGGTCCGGTTGCCGCGCAGGCGTTCGACGTAGGGCGCGCCCAGCAGGATGAAGAGGAAGCAGGGCACGAAGGTCACCCAGGTGGTCAGCAGCGCCGCCAGCAGCGCGGCCACCCACGGGTCGAGACTGCCGGGAGCTCGGTAGGCGCCGACGAACGCCACGAACTGGACGACCATGATCAGCGGCCCGGGCGTCGTCTCGGCCAGGGCGAGTCCTCGGACCATCTCCCCCGGCGCCAGCCAGCCGTAGACATCGACGGCCTGCTGGGCGACGTAGGCGAGCACGGCGTAGGCGCCGCCGAAGGTGACGACTGCCGCGCCCGAGAAGAAGACGCCCTGGTCGACGAAGATGCTGGAGCGTCCGGCGAGCACCGCCGCCAGCACGACGGGTGCTGCCCAGAGAGTGAGCCCCACGCCGAGGATGAGGGCGGCCCGGCGGCCCGAAGGGCGCTCCGTGTGCAGGGCGTCGTCGCTGACCAGGGGTGGTGGTCCTTCGTCCTCCGCCGCAGGCCGTGGCTTCGCCAGGGTCGGCACGGCGCGGCCGAGCAGCCACCCACCGGCCGCGCCAGCCAGGACCACCAGGGGGAACGGGACGGCGAACAAGGTCAGCGCCACGAAGGCCGCGACGGCCAGTCCGACGAGCCCGGGATGGCCGAGCCCCTTGCTCCCGACGCGGATCACCGCCTGGATGACGATGGCGATCACCGCGGGCGCGAGACCGAGGAACACCGACTCCACGAGCGTGGTGTCGCCGTAGCCGACGTAGATCGCCGAGAGCGCCAGCAGGGCCACGACCCCAGGGAGCACGAAGAGGATGCCGGCGACGAGCGCTCCCTTGACACCGTTGAGGAGCCACCCGATGTAGGTCGCGAGCTGCTGGGCCTCCGGGCCGGGCAGCAGCGTGCAGTAGGAGAGGGCGAAGAGGAAGCGCTGCTGCCCGATCCACCGACGCTCGTCGACCAGCGTGCGCTGCATGACGGCGATCTGGCCGGCCGGACCGCCGAAGGTCTGCAGCGAGATGAGGAACCACGCCTTGGTGGCCTCGCGCAGCGGGATGACGTGGTGGCTGTGCGCCGACGTGGGCCGCTCGGCGGCCTCGCTCACAGCTGCTGGAGACGCGGGAGCACCTGCTCGCACATCTCCGTGGTCCAGGCGACGGGGTCGTCCCCCTGCGGCATGAGGGTGACCAGCTCGATGCCGAGCGCGGCGTAGGCCTCCATGTCGGCGAGGAACGCGTCGGTGTCACCGGTGGGGTCGGCGTCGAGGACCATCGACTTCTCGATGGTGTCGTAGTCACGCCCCAGGTCGTCGCAGTGGCGACGCAGGACGTCGAGCTTGTGCGCCATCACGTCGGGGCCCTGGCCGAAGATGTTGCAGGCGTCGGCGTACTGGGCGACCATCCGCAGCGTCTTGCGCTCCCCCGCTCCCCCGATCAGGATCCGCGGCCCGGGCTGCTGGACCGGCGGCGGGACGCACACGGTCTCGGCGAGCTGGAAGTGCGTGCCGTCGAAGGCGCCGTCGTCGTCGCTCCACATCTGGCGGCAGACCCGGAGGGTCTCCTCGAGCCGCTCGAAGCGCTCGCTGGTGGAGGGGAACGGGACGCCGAGACCGGCGTGCTCGCGGTCGTACCACGCGGCGCCGATCCCGAGCATCGCTCGGCCGCCCGACAGCCGGTCGACGGTCGTGACGGTCTTGGCGAGGAGCCCGGGGTGGCGGTAGGTGACACCGGTGACCAGCAGGCTGAGGCGCACCCGCTCGGTGACGGCCGCGAGGTAGCCGAGGGTCGTGTAGCCCTCCAGCATCGGCTCCGCCGGTCCGCCGAAGTCCTCCATCTGGAACCAGTGGTCCATGACGGTGAACCACGCTGCTCCGCCCTGGTCGGCCACGCGCGCCGTCGCGGTCAGGCGCTCCTCGAGGGTGTGTGCCCAGTCGGGGTGGCTGAAGTTGGCGTAGTGGACTCCCAGCTGCATGGGGCGAGCCTAGGGGTCGGCGGTGAACGGCGCTCCCCTACCATCGGGCGCATGTCGAAACGACCCCTGACCCTCATCGCCGCCCTGGTGCTCGCTGCTGGCCTGACCGCCTGCGGCGGCGAGGACGAGACCGCCGCTGACAGCGCGCCCGTCGACAACGCCAACTCCGTGCCGTGCACCTACACCGAGGAGGGGGGTGCGGCGAAGGAGGCCGACCTGCCTCCCGACATGTCGGCCTACGACGGCGACGTGCCGGTCACGATCACGACGTCGGCCGGTGAGGTCTCGGCCACGCTCGACGCCTCGGCGGCCCCCTGCACGGTCAACTCCTTCGTCTCGCTGGCCGAGCAGGGCTACTTCGACGACACGATCTGCCACCGGCTCACCACCCAGGGGATCTTCGTGCTCCAGTGCGGTGACCCGAGCGGCACCGGTGGCGGCGGCCCGGGCTACTCCTTCCCCGACGAGGTCACCGGCGACGAGAAGTACGGGCCCGCCACGATCGCCATGGCCAACGCGGGACCGGACACCAACGGCTCGCAGTTCTTCCTGGTCTACGGCGACTCCTCCGTCCTGCAGCCCGACTACACCGTCTTCGGCGAGATGGACCCCGAGGGTCTGAAGGTCGTCGAGGAGGTCGGTGCTGCCGGCACCGCTGACGGCGGCCCGGACGGAGCACCCGCCACCGAGATCGGCATCAGCGCCGTCACCGTCGACTAGTTCCTTCCCCCGAGGGGGAACCCCACCCCGCTCAGCGACTCCGACCTCTCCCAGCACGCGCGGGCGAGGTCGGGGTCGCTGGCACTTCGGCTGCGCCCGACGCTGACCGGCCACCCGCTCATCTCCTTGAAGCGGTGGGGGCCGAGGTAGCTGTTGCCCGGCACGTCCATCGTGGCGGCGTAGAGCGTGGGCAGCGCGCCCTGCCAGGGCTTCATGCCGACGAGGCCGTGGCCCCACGACCCGACCCAGGTCTTGAGGCCGTTTCCGGTGTTGGCGGTGATCGCGGTCGCCGTGGACCCGGGGTGGGCGCCGGTGACGCGCAGGGTGCTCCCCACCGAGGTGAGACGCCGCTGCAGCTCGGCGAGGAACAGCATGTTGGCGAGCTTGGACTGCGCATAGGCGGCGTACGCCGAGTAGCCGCGCCGCGACCAGTCCAGGTCGTCGAGCTCGAGGACCCCGGAGCGGTGCGACTGGGAGCTGACGACGACGACCCGGTCGGTGAGACGCGGCAGCAGCAGGTTGCTCAGGGCGAAGTGCCCGAGGTGGTTGGTCGCGAGGTGGAGCTCGATCCCGTCGACGCTGAGGCCGAACGGCACCCCGAGGATGCCCGCGTTGTTGACGAGCACGTCGACCTCGCCGGTGTCGTCGGCGAAGGCGCGCACGGAGGACAGGTCGGAGACGTCGAGCCGCCGTACCTCCACGTCGCCCTGGATGCTCGCGGCGGCGACCTCGCCCTTGGCGACGCTGCGCACGGCGAGCACCACGTGCGCGCCGGCCTCGGCCAGGGCCCGAGCGGTCTCGAGGCCGATCCCGCTGTTGGCGCCGGTGACGACGAAGCGTCGTCCATCCTGACGTGGCACGCGGGTCCACGGGGCCACCCGCGGAGCGCCTGGCATCAGGCTCGTTCCTCGGCGATGGCGTAGTCCACGGGCTCGCCCAGCGTCACCGTCCTGGAGACCGTGCAGATCCGGTCGTGGGTCTGCTGGACGGCGCGTGGGAGGAACGCGCGGGCCTGGTCGCCGGCCTCGCCCTCGGGGAAGACCACGTCGAAGGTGACCGTGAGCCCGACCAGGTGGCTGCCGCCCTCGTCCCTGACCTTGTGGCCCTCAGCCGTCACGTCGAAGGACAGCGGCTGCGCACGACGGCTGGTCAGCTCGTCGACGGTGACCCCGGCGCACCCGGCGAGTGCAGCCAGCAGCAGCTCGACGGGGGTGAAGTCCGGGTCCTCACCGCTGCCGATCGGGACGATCCCGCCACGCTGGTTGGTGGCCTTGTAGCGGCCCTCCCCGATGCGGGTCAGGTCGACCCCCCGCCAGGTGTCGGCATGCTTGTCGGGCGTCGGCGTCGGGTCGCTCATGGCGCACAGACTGCCAGACCGCGGACTCCCCCGTGGGCGGGATCAGCGCGAGCGCGTGACCCAGCGCAGTCGACCCCGGCGGGCCGCCCGTGCGTCCGCCGCGGCGAGTTCCACGTCTCGGAGCTGCGCGTGGTCCCGATCGGCGTGGACCCGTCCGTTGACGATTCCTCGGGCCAGGTGCAGCTGCGTCGACATGGGTGCTCATCCTCTCGACCCCCGGCGTGGGAGTCACGGTTGGTGTAACAAGTAGTGCCGCTCGTGCGACTCTTACATCGTAGTGAGGTGCAGGGTCCGCTCCCGCATCCACGACAGGGTGATCTCGCCCACCTCCTGACGGGCGCCCCGGGGGGTCCTGCTGCGCTGCTGCGTGGCCTGGGAGGATCGAGGGCATGGCTACGACGACCCGCGAGATCCACCTGTCCACCCGCCCCGTGGGGCTGCCCGGTCCGGAGCACTTCGACACCGCCTCCGTCGACCTGCCCGACCTCGCCGACGGCGAGGTGCTCGTGCGCAACACCGTGCTGTCGGTCGACCCCTACATGCGCGGTCGCATGAACGACGTGAAGTCCTACGTGCCGCCCTTCCAGCTCGGCGCCCCGATGGACGGCGGCGCCATCGGCGTCGTCGAGGAGTCGCGCTCGGACAAGCTCGCCGTCGGCGACACCGTGCTGACGATGGCCGGCTGGCGCGAGCACGCGGTCCTGCCCGCGGCCGCGGCCCGCAAGCTCGACGTCTCCCAGGTCCCCGCCAGCGCCTACCTCGGCGTGCTCGGCATGCCCGGCCTCACGGCGTACGTCGGGCTCAAGCGCATCGCGGAGCTCCGCGAGGGTGACATCGTGTTCATCTCGGGCGCGGCCGGTGCTGTCGGCTCGGTCGCCGGCCAGGTCGCGCGCCAGCTCGGTGCGGGCAAGGTCATCGGGTCGGCGGGCTCGCCGGAGAAGGTCTCGTGGCTGGTCGACGAGCTGGGCTTCGACGCGGCGTTCGACTACCACGACGGCCCCGTGGCCAAGCAGCTCAAGGAGCACGGGCCGGTCGACGTCTACTTCGACAACGTCGGTGGCGAGCACCTCGAGGGAGCGGTCTTCCACATGGCCGACTTCGGCCGGATCGCGTTGTGCGGCGCGATCGCCGGCTACAACGCCGACGCCCCCGAGCCGGGCCCCCGCAACCTGATGATGCTGGTGTCCAAGCGGATCACGATGCGCGGCTTCATCGTCAGCGACCACGCCGACCTGACCTCGGACTTCTACCGCGAGGCGGGTGCCTGGCTCGCCGCCGGGGACCTCACCTATCGCGAGACCTACTTCGACGGTCTCGACCACATGGTCGACGCGTTCCGTGGGCTCTACTCCGGCGGCAACACCGGCAAGATGCTGGTGCGGCTCTGAGGTGAACAGGTGTGCTCCCGGGCATGCGGTCTGGTCACCAACCGCAGGTCCGGGAGCCTCCGGATTGCGGTTGGTGACCAAACCGCAACCCCCGGGGACACGTCACCGACCCGAGCGCACCCTCAGCGCGACAGACACACCGCAGGCAGGTCGAACCACCGCAGGTGCTCGAAGTCGGGGCTGACGTTGCCGGGGTGGCCGGCGAGGTCGGGACCGACGGCGGCGTGGAGCAACGCCGCGCCGTCGCGCAGGTGGTCGGCGAGCAGCTCGACTCCCCCGGTGGCGGTGTTGGAGGGCATGGACGCCACGCCCCCCGCGTAGGACACGTCCAGGAGCGAGAGCGGCGGCATGACCAGTCCGTCGCGGTGACGCCACAGGCCGGTGGTGGTGTCGAAGGTGTAGTCGCCGAGCAGCTTCCACCCGTCGCGCGCGACCAGCCGGACGGCCTCGACGACGTAGTCGGCTACCTCGTCGGCCACGAAGTAGTTGAAGTTGACCCGCACCCAGCCCGGCTTGATGCCCTCGCAGCCACCGGAGATCTCCCGCTCGAACTCGTGGGAGCGCTCGAGGTCGATGCCGAGCAGGCGGTGGCCGTAGGGACCGGCGCAGGAGCACCCGCCGCGCGACTGGATGCCGAAGAGGTCGTTGAGCAGCGCCACGACGTAGTTGTGGTGCAGGTAGCGGCCCGACGGCGAGCGGAGGATGAAGGACACGATGGAGAGCCGCTCGGCATCGAGGTTGCCGAGCACCTCGATCGCGGGGTCGTCCTTCCAGGAGCCGATGGCGCGGGAGAGGTGTCGCTCCTCCTGCTCCCGGATGGTCGCCACACCGACAGCCTCCTTGAGCTGGAAGACGAGTCCCGCACGGATCGACTCGATGATCGCCGGGGTGCCCCCCTCCTCGCGGTGGGTCGGGTCCTCGAAGTAGCGGTGGTCGTCGTCGTTGACGTAGAGGACGGTCCCCCCGCCGGGGACGTCGGGCACCCGGTTGGCGAAGAGCTCGCGCCGCGCCACCAGGACGCCGGGCGTCGAGGGTCCGCCGATGAACTTGTGCGGCGACAGGAAGACCGCGTCCTTGTAGGACAGCGGACGGGCCGAATCGACGGCCTCCATGTCGATGTCGATGTACGGCGCCGCGGCAGCGAAGTCCCAGAGGCTCAGTGCCCCGTGCTCGTGCAGGAGTGTCGAGATCCCGGCCGTGTCGGAGAGGATGCCGGTCACGTTGGAGGCTGCCGAGAAGGACCCGATCTTGAGCGGGCGGTCGGCGTGCTTCTCGAGCTGCACGCGCAGGTCGTCGGCGTCCACTCCCCCGTCGCCGTCCTGGCGGATGACCACCACGTCGGCGATCGACTCGCGCCACGGGATCTCGTTGGAGTGATGCTCGTAGGGGCCGAGGAAGACGACGGGCCGCTCCGACGGCGGGATGTGGTCGGTCAGGTGGTGGGTGTCGTCGAGCACCGAGGGGATCCGCAGGCCGAGGACACCGATGAGCTTGGCGATCGCCCCGGTGCACCCGGACCCGGCGAAGATCACCACGGAGTCATCGCCGCCGACCGCGCGGCGGATGATCTCGCGGGCGTCCTCGCGCAGCCGCGTGGTCTGCAGGCCCGTCCCGCTCGACTCGGTGTGGGTGTTGGCGTAGGAGGGCAGGACCTGGTCGCGGATGAAGTCCTCGATGAAGCTCAGCGCCCGCCCGGAGGCCGTGTAGTCGGCGTAGGTCACCCGGCGACGGCCGTAGGGCGTCTCCATCAGGTGGTCCTCGCCGATCACCGAGTCTCGGATCAGCCGGAGCAGCGCGACCTTGTCGGCGGCAGCGGCAGCGGCGTCGTCGAGGGGGTCCATGACCCCACGATAGGCCTCGTGACGATGCCGCGGGCCGAGAGAGTGCTCCCGACCCGCGGCGTGTGCGACACATCCCCCGGAGGGGACGACTCAGCGGACGACCACGCGCACCCGACGGTTGCCGTTGACGACCATGTCGACCGGGCCGAGGACGTGGCGCTTCTGGATCTGGAGCTTGCGGCCGAAGATGCTCAGGTCGGCCTGGACCTCGTCGTTGCGGACCTGCTCCCGGACCGCCTTGAGGATCTTGGCGAGCGAGCTCTGGTAGGCGGCCTCGCTGTAGAGGAAGTTGCCGCCGGTCATCGAGATCGACCCCCGCTGACCAGCCGCGCGGGCCGGGACGGTGAAGGAGACCGGGACCGTGCGCTGACCCGACGGGCCGTTGAGCACCTGGCGCAGCAGGAGCTTCTTGCCGGCGACCGCCAGCGCGGGCTCCTGGCGGCCCAGCGTCACCCACGCACCCTGGCGGTACTGCTGGACGGCTCCGAGGGTGTACGTCGCCTTGCTGTCCGTGACGTCGCCCTCGGCCGTGGCGCTGGTGACCGTGACCCCGTCGAGCTGGCTGAGCCCGAAGAGCACGTCGGGCAGGTCGAAGCTCGCCTCGTAGTGCCAACACCACCACGCCAACGAAGGCAATTACCACTCCAGCGGACGTCATGAGAGACGGCCTCTCCGCGAGCAGCGGCCAAGCCAGCAGCACGGTGAAGGGCGTGGCCAGTTGATAGGCGACAGCCGACAGGCTTCCCGAGCCGAGTCCAAGGCCAACGTAGAAGAGCCCGAAATTCAGCCCTCCGAGGAAGACCGAAATAGCTGCGACAGGGCCCAATTGTTGACGTGTCGGCCTTTTGACGAACGGAATAAGCAGCAGCGCGATGGCCACGAAGCGCAGCGCGAGGAAGAAGAGCGGCGGAAACTCGGCGACGCCCACTTTGATGGCCACGAACTGATAACCCCATAGCAAAGGGACGGTCACCGCACAGA
>NZ_JANNML010000033.1:0-18414 GCF_031397825.1 Nocardioides sp.
GCCTGCTCACCGGAGTCGGGCTGCGAGACCAGCAGGGCGTCGGTGTCGACACCGAGCGCCTTGGCGTAGTCGGGGTCGAGCGCGTGCTCGGCGTCGATGAACGCCACGATGCCGCCGGCGCGCTGGGCGTTGGCCACGGCGTGCAGGGCGACGGTCGTCTTGCCGGAGGACTCCGGACCGTAGATCTCGACCACGCGACCGCGCGGGAGGCCACCGAGGCCGAGCGCGATGTCGAGGGAGATGGAGCCGGTCGGGATGACCTCGAGGGGGGCGCGGGTCTCGTCGCCCAGGCGCATGACCGAGCCCTTGCCGAACTGCTTCTCGATGTTGAGCAGCGCGGCGTCGAGGGCCTTGTCGCGGGGATCTCCAGCCATGATGTGTCCGTCCTTCGTGTCTGTGGCGTGCGTGGGGTGTGGGTCCGTGTCGTCTGGGAAGGACGCTAGACCCGACCACCGACAGTGCTCCGGCCCTGGCTGCTGACCTGTGGAGAACGCCCCGGTCGGTGGTGACCTGCGCCTGCTTGCACGGCAGAATCTACCCCGAACACCTGTTCGACCCAGGACCTGGGGCGGCGTGTCGGCGAGGAGGTCCGGGAGTCGGGCTCAGGCCGGCAGCACCACGAGGAAGCGACAGCCCGAGCCGGGCGCCGGGTCTGCGACGTTCTCGACCGAGACGTTGCCGCGGTGAGCCTCGACGATGCCCTTGACGATCGCCAGCCCGAGGCCGGCCCGGGAGGTGTGCACGTCGCTCAGGTCAGGCGTGCGCGCCGCACCGCCCTGCCAGGCGACGTCGAAGACCCGGGCCCGGTCGTCCTCGGCGATGCCGCCGCAGCCGTCGGTGACGCTGAGCTCGACCCCGTCCTCGACGGCGCGCGCGCAGATCTCGACGAGGCCGTCCGAGGGCGTGTGCCGGATGCCGTTCATGATCAGGTTGGCCAGGACCCGGGAGAGACCACCGGGGTCGGCGGTGATCTCGAGACCGTCCTCGACGCTGCCCTCGAGGCGGACCCCGCGGGCGCGCGCGACCGGATCGGCGCCCGCGATCGCCTCGCTGATCAGGTCACCCACCCACACCCGCTCGGGCGTGAGCGGCAGCACGCCGGCGTGGATGCGGGAGAGCTCGAAGAGGTCGTCGACCATGCGCACCATCCGGTCGACCTCGGCGCGGATCTGACGGTGGTAGCGCTCCGGGTCCGGGGCCATCCCATCCTCGAGCGCCTCGGTCATGGCGCGCATCCCGGCCAGCGGCGTGCGCAGGTCGTGGGAGACCCAGGACACCAGCTCGCGGCGCGCCTCCTCCAGCCGCGTCTCGCGGGCACGGGACTCCGCCAGCCGCCGGGTCGCGGAGGCGAGCTCGTCCGAGAGGTCCTGGAGCTCCCGCGGCCCGCGGCGCCTGGGGTCGGGCCTGTCGGAGGTGGGCACCCGGGTGCCCACGCGGCGTACGTCCTCGCGGAAGCCGTGCGACCAGGTCACGATCGCCATGCTCAGCGCCATCGCCACCAGCAGCGACACGACGCCGGCCGTGGCGGTGACGATCGTGATGACCTCGAAGTCGTGGTCGGAGATGAACATCTTGCGGGCGACGGCCAGCACACCGGCGAGGACGGCCAGCACGGCGGTGACGGCCACCAGCGCGAACTGGAGCCGCAGCGAGCGGTGCCGCAGCAGCCACCCGATGGCGAGGCCGAGCACACCGACGGCGACCGCCCAGGTGGCAGCCGTGAGGACGATCTGGGCCTGGTCGTTCACGAGGCGGCCTCCCAGCGGTAGCCGACGCCCCAGACGGTCACGAGCCGCGTGGGGTGCGTCGGGTCCGCCTCGACCTTCTCGCGCAGGCGACGGACGTGGACGGTGACGGTCGACTGGTCCCCGATCGACCAGCCCCACACCTTCTGGAGAAGGTCGTCGCGGGAGAACGCCGTGCCGGGGTGGGCGACCAGGAAACGCAGCAGGTCCAGCTCGCGCCCGGTCAACGACAGGGGTACGCCGTCGCGGGTGGCCTCGCGGCGGGTGTGGTCGACGACGAGGTCACCGTCGCTGACGACGGCGGGCAGCTCGGCCGCTCCCCCGCCCGTGCGGCGGAGCACCGAGTCGACGCGCAGCACCAGCTCGCGGGGGCTGAAGGGCTTGGTCACGTAGTCGTCGGCGCCGTGCTCGAGACCGACCACACGGTCCTGCTCGCTGCCGAGCGCGGTGAGCATGATGACCGGCACGGCGCTGGAGAGACGCAGCCGGCGGCAGACCTCGATCCCGTCCATGCCCGGCATCATCAGGTCGAGCACGACGAGGTCAGCGGCCTGCTCGCGCATCGCGGCCAGCGCAGTCTCGCCGTCAGCGGCCTCGCGGACGTCGTGGGCGGCGGCGCGCAGGTAGGACACGACGACCTCACGCACGGTCTCGTCGTCGTCGACCACCAGCACCTGCGCCATCACTGCTCCTCGGGTCCCGGACCGGTCGGGACGGCCCGCCGTGAGCGTAGGAGGGATGCCGCCACGACCACCACCGCGACCAGCGCGGCGAGCACCAGCCAGCCGGCGACGTAGGGGCGGTCGACCAGCGTCGGGTTGTCCGGGCGGGCGCCGAACCGGCCCAGGACCGGGACCGCCATGAGCGTGAGGCTGCCGAGCACGACGACCCCGAGCGCGACCGGCGCGCGCCACGCGCTCGGCAGGAGGCGCGAGCCGAGGCCCATCACCACGAGCACGACCGGCACGAGCAGGAAGTCGTGGAGCAGCACCCCGGCCCCGAGCCAGACCAGGGTCGCCACGTTGCCGTCGGTGTCCTGCCGGCTGAGCAGCAGCCAGGCGCCGTACGCACCGACGAGCACGCCGACGACGACCAGCAGCACGCGGGTCACGCGGGCACCTCGATCGTGGAGACCCACTTGGTCTGGAGCACGCCGGGACGGTTGGGCGCGATGAGGCGGCAGGGGTAGCCGTGGTCGATGGACAGCGGCTCGCCGTCGAGCTGGAGCGCGAGCAGGGTGCGGTCGTCGTCGGCGAAGTTGCCCTGGAGCAGCGAGTCGCGGAAGGCACCCTCCTGCTGGAGCGAGCCGATGGCGACGTCACGGTCACGCGGGGCGCCGACGAGGTCGAGCAGGTCGCGCAGGCGGACCCCCGTCCAGGTGCCGTTGGCGCTCCACCCCTCGACACAGGCGATCGGCAGGGTCTCGGTCCGCTGGGTCATGGCCAGCAGGTCGTCGCGGGTGAGGGTGACGGCGTTGTCGCCGTGCACCACGCTCAAGGAGTACGACGAGCTGGTCGCGGTCGCCGTGACGTCCGCGGAGGCAGCCGACTTGTTGATCGGGATGCCACCGGGGCCGCCGCCGGAGCGCACGCCGAAGATCGACAGGTCCCGGAGCGCGGGGACGGTGCTGCCGGCCGTCGTGAGGACGGCCAGTCCCCCGGCCACCCACGTGGTCGTGAGGAGACCACGACGCGAGACCCCGCTGTCACGCGTGGCGGAGGGGTTGTCGTGCGTGCTGTCGTCGAGGTGGCCGCGCAGCGCGTCGCGGATGATCGGCAGCTTGACCGCGATGTGCACGACCAGTGCCCCGATCGCGACCCAAGCGACGGCGTAGTGCGTGCGGCGGTAGGAGAACTCCCAGGGATACCACTGGGCGACGTTGAGGGTGCCGCTGACGAGCAGGAAGATGCCGGCCGAGACCAGGAGCCCGGTGTTGATGCGTTCGAGGACCTCGACGACGACGCGGCGCACGTTGCGGGGCGGCCGCTCGAAGAACTTGGGGTAGACCGTCCAGAGCTTGACCAGCAGCAGCGGGATCGCGGCGGTGCCGGTGATGACGTGCAGGCCCTGCGTGAGGCGGTAGCCCCACGACGGCGAGGTCGGGAACGGAATCGGCTGCGAGACGTTCTGCGCGTAGTGACTGATCAGCCCGGTGAGGAAAGCCAGGCCGAAGCACACGCCGAGCCAGACCCCGACTCGTGCGGCCACGGCCGGGCTGTGCAGCCGCGATGTGAAGCTCTCGGGGGTGGGCGGCTTGAGGGCGGTGGTCACAGGGCCTCCTGGAGTACGCCGAACCAGCGGTCGGCTCGGCTCCCGAGAGCATGGACGGACATCCCGGCCTCGGCGGCCAGGGCATGGATGCCGTCGACGCCGACCACCGACCACCGGAAGGGGCGGCTCCGGGCGTCGCCGCACTCGAGCGAGGCCCAGCTGGTCGTGGTCGGCACCCCTGGGGCGGCGAGCTCGACCACGATGCGACCGCGGGGGTCGAGGAGCTGACGGGCGCGGCTGATGAGCTTGAGCGGGTCACCGCCGATCCCGACGTTGCCGTCGGCCAGCAGCGCGGTGCGCCACCGTCCCTCGCCAGGGATGGCGTCGTAGACGTCGCGCTGCAGCGCCGAGACGCCCCTCGCGAGGGTCTGCTCGACGGCCTCCTGGACGACGTCGATGCCGAGCACGACGTGGCCGAGGTCGGCGAGCGCGGCGGCCAGCCGGCCGGGACCGCAGCCGATGTCGATGGTGGCGCCGTCGCAGAGCGCGAGGAGGGCGTGGTCGGCGGCGTCGGCGCCGCGGACCCAGTCGCCGACCGGCAGTCGGGCCGGCGTCGCGTGCAGCCCGACCACGTGGCACGGGGCGCCGCGCAGGGCCTGCGCGAAGACGGTCGAGAAGGACTCCAGCTGCGTCATGAGGTCACCCCGGCCGAGACCCAGGCGCGGGCGAAGCGGGTGTCGGGGGCCAGGTCCGCCACCGCGTCGGCATCGGCGACGGTGTCGACGTCCTGGAGCGCAGCGGTGGTGCCCACCCTCAGCCCGGAGGCGCGCAGCGCGGCCAGCGTGTCGTCGTACGTCGTCGGGGTGGACATCTCCACACCGGCGAGCGGAGCCGCGGCCTCGGGGGTGCGGCGGACGAGCACCCACCAGCCGCCGTCGAGCGCCGGGCCGAGGACCGCGTCGTCGTCACCGAGGGCTTCGGCGGCGTCGCGCAGGTCGTCGGCGGTCGCGTGGGGCGTGTCCATGCCGATCTGCACGACCACCCCGGGGCCGGCGTCGTGGTGGGCGTTGACCAGTCGCTCGGCGAAGCCGTCGCCGCGTTGCGGGGTGATGGTCCACCCGGTGAGGGCAGCACGCAGCTCGTCGGAGCGGACAGCGTCCGCAAGATCGCCGTCGAGCGCGAGGTGGCAGTGCTCGGTCGCCGCGGAGCTCGCGGCGATCGTGTCGAGCAGGGCAGCGGCAGCCAGGTCGGCAGCGCGTCCGAGACCGACGTCGGCCCCGAGCCGGGTCTTGACGAGACCCGCGACGGGGGCCTTGGCGAGGACGAGCACCTTCATCGGTCGAGCACCTTCCAGAAGTCCCGGGCCGCACGGACGGTGCCGACGAGGGATCCGGAGACCTTCGACCGCGTGCCCTCCGCCCGGGGGTGGTAGGTCACGTCACGCTCGACGAACCGCCAACCGGCGCGGGTCGCCTTCTGCAACAGCTCGACCGGGTACCCGAAACGACGGTCCTCCACACCCAGGTCCAGCAGCGCCTGGCGGCCGCAGACCCTCATGGGGGCGATGTCGTGGGCGTCCATGCCGATCCGGCGTCGCAGCCAGGCCGCGATGACCGCGTTGCCGGCGCGCGCGTGCCAGGGCCAGACCTTCCGCGAGACCGGACGACGACGACCCACAGCGATGTCGGCGCGCCCCCCGGTGACGTCGGCGAGCATGGGCAGGAGCTCGGCGGGGTCGAAGGAGCCGTCGCCGTCCATGAACGCGACGTAGTCGTGCGTCGCGGCCAGCACCCCGGCGTGGACCGCGGATCCGTAACCGGGACGGTCCTCGCGGACCACGGTCGCCCCGAGGCGCTGGGCCACGGCAGCGGTGTCGTCGCTCGAGCCGTTGTCGACGACGATGACGGCGAAGTCCTGCGGCACCTGCGGGAGCAGCCCGACGAGGGCCAGCGCCTCGTCACGGCAGGGCAGGATGAGGTCGCAGGTGGGCACTCCCCAACGTTAGGGGGGCGGGCCTGACGACCGGGGCCACCAGGGCTTACGAAGCTGTGACGCCAGGTCGCACCGGGGGGCGTCGGCCGGGTGGCATCCGTAGGCTCTGCCCCATGTCGACCACCTCCCCCACGTCGACCGTGCCGACACGATCGGCGCCGTCACGGTCGCGCGCGGCCTGGATCGGTCTCACCGTCAGCCTCCTGCTGATGGCCGCGGCGGTGCTGGTGCCGCTGCTCGGTGACTGGGACGTCGCCGCCCGACGCGACGACCTGGACCTCCCGCCCCTGCACGGCTTCTGGATGCCGCAGCTCCTCGGCCCCGGCACGGTCCCGGCCCTGCTGATCGCCTTCCTGGGCTGGCGTTTCGGCCCCGACCTCGCCCTGCGGCTGCCATGGCGCCGGCTGCTGCTCGCGTCGTACGCCGTAGGGCTGGGGTGGCTCCTCGCCCTCGCGCTGGTCGACGGCGAGGACGGGATCTCGCGGGTGCTCGGCAATCCCTACGAGTACCTCGAGACCGCGCGGGCGACGACCGACGTCGGGCTGATGCTCGGTG
Organism: Nocardioides sp.; assembly: GCF_031397825.1. Taxonomy (GTDB): domain Bacteria; phylum Actinomycetota; class Actinomycetes; order Propionibacteriales; family Nocardioidaceae; genus Nocardioides. Next base: position 6,504 of record NZ_JANNML010000033.1, read on the forward strand.
AGTACGTCGAGCGCATCCCGATGGACTCTCCCGACAACTGGGTGACCCACGTGGCCGGTCACCCGCCCGGTGCGCTGCTCTTCTTCGTCGGTCTGGTCCGGGTCGGGCTCGGCGGCGACCTCGCAGCCGGTCTCGTCGTGACCGCGATCGCCGCGTCCACGGCGGTCGCGGTGATGGTGACCCTGCGCGTCCTCGGAGCCGAGGCGCACGCCCGCACGGCCGCGCCGTTCCTGGCGCTGACCCCCGCCGCGGTCTTCATGGCGGTCTCCGCCGACGCGCTCTTCGCCGCCGTCGCCGCCTGGGGGCTGGCCGCCCTGGCGCTGGCCGCGACGTCGGCGTCGGCGTCGCGCGGACGGATGGTCGCGTGGTCGGTGGTCGCCGGGCTGCTGCTGGGCTACTGCGTGATGCTGTCCTACGGCCTGCCGCTGCTCGGGGTGCTGGCGCTAGCGGTGCTGCTGGTCGCCCGGTCGTGGTGGCCCTTGCCGATCGCCGCGGTGAGCGCGCTCGCCGTGGTGCTGGCGTTCGCCGTCGGGGGCTTCGCGTGGTGGGAGGCCTATCCCGTGCTCACCGACCGCTACTGGGACGGCATCGCGAGCGACCGCCCGGCGTCGTACTGGATGTGCGGCAACCTCGCCGCCCTCGCCTTCTCGGCCGGTCCGCTGCTGGGAGCCGGGCTGGCGGTGCTCCTGGCGTCGTGGCGGCGCACGGACCGCACGATCCTGCTCCTGGCGGGCGCGGGCTTCCTCACGATCCTGCTCGCCGACGTCTCCCAGATGAGCAAGTCGGAGGTGGAGCGGATCTGGCTGCCCTTCATCCCGTGGATGACGTTGTCGCTGGTGCTGCTGCCGGCCGGCTGGCGGCGCTGGGGGCTGGCGCTCCAGCTGGTCGCGGCGCTGCTGCTGCAGCACCTGCTCTACACGTCCTGGTGAGCGACCTCAGGCGCGCAGGGGCGCGGTCGCGAACTCCTGGAGTCCCTCGGCCGGGGTCACCTCGGCGCTGAAGCCGAGCTCGGTGCGGGCCAGCTCCGGCGAGGCGACGATGTGCCGCACGTCGCCGAGGCGGTAGCCGCCGGTGACCTCGGGGGCGATGTCGCGGCCGGTGCCCGTGGCCACCAGCTCGGCGACCTCCCGGATCGAGATCGGGCTGCCGCTGCAGACGTTGTAGGCCGCGTAGCTGCCGTCGGGCTCGTCGACGACGGCACGCAGCGCGAGCAGGTTGGCGCGAGCGACGTCGGCGACGTGGACGAAGTCGCGCATCTGACCGCCGTCCTCGAAGACCCGGGGCGCCTCGCCCCGCTCCAGCGAGGAGCGGAACATCGCGGCGACGCCGCTGTAGGGGGTGTCGCGCGGCATGCCCGGGCCGTAGACGTTGTGATACCTCAGCGCGACGGCCGACGCGCCGGCCTGCCGGACCCACGCGGAGGTGTAGTGCTCCTGGGCGAGCTTGCTGGCGGCGTAGGTGCTGCGGGGGTCGAGGCGGGCGTCCTCATCGACGGTCTGCCAGCCGAGCGCGCGGTCGCAGGTCGGGCAGTGGTTGTCGAAGTCGCCGCCGTCGAGCGCCTCGAGGCGGCGCGGCGGCGGGACCTGCGCGCCGTGCTCGGAGCAGGCGTAGCGGCCCTCGCCGTAGACCACCATCGAGGACGCCACGACCAGACGACCGACACCCGCCTCGTGCATCGCGGCGAGGAGGGCGGCGTTGCCGAGGTCGTTGTGGGAGGCGTACGCCGGCAGGTCGGCCACCTTCACACCGGCGCCGACGAGCGCGGCCTGGTGGCACACGGCGTCGACGCCGTCGAGGACCCCCTTCCACGCCCCGGCCTCACGCACGTCGAGCTGGTGCGTGCCCTGGGGCGCGTGGGCGCTGCCGTGGGCCTGCTCGAGCATCAGGTCGACCCGCACGACCTCGTCGCCGGCGTCCTCGAGCTGTTGGGCGATCGCGCCACCGATGAAGCCGGCCGAGCCGGTGACGAGGACCCTCACTGCTTGACCCCCGGGACGTCGTAGGTGAGGTCGATGCCGTCGGCCCAGGTGGCGCAGCTGCAGCCGGACGGGTCGGGCAGGGTGTCGATGGCGCTCGTCAGCAGGCCGGTGAGCCGCTCGAGGTTGGCCTTGAAGAGGGCGAAGACGGCCTCCTGACCGACGCCCTCCCCCGTCTCGGCGCCGGCGTCCATGTCGGTGACCAGCGCGATCGCGGCGTAGCAGAGCTGCATCTCCCGGGCGAGCGCCGCCTCGGGGGCACCGGTCATGTTGATCAGGTCCCAGCCCTGGGCGGCGTAGTGCTGCGACTCGGCGCGCGTGGAGAAGCGCGGACCCTCGATGACGACCATGGTGCCGCCGGCCTTGATCGCCGGGTCCGCGTCGGTCACGGCTGCGGAGACGCCGGCGCAGTAGGGGTCGGCGAAGGGCAGGTGGACCGCGCCGGACTCGACGAAGCTGCCGGCGCGGGTCAGCGTGCGGTCGACCAGCTGGTCGGGGACCATCACGTCGCCGGGGGCGACGGTGTCGCGCAGACCGCCGACGGCGCAGGGCGCCAGCACCTGACGCACCCCGAGCGAGCGCAGCGCCCAGAGGTTGGCGCGGTAGTTGATCAGGTGGGGCGGGAAGTCGTGGTGCTTGCCGTGCCGCGGCAGGAAGGCAACCTGTCGGCCCGCGACCGTGCCGACGGCGATCGGCGCGCTCGGGGCGCCGTAGGGCGTCTCGACGACGTGCTCGGTGGAATCCTCGATGAAGGCGTAGAAACCGGTCCCGCCGATGACGGCGACCTCAGCGACAGCAGGCATCGGGCCAGCATAGGGACACCGTGTCGAGGCCGAGTCGGCGCGATGTTGCAGGGCTGGTCGGGGGCGTCGCCGGGTCGTGTGCCGGAGACCGCGCCCCGGCGCGGTCTGAGACCCACGACCCGCCGGGTGGTCGGACGGGGTGCACGCGCTGATCAGGTCGTGTGCCGCTGGCCGGCCTGGAGCGCTGTCTGCGGCACACGACTGCAGCTCGGCGGGGACGCGGTGGCCAGGCCTCGTCAGCGCGACGGTGCAGCAGGTGTCACATCGCGCCGGCTCGGCGGTGGAGCGTGGCGGCGCGGGTGGCGGCCAGGACGACGCCGAGGGCGAGGGCGGTGGTGAGCAGCGCGAGGACGGGGTAGCCGGCGAGGCCCACGACGAGCCCGGCCAGCCCTCCGGCCGAGGCTGCGGTGACCCCCATGACGAGGTCGGCCATGCCCTGGACGTCGGTGCGGGCCTCGAGGGGCGCGTGGTCGGCGACCATCGTCGAGGCGGCGACGGTGGCGAGCGACCAGCCGAGTCCCAGCAGGAAGAGCCCACTGAAGATCTGCCAGGACGTGCCCTCCGGCGCGGCGGCGCACAGGACCAGCGACACGAGCAGGACCACTCCCCCGGCGCCGAGGACCGGCGGCCGACCGATGCGGTCGGAGAGCAGACCGACCAACGGCGAGAAGGCGAACATGCCGAGGACGTGGATGCTGATGACGACCCCGATGATCCGCAGCTCGGCGCCGCCGTGCTCCATGTGGATCGGGGTCATCGTCATGACCCCGACCATCGCGGCGTGAGCGCCCGCGAGGCCGGCGATCGCCAGGCCGAGCACGGGGCGCTCACGCACGGCCTGGCGGGCGCGACCCCACGACGTGCCGGAGGGCTCGGTCGGGGGCAGGTCGGCCACCTCGCGCGCCAGCAGCAGCGGGTCGGGCCGGAGCTGCGTCCCTACGACCAGGGCCGCGAGCAGCATCCCGATGGCGCCGAGCGCGAACGGCCCGGTGAGGTCCGGGATGCCCACCAGGTCGGCGAAGGACGCGGCCGGGCCCGTGAGGTTGGGGCCCGCGACCGCGCCGATGGTGGTCGCCCACACGACCGTCGACAGAGCCCGGCCCCGGCGCTCGGGGAGCGCGAGGTCGGTGGCGGCGTAGCGCGAGGCGTTGTTGGCAGCCGTCGTCGCGCCGATCAGGATCGCCCCGAGGAGCAGCAGCACCATCGAGCCGACCACACCGGCGACGACGGCGAGCAGGGCACCGGTGGCGCCCAGCAGGAAGCCGGTCGTGATGCCGACCCGGCGGCCCCTGGTCGACATCACGCGGGCGAGCAGGTAGGAGGCGATGGCCGCGCCGAGCACCTGGAAGGTGCCGGCCAGCCCTGCGAGGCTCTCGGAGCCGGACAGGTCGCGTGCCAGCAGGGACGCGGTGGCGATCCCGATCGTGATGCCGATCGCCCCGACGGCCTGCGCGAGCACCAGTGTGCGAACGGTGCGTGCCTGGATGCGGGCGAGTTCGTGGGTCGTGGGGGTCGGGGTGGTCGGCGTGGTGTCGGGCGGGGTCGTCCCGGGCGGGGTCGTCCCGGGCGGGGGCGTCACTGGAAGGTCTCGGGCAGCTCGAGCGCACGCCACACCGAGGCCCACACCTGCTTGGGCGGGATGCCGGCGTCGAGCGCCTCGGCGGCGGTGCGGCCGAGGTCACCGATGACGTACTGGTTGGCCCAGGAGCGGTAGTAGCCCGTCCCCAGCGCCGCCTCCAGTCGCGACCAGAACTCGGTGTGCCTCATGAGCTGCCCTCCTGCCCGAGCTCGCTGCGCTGAGCCACCACGTTGAGCCAGCTATCGCCGCGCAGGCCCTCGGTGTGGACGAGCTCGACGACGCTCCACCCCGCGCCGGCGAGCGCGTGGCGCAGCGGCTGCTCGCGCCAGTAGACGAAGCGACGGGGCGTGGTCACGCTGCCGTGGGTCGACCAGCCCTCACCGTCGCCCTCCTTCAGGGAGAGCCGGAGCAGACCGTCCGGCCTGGTGACGGCCGCGAGACGCGTCAGGACGAGTGGCAGGTCGGCTCGCGCGACGTGGAGCAGGCAGGCGTTGGCCCACGTGCCGTCGTAGGGCGTCGTCTCCCCGGGTCGTGCGGGATCGGTCAGGTCGTCCGTGAGCGGGTCGAGCAGGTCGGCCTCGACGCCGTCGGCGCGCAACGCCTCGACGAAGGCCGGGGTGACGTCGGTGCGCCGGACGCGGAGGCCGTGCTCCACGAGCAGACGTGCGTCGCGCCCCGAGCCGCTGCCGATCTCGAGCACCCGCGCGTGCTCCGGGAGGGCGGCGGCGAACGCGTCGAGCGCCTCCCGGACGTTGTCGGGGATGAGATCCTGCGTCTGCTCGCGGTAGCCCGCGACGGCCACGTCGTAGGCGGCAACGGTCACCGCCCCGGCGACGTCGTGCAGGTGGTGGACCACGTCGTGGAGGTGGTAGCGCGCGATCGAGTCGACCGTGAACTCGCTGCCGTTGCTGCGCAGACCGCGACGGCCCCAGGCGCCGGCGGGGACTCCGTCGTACGTCGTGGCGACGGCGTCGGCCGCCTCGACCAGCGCGAGCGCCACCTCGGCGGGGTCCTGGAGGTCGTAGCGCTCCGCACGCGCGGTCTCGTCCTGGTCCCAGTCGACGAAGAGCGGCTCGTCGTGGTCGAGCATGAGCCGGACCCGCTCGTCGAAGATGCGGTGGACGTCGCGGACGTGGCACGCGTACTCCAGGGTCGACCAGGTGACGTCGTGGCGGCGTCGGGTCGGGTGGGGTGCGCGCAGCGCCATCGCGAAGGCCTCCGCGTTGCTGCGGACGGTCTCGGCGAGGGGGCCTCGCTCGACCGCGGCCGCGTCGAACCCGCACTCCGGGCACGCCTCGTCCAGGACCCAGGTCCTGTCCTTGGTGTCGCTCGTGGGGGGTGGGTGGGGTGGCGCGCTCGACATGCCCCCATCCTCTCAACCGGTCCCGACACCGGTCGCCCGGGTTTCTGCCGATCTGCGTCGTGGTGCGGCCATCGTGGGCTGCCGGGTGCGCATGAGTACCCGGATGTCCGGGGACCTTGGCACTGGAGGGGTGTTGCAACACCCCTCCAGTGCGCGACTCACCCGACAAGTTCGGCTGTCGGCACACGGTCGCCGTGCTGTGGTCGGTGAGACTGGACCGATGGCGAACCCCACGGCCCACCCGGTGACCCACCCGGCGATCCGCCCCGCGACGGCGGCCGACCTGCCGACGATCCAGGCGATCTACGAGCACCAGGTGCAGACGGCGAGCTCGACCTTCCACACCGAGCCGCCGCCGATCGACTACTGGGAGGACCGGCTCTCGAGCACGGAGGTCGGTGACCACCTGCTCGTCGCCCAGGTCCACGGCGAGGTGCTCGGCTACGCCTACTCCTCGGCGTACCGGCCCCGCCCGGCCTATGCCCGCACCCGGGAGACGTCGGTCTACCTGGCGCGGGGTGCGTTCGGGCGGGGGCTCGGCCGGGCGCTGTACGACGACCTGCTCGACTGCCTCCGCTCCGACGGCGTCCACACCGTGCTGGCCGTCGTCGCGCTGCCCAACCCCGCCAGCGAGGCGCTGCACCGGGCGTGCGGCTTCGAGCGCGTGGGCGTGCTGCCGGAGGTGGGCTTCAAGCTCGGCCGGTGGATCGACACCGGGCTGTGGGCACGACGGGTCTCGTGACCGACGCCGGCCCGCTCAGACCAGCCTGCTCAGGACAGCGGGGCGGTGCCGAAGGCCACGTCGAACCGGTCGCACCAGATGACGGCCGTGTCCAACCCGCTCAGGTCGGCGTCGGCCGGGATCTCGTAGTTCTGGTTGCCGTTGGTGGCCTTGAGCTCCCCGAGGCGCAGGTAGCGGCCGTCGTCGTAGGAGCCCCACGCGCCACCGCTGGGAGCATCGCTCAGCCACACGTGCAGGTCGGGGCCGTCGGAGGTCGCGAGGCCCTCGAGACGCAGGAAACGGCTCCCGTCGGAGAGCTCGAGGATGCGCGCCTGTCCGGTGGTGTCGTGCTCGGCGTCCTCGAACGGACCCGAGACGAGCTCCACGATCTCGGGTTCCGGCTCCGGCTCGGGAGACGGCGGCTCGGGCGACGAGTCAGCGGTCGGCGACGGCGACGGCGCGCCCGCCACCGGGCTCGCAGCGGCGACGGTCGGCAGCGCCTCGTCGACCTCGCTGCTGGTGAACAACCGCCAGGGCTCAAAGGCCCACAGACCTGCACCCACCACAACAGCCGCGACCGCGGCGACGACCCACTTGAGCATGCCGACCACGCTAGCCGTGTCGGAGGGGCTCAGGTGAGCAGCAGGCTTTCGAGTCTCTTACGGACGATGACCAGCCCGACGATCCCCATCACCAGCAGGTAGACCACGGAGACGGCCGACGCCCACGACACCGCCCCGGTGGTGAGCTCGCGGCACAGCACGACCCCGCGGTAGAGCGGGGTGACCTCGACGACCCAGCGCAGCCACCCGTCGAAGGCCGTGATCGGGAAGAACGTGGCGGAGAAGAGGAAGAGCGGCAGCTGGACCAGGGTGATCTTGTCGAAGTCCTGCCAGGACGTCATCCAGGTCGTGGCGGCCATGAAGACCGCGCTGAAGGCGAAGCCGATCAGCAGCGCGGCCGGCAGGGCCAGCAGCGCCCACCACGACTGGATGAGCCCGAGCGCGGCCATGACGAGCAGGAACGCGGCGGAGTAGCTGCCGCCGCGCAGCTGGCCCCACGCGATCTCGCCGCGCGCGATGTCGGCGGTCGAGAGCGGGGTGGCGAGCATCTGGTCGTACAGCTTGTCGTACTTGAGCTTGAAGAAGACGTTGTAGGTCGAGTCGAGCAGCGCGCCGTTGAACGCGGAGGCCGCGAGCATCGCCGGGGCGACGAACTCGGCATAGGGGATCGCCTGGCCGTTGAACTCGAAGGTGTCGATCAGCTGGCCGACGCCGATGCCGATCGACAGCAGGTAGAAGACCGGCTCGAGGAAGCCGGTGAGGAAGAGCTTCCACGCCTGGCGGTAGACGATGTAGTTGCGCTCCACCAGCAGCCGCAGCGCCTGCCACGAGCTGAGCGGGGTGACGTCGGAGTAGGCCGACCCGCCCGCGAGCGCGCTCACGTGACCAGCCGCTTCGTCAGCCCGGACACGGCCCAGAACCAGCCGAGGACGAGCAGCACCACGAGCACCGCGACATTGATCGCCGCCAGCGACCAGTCGACCTCGTCGATGGAGAACATCCGCGACAGGTTGACCCCGTGCCAGAGCGGCGTCAGCTTGGCCAGGAACGACCCGACCGTGCCCAGGTTGTCGACGGGGAAGAACGCGCCGCTGAAGAGGAAGAGCGGGAAGACCCCCAGACGGAAGAGGACCCCGAAGCCCTCCTCGGAGCGCAGCCGGGCGCTGAAGCCGAAGACGAGGGCGCCGAACACCATGCCGACGAGCAGCTGCGAGGTAAAGGCCAGGAACGGTCCCCACCAGGACTCGAAGACCCCGAAGGGCACCAGCACGACCATGAAGACCGCGCAGGACGTCGCGAGCCGGGCCAGCACGAACATCAGGTGACCGGCCACCAGGTGAACCGGCGCGAGCGGCGTCGCGAGCTGGGCGAAGTAGGACTTGTGCCACTTGATGGCACCCATGACGGGGTAGGTCGTCTCCCCCACCGCGGTCTGCATCGCGTGGGCGGCCACCAGGCCGGGCACGATGAAGGCGAGGTAGGACGTGGCGCCCTCGAGCTTGGCCGGGTCGCCCTCGATGAAGCCGCCGAGCAGCACGCCCATGGCCAGCACGTAGAAGAGCGGCGACACGAACGAGGAGATGATCGAGCCCTTCCAGGTGCGCTTGTAGACGGTCCACCAGTAGTCGGACTGGCGTCGCCTCCCCTCGACCAGCGACAGGTCGGCCGTGGCGCTCCTCAGTCGACCAGCGTCCGGCCGGTGAGGCGCAGGAAGACGTCCTCGAGCGAGGAGCGGCGCACGAGGACGGCGACCGGCTGGAGACCCCGCTCGTGCACCTTGGCGATGACCTCCTCGCCGTCGTCGCTGTAGACGAGGAGCCGGTCGGGCAGCACCTCGACCCGCTCGCCCAGGTCGGCGATCTTCTCGGCCAGCGCCTCGTGGCCGGCCCCCTCCTCGGCGACCCCGAAGCGCAGCTCGGCGACCTCGCGCGTCGAGTGCTCGCGGATCAGCGTGAGCGGCGAGCCCTCGGCGACGATCAGGCCCTTGTCCATGACGACCAGCCGGTCGCAGAGCTGCTCGGCCTCGTCCATGTAGTGCGTCGTCAGGACCAGGGTCACCCCGGCCTGCTTGAGCCGGAACAACCGGTCCCACAGCACGTGGCGGGCCTGCGGGTCGAGACCCGTGGTCGGCTCGTCGAGCAGGAGCAGGTCGGGCCGGTTGACCAGGCTGCGCGCGATGGTGAGGCGTCGCTTCATGCCACCGGAGAGGTCCTCGACCTTGGCCTTCGCCTTCTCGGTGAGCTGCACGAACTCCAGCAGCTCGTCGACGCGAGAGCTCACCTCCCCCTTGGGCAGCCCGAAGTAGCGGCCGTAGATGTAGAGGTTGTCGCGCACGTTGAGCTCGTTGTCGAGGGTGTCCTCCTGCGGACACACCCCGAGCCGAGCCCGGATCGCCGGCCCATCGACGGCGGGGTCCATGCCGAGGATGCGCAGCTCGCCTCCGCTGATGGGCGAGACCGCGGCGATCATCCGCATGGTGGAGGACTTGCCGGCACCGTTGGGGCCCAGGAAGCCGAACGACTCCCCCCGCCGTACGTCGACGTCGATGCCCTTCACGGCCTCGAAGTCGCCGAAGGACTTGCGCAGACCGACCGCCCGGATCATCGACTCACTCACGGAGAGGGACCCTATAAGGCCTCGCCGACATCCACCCAGCGCTTTAGGATCACGTGACCATGACCCTCGTCCTCGTCGAGGGCGCGAGCGACCAGCGCGCCGTGCTGACCCTGGCCGCTCGGCTGGGGCGCGACCTCGACGGGGTCGACGTGGTCTCGATGCAGGGCATCACCAACCTGGCGCGCCACCTGGGACAGGTCGACTCCGGCCGACGGACCCTGGGGCTCTACGACATCGGCGAGGCGGCGTACGTCGCCCGCGTCCTCGAGCGCGCCGGCGGCGACCCGCGTGGGTTCTTCGCCTGCGACGTGGATCTCGAGGACGAGCTGATCCGCGCACTGGGCAGCGACCGGGTGCTGGAGGTGGTCGACGAGCAGGGCGGGCTGACGTCGTTCCGCACGCTGCAGAAGCAGGCCGCCCACCGGGGCCGTCCGGTCGCGGGTCAGCTGCGCCGCTTCCTCTCCTCCCACTCCGGGCACAAGCTGCGCTACGCGGGTCTGCTGGTGGAGGCCCTGGACCTCGATCGGGTACCTCCCCCGCTGGGCGCCTTGATCGCATCCCTCTGACCAGTTATGGTCATTATGACTACAACGAGAGGTGACGAGCGCGCGATGGATGTCTCGCCAGGACTGCTCACCGATCGCTACGAGCTCACCATGCTCTCCTCCTTCGTCACCGACGGGAGCGCCCACCACCGGGCGGTCTTCGAGGCCTTCTCGCGTCGGCTTCCCGATGGGCGGCGCTACGGACTGCTGGCCGGGCTCGGCCGACTGCTGCCGCTGCTCGCCGGCTTCCGCTTCGACGCCGACGAGGTCTCCTGGCTGCTGGCCGAGGGGGTTGTCAACGACGTCACGGCCGCCTACCTGCGCGACTTCCGCTTCACCGGTGACATCGACGGCTACCGCGAGGGCGACCTCTACTTCCCGCACAGTCCGGTGCTCACCGTCGCCGGCACGCTCGGCGAGTGCGTCGTGCTCGAGACGCTGGTGCTGAGCGTGCTCAACCACGACACCGCCATCGCCAGCGCGGCCTCCCGCATGGTCACCGCCGCGCGGGGTCGCCCGCTCGTGGAGATGGGCAGCCGGCGCACGCACGAGGAGGCCGCGATCAGCGCCGCCCGCGCGGCGTACGTCGCGGGCTTCGCGTCGACGAGCAACCTCGCCGCCGGGCTCCGGCACGGCGTGCCCACGGTGGGGACGGCCGCCCACGCGTTCACCCTCGCCTACGCGACCGAGGCCGAGGCCTTCCGCAGCCAGGTGGCGGCGCAGGGTGTGGGCACCACGCTCCTGGTCGACACCTACGACATCGAGCAGGGCATCCGCACGGCCGTGGCCGTCGCCGGGCGCGACCTCGGCGCGATCCGGATCGACTCCGGCGACCTGGCCGAGGAGTCCCACCGGGCCCGCATCCTGCTCGACTCGCTCGGTGCCACCTCGACGCGGATCATCGTGACCAGCGACCTGGACGAGTACGTCATCACCGCGCTCGCCGACGCCCCCATCGACGGCTACGGCGTCGGGACGCGGGTCGTCACCGGCTCGGGCCACCCGACGGCGAGCCTGGTCTACAAGCTGGTCGCGGTCGCCGACTCCCCCGACGCACCGCTGCGGCCGGTCGCCAAGAATTCGGCCGACAAGGCGTCCTCGGGTGGGCGCAAGACCGCGCACCGCACCTACGACGACGGGCGGCTCGTCGCCGAGACGTTCACCGTGGACTCCGCCGGCCGCGACGACGCCGTGCAGGTCCCGCTCCTGCGCGCGGGACGGATCGTCCACGAGCCCACGCTCGAAGAGGTGCGCGCGCACGCGGCCGCCTCCCTGGCCAGCCTGCCGCCCTCGGCGCTCGCCGTGAGCGGCGGGCCGCCCCACCTCACCGCACACTCCCAGGAGGCCACATGACCGACACCACCGCGCCAGGTCGCCGCGCGCTGCTCGTCGTCGACGTGCAGAATGACTTCGTCGAGGGCGGCTCGCTGGCCGTGACCGGCGGGCGCGACGTCGCGTCGCGCATCAGCGCGCACCTCGCCGCTCACGCCGACGACTACGTCGCCGTGGTCGCCTCGCGCGACTGGCACGACGCGGGCAGCACCAACGGTGGCCACTTCGCCGAGCCGGGCGCCGAGCCCGACTACGTCGAGAGCTGGCCGGTTCACTGCGTCCACGACGACGCGGGCAGCGACTTCGCGCCCGAGCTCGCCACCGACCACGTGACCGACCACGTCCGCAAGGGCCGCGGCGAGGCGGCCTGCTCCGCCTTCGAGGGCGTCACCGACGCAGGCCAACGGCTCGTC
>NZ_JANNML010000047.1:0-3199 GCF_031397825.1 Nocardioides sp.
CGGGATGAACGACACGACCGGCACCGTCGACTCCACGCCGATCAGGCCGGCCCCCCAGCCCCACTGGAAGACCATGACGAGCACGCCGTACGCCGCGCCGACGCTCAGCAGGTTGAGCACGACCGCCTTCAGCGGCACCAGGACCGACCGGAACAGCAGCGTGAGCAGGAGGAACGACAGCAGCAGCACGGCGACCACGAAGCGTGGCATCCGCTCCTGGACCCGGTCACCGAGGTCGGCGAAGGTGGCCGTCTGCCCGCCGACGTGGGCGGTCGCCGTGGTGCCGTCGAGCACCGTCGGGAAGACCTCGCTGCGGAGCCTCGCGACGGTCTCCTGGGTGGCCTCGTCCTGGGGCGACGTGGTCGGCTGCGCCACCAGGGTCGCCACGCCGGCGGTGGGATCGATGATCGGGTCGTCGACCGAGGTGATGCCCGGGTCGGCGGCGATGGCCGCTGCCAGCGGCGCTACGACGTTCGGCTGATCCGAGGTCCCGGCGCCCCGGGAGATGTCGACCGCGATCACCAGCGGCCCGTTGGCCCCGGGGCCGAACCCGTCGGCGATCAGGTCGTAGGCCCGTCGTTCGGTCCTCGACTCGGGCTTGGTCCCGTCGTCGGGGAAGCCCAGGTTGAGCGCGAGGACGGGTGCGGCCAGGGCGATCATGAGGACCGCTCCGCCGACGAAGTAGGCCGTCGCGTGGCGGGTCACGTGCGCGCCCCACCGGTACCAGCCGGTGCTCGGCCGGTGCGGCGTGCGCCTGCGGCCGTTGATCCGGTGCCCCGCCAGTCCGAGGAGTGCCGGCAGCAGGGTGATCGACGCGAGCACCATCACGAGCACCATCGCGGAGATGGCGACCCCACCACCGGTCACGAACGGGATCCCCGCGACGAGCAGCCCGAGGATCGCCACGACCACCGTGCCGCCGGCGAAGATCACGGCCTGCCCCGCTGTCGCCAGGGCTCGGCCGACGGCTTCGGTGACCGACATCCCCTGGGCCAGGTTCTCCCGGTGCCGGGTGACCAGGAAGAGCGCGTAGTCGATGCCGACGCCGAGCCCGACCATGGCCGCCAGCTGCGGCGCCCACGCCGGGATGTCGACCAGGTAGGTCACCAATTTCATCGAGGTGGCACCGATGACCAGCCCGAACAACGCCATCCCGATCGGCAGGCCCATCGCGACGAAGGAGCCGAAGGCGATGAGCAGGACGATCATCGCGACGACGAGTCCCGCGACCTCGCCGAGCCCGGTGGGTGCCTCCTCGAACGCGAAGAACAGGTCACCTCCGGTCTCCACCGTCAGCGACGACTCCTCACGCAGGTCGGCGACGGCGTCCTTGAGGTTCTCCAGGTCGGAGGCGTCGAGCTGCTCTACCGCGGGGTACTGCACGCGCACGAGTGCGATGGTGCCGTCCGGCGAGACGTCGCTGGTCGTCGTGAGCACGTGCGGGAGTGCTTCGAGAGCGGCCTCCACCGGCGCCAGCTGGGCCGCAACGTCCTGGGCCTCGAGCACGACGTGCGCGGTGACCCCGCCCTCGTCGGTCTGGGCCTCGGCGAGCAGCTCCGCAGCCTGGTAGGAGTCGAGGCCGGGTGCCTCGAAGCTCTCCTCGAGATCGCGCCCGAAGGCGACGGAGGAGGCGATGACGACGAGCGCCAGGACGACCCAGGCCCCGATGGCGACCCAGGGCCGGGTGGCAGCAGACCGGCCGAGCCGGTAGAGGAGATTCGACATGCCTCCACGGTGGCCCGGCGGCGAGCGGCGCACATCGGGCCAAGGAATGGGGGACTCCTCGGCCGAAAGGACGAGAAGCGAATCGTGCTTCTGCCCCGTACGACGAGCGTCCTCGCTCTCTAGGCTGGAGAGGTGATCGCCACCTTCATCCGCTCGATCCTGGCCGAGCCCCGTGCCCCGGAGCCGCCGGCGCGGGTGTGGCGGGACTGGGCCCTGGTCGGCGCCCTGCTGGCCACGGCCGTGGCCGAGGTGATCTTCCGCCCGGACGTGGCGTGGCGTCCCTTGGCCACCGTGGTCGCGCTCCTGGTGATCCCGGTCCTGCTCTGGCGGCGTACCCATCCGTTGCTGGCGACCGCGGTCGGCTGGGGCGGCGCGATGGTGCTGCACATCCCGACCGTCGTCAGTGACGTCGTCGACGTGGGGCTGTACTCCATGGCCGGCATCGTGTTGCTGCCGTACGCGTTGTACCGCTGGGCCTCGGGACGCGAGGCGCTGGTGGGGACCGCGATCGTCGCCGTGCCCGCGGGCCTGGGTCTCGCGACCAGCGCGACCCTCGGGGACGTGATCGGCGGCACCACCCTGTTGGTCGCGGTGTTCGCGCTCGGGGCCGCGATGCGCTACCGCGCGGTTGCGCGCCAGCGCGAGGTGCAACAGGTCCGGACTCTCGAGCGCGGTGAGCTCGCCCGCGAGCTGCACGACACCGTCGCACACCATGTGTCGGCCATCGCGATCCAGGCCCAGGCGGGGCGGGCGGTGGCAGCCAACGACCCGGCTTCGGCGGTCGAGGCGCTGGCCGTGATCGAGGCGGAGGCGTCACGGACCTTGCACGAGATGCGCACGATGGTCCGGGTGCTCCGCGAAGGCGAGGAGGCCGACTACGCGCCCCAGCGGGGCATCAGTGATCTGGACGAGCTGACCCGGATGAGCCCCCTGGTGCGGGTGCACCGCGGCGGCGACCTCGCTGGCCTGCCGCAACCGGTGGAGGTGGCGGTCTACCGGATCTGTCAGGAGTCGGTCACCAACGCGATCAGGCACTCGCTGCACGCCACGACGGTCAACGTGGAGGTCACCGGCGACGCCGGCGTCGTACGGTTGCGTGTGCACGACGACGGAGAAGCCGCCCGCCCCGCGACCAGCGTGGGCTACGGCCTGCTCGGCATGGCAGAACGAGCCAAGCTGCTCGGCGGCGTCTGTCAGGCCGGGCCGGACCCGCTCGGCGGCTGGACCGTCGAGGCGACACTCCCGCGGGAGGTGCCTCAGTGACCAGCCGAGGGACCATCCGGGTGGTGGTCGCCGACGACCAGCTCCTGGTCCGCACCGGGCTCAGCATGATCCTCAACGCGCAGCCCGGGATCGAGGTCGTCGGCGAGGCAACGGACGGTCATGAGGCGGTGGCTGTGGCACGCGAGCTGCGTCCCGACGTCTGCCTCTTCGACATCCGGATGCCCGGCATCGACGGCGTCGAGGCCACCCG
>NZ_JANNML010000156.1:0-5124 GCF_031397825.1 Nocardioides sp.
GCACGACCGCGACCACCCGGCGTACGCGAGCGTTGTCCACGGCGCCCACCGTCGCAGATGGCTCGGCACTATCCTCGCGTGACCCACTCTTCGAGCAGGACAGGACCGACGTGCCCAAGCGCGCATTCATCACCGGGATCACCGGCCAGGACGGCTCTTACCTCGCCGAGCTGCTCCTGGACAAGGGCTACGAGGTGCACGGGCTGGTGCGACGCTCGTCGAGCTTCAACCGGGGGCGCATCGACCCGATCTACCTCGACGCCTCGGCCGGGGAACGGCTGTTCCTGCACTACGGCGACATGACCGACGGCGTCAGCCTGGTCAACCTGGTCCACGAGATCCAGCCCGACGAGGTCTACAACCTGGCGGCCCAAAGCCACGTGCGGGTGTCGTTCGAGATCCCAGAGTACACCGCCTCGGCCGACGGCATCGGGACGGTGCGGCTGCTCGAGGCGCTGCGCGCCGCCAAGCTCGACTGCCGGTTCTACCAGGCGTCGACGTCGGAGATGTTCGGCGCGACCCCTCCCCCGCAGGACGAGCACACGCTCTTCTACCCCCGCTCCCCCTACGCCGCGGCCAAGCTCTATGCGCACTGGATGACGGTCAACTACCGCGAGGCCTACGACATGTATGCCGTCTCCGGGATCCTCTTCAACCACGAGTCCCCCCGCCGCGGCGAGTCCTTCGTGACCCGCAAGATCACCCAGGCGGTCGCGGCGATCCAGGCCGGCCACCAGGACGTGCTGCTGCTCGGCAACATCGACGCCGTGCGCGACTGGGGCTATGCCAAGGAGTACGTCGAGGGCATGTGGCGGATGCTCCAGCAGGACGAGCCTGGCGACTACGTGCTCGCCACGGGCGTCGGCACGACCGTGCGGGACTTCTGCGAGCAGGCCTTCGCCCACGCCGGCATGGACTGGCGCGACTACGTGATCTTCAACGAGGCGAAGTACGAGCGGCCCACCGAGGTGGACGCGCTGATCGGTGACCCCAGCAAGGCGCGCGAGGTCCTGGGCTGGAAGGCCCGGACCGACATCGGCGCGCTGGCCCGGCTCATGGTCGACGCCGACGTCGCGGCACTGGCCGGGGGGCCGGCCGCCGGACTGCTCTGATGACGCCCTCCCGGGTGGCCCTGGTGACCGGGGTCGCCGGCCAGGACGGCGTCTACCTCGCCCGGGAGCTGATCGCGCGGGGTTGGCAGGTGGTAGGCACGGTGCGTCCCGGCGATCCTGCGGTGACTGCCATGTCGGTCTACCTGTCCGGGGTGGAGGTGGTGTCGCACGACCTGTGTGACGCGGCCGGCTTCGGCTCCTTGGTGGAGCTGTGGCGTCCCTCGCGGGTCTTCAACCTCGCGGGGTTCTCCTCGGTCGGAGCGAGCTGGGACCAGCCCGACCTGGTCGAGGAGGTGAACGGCGTCGCGGTGGAGCGGATGCTGGCCTCGCTCGTGGAGCTGCGCGACCGGCACGGCGACGACGTCCGCTTCTTCCAGGCCGGGTCGGCCGAGGAGAGCGCACCGGGGGCGAGCAGTCCCTACGCGCAGTCGAAGGTGCGGGCCAGGGCCGCCGTCTCGGTCGCTCGTGAGGCGTTCGGGCTGCATGCCGTGACCGCGACGTTGCACAACCACGAGAGCCCGTTGCGACCTCGGCGCTTCGTCACGCGCAAGATCACCCGGGCCGCAGCCTCGATCGCTCTCGGCCGGGCGTCGTCGGTGACCTTGGGCAACCTCGACGTGTCGCGTGACTGGGGTGCCGCAGCCGACTACGTCCGGGCGATGGTGGCGATGCTCGAGCTGGACACGCCCCGTGACCTGGTCGTCGCGACCGGGGTCACCCACACGCTGCACGACCTGCTGGCCGCGGCCTTCGCGGCGGCCGGCCTCGGCGACCCCTCGGCGTACGTCGTGCAGGACCCGGCCCTGCTGCGTCCTGCTGATGCCCCGACGCTGGCAGCCGACATCTCCGAGACGCGGCGAGTGCTGGGGTGGAAGCCGTCCACGAGCTTCGAGGACGTGGTGGCCCAGATGGTGCGCGTCGACCTCGAGCGGCTGCGGTCGGGCGTCGAGGAGTCCCCGGCCTACCTGACGCCCAGCTGAGCCAAGGCGTTGAGCACCTGCTCCTTGCGGGGAGCGCCGGCGGCGCGGGTGACCTCGGTGCCGTGGGCATCGAGGATCAGCGTGGTGGGGGTGCGCAGGACGCCGACCCGGCGGACGAGCTCGAGGTGCTGCTCGGCGTCGACCTCGAGGTGGGTGACGCCCGGGACGACCTCGGCCACCTCGGTGAGGATGCGTCGGGTGGCGCGGCACGGGGCGCAGAACGCGCTCGAGAACTGCAGCAGCGTCGCCTTCTCGCCGAGCTGACTGGACCAGTCGGTGTCGGCGAGGACCGAGGTCGGGGTCTCGGTGGCTGCTGCCGGCGCGTCGGGGCTGGGTGACGTCTCGGCATCGCGGACCCGGTGGGTGCCGCGGAAGCGGCCGTCGGTGAGGGCGCGATAGCCGCCGAAGGCTAAGGCGGCGATGACGGCGATGAGAAGCACGAGCTGTCCAGGTGTCACGGGGTGCTCAACGATCGTCCGGTCAGGGGCATTCCTGCGACTCAGCCGCCGGCGAAAGGCGGCAGGAACTGGAGCTCGGAGCCGGGCGGCACCTGGAGCTCGTCGGGGTCCTCGGTGGCGACCGGGCGGTCACCGAGGAGGACCGAGCAGGTGCCGAGGACGGCCATCAGCCGGGTGTCGGGGTGGAGCTGGGCGACCTGTCGCAGGACATCGGTGAGAGATATCGGGCCGGTGACAGGAAGGTCGTCCCCGTCACAACCAGCCGCAGATCGGGCGGCAGCCCAGTACCTGACGCGGATGGCGTCGGTCTCATTTAACCCGGATCGATCCGATGTGACGCTCACGTTTCGCTATTCTTCCTCTCAGATTCGCCTGACCGGAGCCCAGTGTTGCGTTTCGGTCCCCGCCCCATTCGGGAGGAGACCATTGTGAGCACCCTGCTGCTGTTGACCAGCGCGCTCCAGCCGTCAGCCGAGGTCCTGCCCGGATTGTCGCTGCTGGGCCACACCGTGAAGATCCTCCCAGCCGAGGGAAGCGCCCTGCTGGAGGCCCCCGAGGCGGACCTTTTGCTCGTCGACGGACGCCAGGACCTCGCCGGCGCGCGTGACCTCAGCCGGCTGATCCGCACCACCGGCACCGACGTGCCGGTCCTGCTCATCGTGACCGAGGGCGGCCTGTCCGTCGTCTCCCACGACTGGGGCATGGACGACGTCGTGCTGCACACCTGCGGCCCCGCCGAGCTCGAGGCACGCATCAAGCTCGCCATCGGCCGCCTCAACGCCCGCCGCGAAGCAGCGGACCCCGAGGCCCACGTCATCCGCTCCGGCGAGGTCGTCGTCGACGACGCGACCTACACGGCGAAGATCGGCGGCCGCTCGCTCGACCTGACGTTCAAGGAGTTCGAGCTCCTGAAGTTCCTCGCGCAGCACCCCGGTCGCGTCTTCAGCCGCCAGCAGCTGCTGCAGGAGGTGTGGGGCTACGACTACTTCGGCGGCACCCGCACCGTCGACGTGCACGTGCGTCGGCTGCGCGCCAAGCTCGGTGTCGAGAACGAGACGCTGATCGGGACCGTGCGCAACGTGGGCTACCGCTTCGTGCTGCCGGCCAAGGAGAAGGAAGGCGCTGCCGACGTCGCGTCGCTCACCGAGCGGTCGAACGCCGACGCCTGAGGGTCCTCCACAGGGGCGGGCCCGGCTTGATTGATCGACCGGGCACTCGGGCACGTCCCCTGCGTGAAGCACGAGGAGCTCCGGTGCACCCTCGCGGCGCAGGACGGCGTCGTCAGCAGGAAGCAGCTGCTCGCCCTGAGCGCGACCAAGGCCGACATCGACCGGATGGTGCGCCGGTGCGAGCTGGCTCGCGTCCACACCGGCGTCTACGTGCATCCCGCTCACGTGGCGCCAGCGCGCCTGGGCTGCGGTGCTGTTCGCCGAGCCCGCTGCGCTCTACCTGGACTCCGCTCGCCCGAAGCCCGACGAGCGTGGAGTCGTCCACGTCGCGGTCGACACCGCTCGGCGGGTCTCGACCCCCGCTGGGGTGCGGGTCCACCGCGTCGTGGGGCTGGCGGCGCAGGTGCGGTGGAGCCAGTAGCCCCCGCGCGTCCGTCCCGAGGACAACCTCGTGGCGCTGATCGACCGAGCGCGCTCGGAGACGGCGGTGGTGCGGCTGGTCACGGACGAGATCTGCGGTCGACGTACGACGCC
Organism: Nocardioides sp.; assembly: GCF_031397825.1. Lineage (GTDB taxonomy): Bacteria > Actinomycetota > Actinomycetes > Propionibacteriales > Nocardioidaceae > Nocardioides. The sequence goes on from NZ_JANNML010000156.1 coordinate 4,254, forward strand.
GGAGCGGGTGACAGAGGCGCTCGGCCGCCGCCGACGACGGCGCTGGCGAGGCTTCGTGGAACAGGTCCTCGACGACGTGGCTGCGGGCACGGGCTCCGTCCTCGAGCACGGCTACCTGACGTGGGTCGAGCGGGCACACGGCCTGCCGGCGGCGTCCCGCCAGGTGGTGCGCGAGACCGAGGGAGGACGGGAGTACCGCGACCTCGAGCACGAGGGCCTCGATCTGGTGATCGAGCTCGACGGCCGGCTGGCGCACGACTCCTGGGATGCGGCCGGGCGCGACGCGGACCGGGACCTCGACGACCTCGCGGCAGGGCGGGCGAGCCTGCGGCTGCGCTTTGCGCAGGTCTTCGACCACCCCTGCCGGACTGCCGCGCGCGTCGCAACGGTCCTGCACCGACGCGGCTGGACCGGGACGCCGCAGCCTTGCGGACCCGGGTGCGAGCTCGGAGACTCCGGCTCACCCGACGCGCCGGAGTCTCCGCGCTGACTCACCCGCCGATCTCTAGGGTGGGCGGGTGAGCTCTCTGGAACAGATCGCGGCGGCTGCCGAGGCCGCCGACGGGGCGTCCGCGGTCGACGAGGCGACGTGGCGGGCGGTGCGGCACCACTCCGAGCGGGTGCGGTCGTGGGTGGAGGAGACGGGCTTCGCGCTGCTGATCGATAACGAGGTCACGCTCGTGGTGTCGCCGGATGATCGCGGGCGGGGCGTCGGCCGCAGCCTGTTGCGCCAGGCGCTGGAGGCGGTCGGCGAGGGGCGGGTGCTGGCGTGGTCGCACGGTGACCATCCCGCGGCGGCCGCGCTCGCTGCGGCGTACGGCTTCGAGCGGGTGCGGGAGCTGTGGGTGATGCGGCGACGCACCGGGGATGC
>NZ_JANNML010000160.1:0-36250 GCF_031397825.1 Nocardioides sp.
TGACCGGGTCCGTCACCGGCCGGGATGTCCATCGTCGAGCCGGAGTTGATGCAGAGCAGGTGCTCCTGGCTCTTGGCGTCCTCCTGCATGACGTAGTGGGAGTCGTTGGTCGCCAGCAGCGGGATCTGCATGTCCTTGGCCAGGCGCAGCAGCCCGTCCTTGACCCGGGTCTCGATGTCGAGGCCGTGGTCCATCAGCTCGAGGAAGTAGTTGTCCTTGCCGAGGATGTCCTGGAAGTCGCCGGCGACCTGCTTGGCCGCCTCGTAGTTGCCGTGACGCAGGTGGACCTGGACCTCGCCGGACGGGCAGCCGGTGGTGCCGATGATGCCCTTGCCGTGCTGCGAGAGGAGCTCACGGTCCATGCGCGGGTGCTTGAAGAACCCGTCGCGCCACGCGCCGGTGGAGAGCCGGAAGAGGTTGTGCATGCCCTCGGTCGACTCGCTCAGCAGCGTCATGTGCGTGTAGGCGCCGCGGTTGGAGACGTCGTCGGGACCGCCGCCGTAGAAGTTGACGCCCTTGCGCTCGAAGCGGGAGATGTTGGGCGCGAAGTAGGCCTCGATGCCGATGATCGGCTTGACCCCGGCCTGCTTCGCCTTCGTGTAGAACTCATAGGCCCCGAACACGTTGCCGTGGTCGGTCATCGCGACCGCCGGCATGCCGAGGTCGGCCGCCCGCTGGGTCAGCGCGCCGAGCCGGGCGGCACCGTCGAGCATGGAGTACTCGGTGTGGACGTGCAGGTGGACGAAGGAGTCGGAAGAACCTGTCGTCATGTCTGCTTCGGGCTCCTCGCCGGTCGAGATAGGGCATGCTGCAGCGGCCACGACGACCTCGGTGGAAGGCGTCGGACGTCTCGCTGGGGGAAGAGGACCAGCCTACGCGAACCGCTCCGAGCATGGTGGCAGGGCGCACCGACATCTCACCCCACCGCCTAGGCCAGCACCAGCGCCGCGACCCCCACGGTGACCACGACCGCGCCCGCCAGCCGGCGCCCCCCGTGCGCCTCGCCCAGCCACCACCAGGCGGCAAGGCTGCCCACCACGATGCTGGTGCTGCGCAGCGGTGCCACCACGGAGACCGGCGCGAGGGTGAGGGCGACCAGCACCAGCACGTAGGCCACCGGGGAGAGCACCGCCACCGCGAGGCCCGTGCGCCAGTGGCGGCGCAGCACCGCTCCCGCTCCCCCGAGCCGACCCGCGCACGCCACGGTGAGCACGACGACCATCCACGCCCCGCCCACCGCGTAGTAGGTGACCGGGTCGACCCCCAGCCCGCCGACCGCGTGGGCGTCCCAGAGCGTGTAGCCGGCGATCGCGGCCGCGATCAGCAGCCCCCAGCGCAGCCCTGCGGCGCGACGTGCGCGCGACTCGGGCGCCGCCGCCCCGGTCGAGACCACGCCCACCCCTGCCGTGATCAGCGCGATGCCCACCCAGCCCAGCACCCCCGGTCGTTCTCCGAGCACCGCCACGGCGAAGCCGGCGGCGACGACCGGCCCGAGCCCCCGGGCCACGGGGTAGGTGACGTTGAGGTCGCTGCGCGCGTAGGCCGCCTGCAGCGAGACGGCGTACGCCGTGTGGAGGAGCGCGCTGACCGCCCCGGCGCCGACCAGGGTCCACGAGACCTCGGCCCCGAGCAGCACCGCCACGAGGGCGGCCGGGGCGAGCAGGACCAGCGAGAGGACGGAGTAGACCCAGACGAACAGGCCGCTGTCCTCGGCGTGGGCCCGGCTGGCCAGGAGGTTCCACGCGGCGTGCGCCACGGACCCGGCCAGGGTCAGGACGACGGCGATCAGCACCGGGGGTGCGCCGCTCTCACGTGCGGGCCGCGTCCAGGCTCTCGGTGATGATGGTGTGGACGATCCGCTCGATCCGCTCGGCCCCCAGGGCCGGCGCACGGGCGGCCAGCGCCGTGGCGATCTGGTGCTCACGGGCGAGGTCTCGCTGCGTGGGGTCGGCCTTGAGCGGCTGGACCGCGCGGGTCAGGGCGGCGCGGCGCGCGAGCAGGTCGCCGAGCTGGACGTCGACCTCGTCGATGAGGCCGCGGAGGAAGGCGAACGGGTCGGCGCCGGTCCAGGCCATCTTGATGTCGGGCGAGTGCTCCTCGTTGGCCGAGCCGTCCGTGCGCTCGAGCTCCACGAGCCCGTGGCGGGCGTAGAACGCCCGCGCCGGCGCGTTGCTCTCGAACACCCAGAGGCAGAAGCCGTCGGGACGCACCGAGGTGGCGACGTCGAGCAGCGCCGAGCCGACGCCCTGGCGGGCGTGGGACGGCTCGACGTAGAGGTCGTCGAGCCAGACGTCGGTCAGGCGCGCGTAGCCCACCACAGCGCCGTCGTGCTCGGCCACCCAGACCTCGTCGGACTGCAGCCGGACAGCGAGCCAGCGTCGTACGTCGTCGTCGGGATGCACGGCCGGCGGCATCGGCGCCGCACGCCGCGCGCGCAGGTGGACCGACGCGACGTCGTGGGCGTCGAGCGGCGTCGCCGGTCGGAGGACCAGGTCAGTCGGCATCGCGGATGATCTCGAGGGCACGGGAGAGGTCGTCGGGGTAGGTCGACTCGTACTCCACGTAGGCGCCCGAGTCGGGGTGCTCGAAGCCGAGCTTGACCGCGTGCAGCCACTGGCGCTCCAGGCCCACCCGACGCGACAGGGTGGGGTCGGCGCCGTAGGTGATGTCGCCGACGCACGGGTGCTTGAGCGCCGCCATGTGCACGCGGATCTGGTGGGTGCGACCCGTCTCGAGGTGCACCTCCAGCAGGCTGGCGAACCGGTGTGCCTCGAGGGTCTCGTAGTGCGTCACGCTGGGACGCCCGTCACCCATGACCGCGAACTTGTAGTCGGCGCGGGGGTGGCGGCCGATGGGCGCGTCGATGGTGCCCTCGTGCGGGTCGGGGTGCCCCTGGACGAGGGCGTGGTAGGTCTTGTCGACCGTGCGCTGGCGGAAGGCGTTCTTGAGCAGCGAGTAGCCGTGCTCGGACTTGGTGATCACCATGACGCCCGAGGTGCCGACGTCGAGCCGCTGCACGATCCCCTGGCGCTCGGGAGCACCGCTCGTCGCGATGCGGAAGCCGGCACCTGCGAGGTGCCCGACGACCGTGGGTCCGGACCAGCCCGGCGAGGGGTGCACCGCGACGCCGACCGGCTTGTCGATCACGACGATGGAGTCGTCGTCGTGGATGATCTTGATGCCCTCGACGATCTCCGGGACGATCTCGAGCGGGTCGCCCTCGAAGGGGATCGTCACGTCGAGACGGGTGCCGGGCAGCACGCGGTCGCTCTTGGCCACCGCGGCACCGTCCAGCGTGACCAGCCCGCTGGAGATCAGGTCCGCCGCTCGCGTGCGGGAGAGACCGAACATCTGGGCCATCGCGGCGTCCACCCGCTCGCCGGCCAGCCCGTCAGGGACCTGGAGACTGCGGTGGTCGACCTGCTGTGTCACGTCTGTTTCGCCTCGGGTTCGGTGCGCTCGGGATCGTCGGCGTCCTCACGGGTGCCGTCGATGCGGATGCCGCGGAAGGCCTGGATGAGGATCAGTCCCGCAGCGATGTTGATCGCCACGTCGGCGATGTTGAAGACCGGCCAGTTGGGGAGCATCAAGAAGTCGATGACGTGCCCGCGCAGGGGGCCGGGATCGCGGAAGATCCGGTCGGTGAGGTTGCCCGCGACGCCTGCGAGCAGGAAGCCCAGTGCCGTGGCCCAGCCGGCACTGCCGAGCCGGCGGCTCAACCAGAGGACGACCACCACCGCGACGATCGCGATGACGCTGAGCACCTCGGTGAACTGCGTCCCCGTGCTGAAGGCAGCACCCGGGTTGCGGGTCAGGTGCAGGACCAGGAAGTCGCCCACCAGGGGGATGTCACGGTCGGCGAGCTCGTCGACCGCAACGATCTTGGTCAGGATGTCGACGAGGTAGACGACCAGGGCGATCGCGGCGAAGCGGAGTCGCAGACGGCCACCCCCGTGGGTCGTGGACCGGGACTCGGGAGTGGCGTCGTCGTCGCTCAGCGACGTTCCTCGCGCTGCTTGCATGTCATGCAGAGTGTCGCACGGGGGAAAGCCATGAGCCGCATCTTGCCGATGGCGTTACCGCAGGACTCGCAGACCCCGTAGGTGCCGTCGTCGATGCGGGCAAGGGCCCGGTCGATCTGGGCGATCTTGTCGCGCTCGTTGTTGAGCACGGTCAGCTCGTGGTCCCGCTCGAAGCTGGTGGCGCCCATGTCGGCCTGGTCCTGGCCGGCGCCGTCACCGGCATCACGCAGCAGCCCGGACAGCTCGGTCTCCTGCGCCGCGACGATCCCGGTGCTGTGGGCGTGCTGCTCGCGCAGCTCGTCGAGCACCTCCTTGAGCTCGGCCTTGGTCCAGGCGTCCTCCCCCTCCTTCACCACGAGGGCGGAGACGGGTGCATCGTTGGCCGGAGCGGGCTTCTTCACCGAGGGTGCCTTCTGTGCGGGGGTCGTCGTCTTCATGGGTGCGGCCTTCTTGGCCGGTGCGGCCTTCTTGGCCGGTGCGGCCTTCTTGGCCGGTGCCGCCTTCGTGGCCGGTGCCGCCTTCGTGGCCGGTGCCGCCTTCGTGGCCGGTGCCGCCTTCGTGGCCGGTGTCGCCTTCGTGGCCGGTGTCGCCTTCGTGGCCGGTGCCGCCTTCGTGGCCGGTGCCGCCTTCGTGGCCGGTGCCGCCTTCGTGGCCGGTGTCGCCTTCTTCGCCGGTGTCGCCTTCGTGGCCGGTGCCGCCTTCGTGGCCGGTGCCGCCTTCTTCGCCGGTGCCGCCTTCTTCGCCGGTGCCGCCTTCTTCGCGGGTGCGGCCTTCTTGGCCGGCGCCGCCTTCCTGACCGGTGCCGCCTTCTTCGCGGGTGCGGCCCTCTTGGCCGGTGCCGCCTTCTTCGCGGGCGCCTCCGCCGTGGCAGCAGCCTTGGCGGGGCGGCGGGAGATCACCTTGCGTGCTGCGGACGCTGCCTGACCGGCCAACGACTTCCTGGTGCTTCGAGCCATGGAAAGGGCCTCCCTCGGACCGCAAGGACCCGCGACGACAGCCACGGGCTGCACGGAGGGTAGCCGGTGCGGGAAGTCGGCTCAAACCCGCCACACCGCGGACAGCAGAACGGCCGGCCCCGAAGGACCGGCCGTTCAACGCGCGTGGGAGGGACTCAGCCCTCCTCCTCCCCGAGGATCGAGCGCAAACGCTTGGGCGCCGGCGTCTCGTCGGTGGAGGGAGCAGCCGTCTCGGCCTGTCCCTGCAGCGACTCGAGCTGCTGGGTGAAGTAGCTCTTGAGACGCGAGCGGTACTCGCGCTCGAACGAGCGGAGGTTCTCGACGTCGACGCTGAGCTTGTCGCGCTCCTTCTCCAGGTCGCCGAAGAGCTGGGTGCGACGCTCGGCGGTCTCGGTGTCGAGCATCTGCGAGCGGGTGCGCGCGTCGGACTCGAGCCGGTCGGCCTTGCTCTTGGACTCCGCCTCGAGGCGCTCGGCCTTGGTGCGGGCCTCGCCGATGATCTTGTCGGCCTGGTTCTTGGCGTCGTCGACGAGCTCGTCGGCGTTGCGCGTGGCGATCTCCAGCAGGCGGGCAGCAGCGTTGGAGGCCTGCGGCACCGTCTCGACCCGGATCGTCTCCGCGGGCACCTCGGGCGCGGCGGCGGGCGCGGGCTTGGGAGCAGGCTCGGGAGCCTTCTCCACCACGACCGGCTGGGGCGCAGTCTCGGCAGGAGCAGACATCGGAGCACCACTCTGCGCCGAGGCGAGCTTGGCCCGAAGGTCCTCGTTCTCCTTCGTCAGCCGAGCGAGCTCGGTCTCCACCTCGTCGAGGAACTGGTCGACCTCGCCCATGTCGTAGCCCTCACGGAGCCGGACAGGCGTGAATCGCTTGTTGCTCACGTCCTCAGGCGTCAGCGGCATGACCTCACCCATTCATAGATTGATCGGTTGGTGCAGTACGTGTGTCCGTCGAACAATAGCGCCTGCGTGGGACTGGTGTGACGTCGCACCGGGTGCGCGCCTCCCGCGGCGCCGCGCGCCCGCCCCAGGAGGTCAGGACAGGAGCACGACCCGGTTGACGTAGCGCAGCAGGTAGGCACAGATCATCACGATGATGAAGCTGAGGTCCAGCGCGAAGTTGCCGATGCGCAACGGCGGGATCAGCCGACGCAGCGCCTTGATCGGCGGGTCGGTGGCGGAGTAGACGACCTCCAGCACGACGAGCACGAGCCCCCGCGGGCTCCAGGACCGGGCGAAGACCTGCACCCAGTCGACGATGAATCGGATCCAGAGAAGTCCGATGAACACCCAGAGGATGACATCGATGATCCGGCCAGCTATTTCCACGACGTCCTAGCTCTGGTTGAAGAAGCCACCCTCGGCGATCCGCTGCTTGTCCTCGGCGGCGACCGTGACGTTGGGCGGGGAGAGCAGGAACACCTTGTTGGTGACGCGCTCGATCGTGCCACGTGTGGCAAAAACGAGCCCGGCCGCGAAGTCGACGAGCCGCTTGGCGTCCTGGTCGTCCATCTCGGAGAGGTTCATGATCACCGGCACCCCCTCGCGAAAGTTCTCGCCGACCGTGCGCGCCTCGTTGTAGGTGCGCGGGTGCAGCGTGGTGATGCGGGAGAGCTCCGCGACGACCCCGGTGGGGCCGGGAGCCACGGTGTGGCGACGACGCTCCGAGAGGTCGGAGACGGGCGCGGGGCGGGGCTCGTGGGCCCGGGGCGCACGCGCAGCCGCGACCGGCGTCGTCTCCTGGGTGTGGTAGTCGTCGCCGTCGTAGTCGTCGTAACGACCGGTGTCCTCGAGCAGGCCGAGGTATTCACCGATCCTGCGCATCGCACCGCTCATGACTGTTCCTCCGGAACTTCGCAGGCGCCCCTGTCGGGACGCACTTTCTCTGATGTGGACACTACTGGACCTGAGGCCGTGATCCGAGGACCGCGGAGCCGACGCGCACGTGTGTCGCACCCGCCTGCACGGCGTGCTCGAGGTCGCCGCTCATGCCGGCCGACAACCACGTCGCCTCCGGTGCCTGCTGGAGTACGTCGGCACGCAACGCCGCCAGCCGGGCGAAGGCTGCTGCCGGGTCGGCGCCGAGCGGCGCCACCGCCATGAGCCCCCTCAGGACGAGGTGCTCCGCGCCGGCGACGACCCCGACGAGGTCGCCCAACGCAGCAGGGTCGACCCCGGCCCGGTGCTCGGCCCCGGGCTCGTCCAGGCTGACCTGGACCAGCACCTCGACGTGACGACCACGCTCGGCGGCGCCCCGGTCGAGCCCGGCCACGAGCTTGGACCTGTCGACGGACTCCACGACGTCGGCGTAGCGCGCCACGGCGGCGGCCTTGTTGCTCTGGAGACCGCCGATGAAGTGCCAGCGCAGACCGAGGTCGGCGCACTCCGCGGCCTTGGCCTCCGCCTCCTGGTGCCGGTTCTCACCGACGTCGGTGACCCCGAGGTCGGCGAGGACGCGCACGTCGGAGGCGGGGAAGAACTTCGTGACGACGACCAGCTCGACCTCGCCGGGGGCGCGGTCCGCCTCGCCGCACGCTCGCGCGATGCGGTCGCGCACGGTGGCGAGGTTGGCGGCGAGCTCGTCCGACCGGGCCGTCACGGTCGGATCCTGATCAGGCCGGCCTGACGCCCGGCCTGGCGGCCGTCGCGTCGGTAGGAGAAGAGGTCGAGGCTCTCGCGGGTGCAGCGGGAGGCGTCGACGACGCGCACGCCGTCGGCCTCGAGCTGGGAGCGGACCCCGGCCCCGAGGTCGAGCGAGGGAGTGCCCCACGAGGTGGTCGCCACGGCCGCGGGCACCAGGGCACCCACCTCGGCCCGGAGCTCCTCGGGCACCTCGTAGCAGGCGCCGCACACGTGCGGTCCGACCCAGGCCGTCAGCTCCCGGGCACCGAGCTCACGCATCCTGGCCACGGTCGCCGGCACCACCGCCAGCGCCAGGCCGGGGCGTCCGGAGTGGACCGCGCCGACGACGCCGGCCTCGGGGTCGGCGAGGAGGACCGGGACGCAGTCGGCTGCCCGGACCATCAGCGTGACGCCGGGCCGGTCGGTGACGATCCCGTCGGCGGAGGGTCGCTCCCCCGGGGCGTCGGGGGTGACGACGTCGCAGCCGTGCACCTGGTGGAGGTCGGCGAGGTCGTCCCCGGGAGCGAAGTCGTCCATCAGCCGACGCAGGTTGGCGGCGCAGGCGGCCGGGTCGTCGTCGCCCTCGATCGCGAGGTTGAGCTCGTCGTAGGGCGCGGCACTGACCCCGCCGAACCGGTCGGTGAACGACAGGTCGACGGGGTCCAGGGCCGCGCGGTAGGCGTACAAGCGTCGTTACTTCAGGAAGTCCGGGACGTCGAGCTCGTCGTCGTCGTAGTGGACCTGACGGGGGGCCGGCTTGGGGGTCGTGGGGGCAGGCGTCGTCGACGCGCTCGACGCCGTCGTGGTGGGCGGGGTCGCCGGGGTGCGAGCACCCGCGAGCACCGACTGCTTCTCCACCTCGCCCTTGCCGGCGTCGTCGCGACGCGTGGCGACCGCGGCGGCCGCCGCCCGGGTCTCGGCCTGGGTCTGCGACGGCTTGGAGTCGCGGCGCAGGGTCTGACCCTCGTCGCGGCGCTTGGGCGCGCCACCGTCGAAGCCCGCGGCGATGACGGTCACGCGGACCTCGTCGCCCAGGGCGTCGTCGATGGTGGCACCGAAGATGATGTTGGCCTCGGGGTGGACGGCCTCGGCCACGAGCGCCGCCGCCTCGTTGATCTCGAAGAGACCGAGGTCGGAGCCACCGGCGATCGAGAGCAGCACGCCGTGGGCCCCGTCGATGGAGGCCTCGAGCAGCGGGCTGGAGACCGCCATCTCGGCCGCGGCCACGGCGCGGTCCTCGCCCCGGGCCGAGCCGATGCCCATCAGGGCCGAGCCGGCGTTGGCCATGACGGACTTGACGTCGGCGAAGTCGAGGTTGATCAGGCCGGGCGTGGTGATCAGGTCGGTGATGCCGGAGACACCCTGGAGCAGCACCTGGTCGGCCTGCTTGAACGCGTCGAGGACCGACACGTTGCGGTCGCTGATCGACAGCAGCCGGTCGTTGGGGATGACGATGAGGGTGTCGACCTCCACGCGGAGACCGGCGATGCCCTCCTCCGCGGAGCCGGCGCGGCGCTTGCCCTCGAAGGAGAACGGACGCGTCACGACACCGATGGTCAGGGCGCCCAGTGAGCGGGCGATGCGGGCCACGACGGGCGCGCCGCCGGTGCCGGTGCCGCCACCCTCGCCGGCGGTCACGAACACCATGTCGGCGCCCTTGATGACCTCTTCGATCTCGTCGGCGTGGTCCTCGGCGGCCTGGGCGCCCACGTCGGGGTTGGCGCCGGCACCGAGGCCGCGGGTCAGCTCGCGACCGATGTCGAGCTTGACGTCGGCATCGCTCATGAGCAGCGCCTGGGCGTCGGTGTTGATCGCGATGAACTCGACGCCCTTGAGGCCGACCTCGATCATCCGGTTGACAGCGTTGACGCCGCCGCCACCGATGCCCACGACCTTGATGATGGCCAGGTAGTTCTGTGCAGCTGCCACGGCGGCTTCACCTCTCGGGATTAGTACTGGGGATTGTCGATGGGGGTGTGACGGGTCACGCGGGGAAGAAGGTCGGCGAGTCGAGAACCCTGACCCTCAGCCTGAGGGTTATAGTTATGTCAACCTCGTCGTGACCACGACAGTAGGCAACGCCGACACCGAGGACGCGCAGACACGCCGCGACGCGAGCGAGTTGCCGCGAAGACCTGGCCGGACACGGCGCGGGGACGGACCTACCGGATGGTGGTGGGCGTGCCCGGCACGCTGACGTCGTACTCGCGTGCGTCCTGGCCCAGCAGCGCCTCGAGGACCGCGGCCTTCTCCTCGGACTGGGCCGCGCTCCCCCACCGCACCACCCGGTCGTCGCGCAGGACCAGGGTGATCCGGTCGACGGTCTCGACCTCGACGTGGTCGACCGTCGCCGCGAGGTCCTCGGGCAGCGCGCTGACCACCTCGGCCACCTCGCGCAGCGCGTCGGCGCTGGTCGAGGAGGTGGTCCGGACGCGGGGCAGGCCCGGCGGAGCAGGCTTGAAGGTCCCGAAGACGACGCCGGTGGCGTCGAGGCCGCGCAGCGACCCGGCGATCTCGAGCACTGCCACCGGCGTGCGCTCCACGACGGTGACCAGCACCTCGTGGGGCCAGGCACGGGAGACGTCGACGGAGGCGACGTCGGCCAGCGAGCCGACGCGGCCCCTGATCGCGTCGACGTCGACGCGGGCCAGCGGCTCGCCGACCGGGACGTCGGCGGCGGCCAGGACCTGCTCGTCGCTCAGCCGCGAGTTGCCCGTGACCTCGACGCCGTCGACGGCGAGGGCGTCGGAGAAGTAGACGGTGTAGACGCCCGCGACGGCGAGGGCCACGAGCGCGACCAGCGCGACGACCGGCTTCCAGCGCAGCCAGCGGCGGGCCCACTGACGACGGGCGAAGCGGCGACGCGTCTGCTGCGTCGTGCGCTCCCCCGCGTCGCGGGTGCGGGTGCGGGTCGAGCTAGCCATCGCCACCCTCCAGCAGCTCCAGGATCCGGGGACCGAGGGCGGTGACCGTGCCCGCTCCCAGCGTGACCACCAGGTCGCCCGGGCGGGCCCGGCGCGCGACCTCGGCGGGGACGGCGTCGAAGTCGGGCACGAAAGCGACCCGGTCGGCGGGGAGCGGCACCGCGTCGGCGACCAACGCACCGGTCACCGCCGGGTCGGCCTCCTCCCGGGCGAGGTAGACGTCCAGGACGACGACCTCGTCGGCCGCACCGAGAGCCTGGCCCATGGCCTCGCCGAAGATGCGGGTGCGGGAGACCAGGTGGGGTTGGTAGGCCACGACGACGCGCCCCTCACCTGCGACCGAGCGGGCGGCGACGAGGTCGCCGGCGATCTCGGCGGGGTGGTGGGCGTAGGAGTCGTAGACACGGACTCCCCCGGCCTCACCCTTGCGCTCCATGCGGCGACGGGTGCCGGTGAACCCCTCGAGCCCGCGGCGCAGCTCGTCGAAGGGACACCCGAGGCGCAGCCCCGTGGCCAGCGCGGCGGCGGCGTCCAGCACGTAGTGACGACCAGGGATCTGCAGGGTGACACGGCCCAGCTCGACGCCGCCGTCGAGGACCGTGAAGGAGGAGGTGCTGCCGACCAGCTCCAGGTCCACGACCCGCACGTCGGCGCGGGCGTCCTCGCCGACGCCGACGACGGTGATGCCCCGCTCCGCCGCGGTCGCGGCCAGGGCCGCAGCTCCCGGGTCGTCGAGGATGCAGACCAGGAAGCCGTCAGGATCGACCTTGCCGGCGAACTCGTCGAAAGCGGCCCGGTAGGCCTCCTCGGTGCCCCACTGGTCGAGGTGGTCGGCCTCGACGTTGGTGACGACCGAGGCATAGGGCTCGTAGACCAGGAAGGCGCCGTCGCTCTCGTCGGCCTCGGCGACGAACAGCTCGCCGGCCCCCTCGGCGGCGTTGGTGCCGGTCTGGGCGAGGTCGCCACCGATGGCGTACGTCGGGTCGGCACCGGCCGCCTGCAGGGCCACGGTGAGCAGCGAGGTCGTGGTGGTCTTGCCGTGCGTGCCGGCCACAGCCAGCACGCGGCGTCCGGCCATGACCGAGGCGAGGGCCGCCGAGCGGGGCAGCACGATGAGTCCCTGGCGCACCGCCTCGACGTATTCGGGGTTGTCCTCCTGGATGGCCGTGGACACGACCACGGTGTCGACCCCGGACACGTGCGCGGCGTCGTGGGCGAGGTCGACCCTCGCGCCGAGGGCGCGCAGAGCCTCCAGGGTGGGGCTGTCGGTGCCGTCGCTGCCGCTCACGCTGATGCCGCGCGCCAACATGATGCGGGCGATGCCGGACAGCCCGGCTCCCCCGATGCCGACGAAGTGCACGCGACCGAGGTGCTCGGCCGGCGTGATCACCGTGGGGATCGGCACCCTCACCAGCGGCCTCCTGCCGCGGTCTCGACCACGATGGCTGCCAGCGTGTCGTCGGCGTCGCGCGGGACCAGTCCCGACGCGGCGGCGCTCATCGCCGCGAGGCGCTCGGGGTCGGTGACGAGGCCGGGCACGGTGTCGGCGACCCAGTCGGGCGTGAGGTCGGCGTCGTCCACCAGCAGCGCTCCCCCGGCCTCGACGACTGCGCCGGCGTTGCGCGCCTGCTCGCCGTTGCCGATCGGCAGCGGCACGAAGATGGCCGGCACCCCGGTGGCCGCCGCCTCGACGACGCTGCTGGCGCCCGACCGGCAGACCATGAGGTCGGCGGCCGCCAACAGCAGGTCCATGCGCTCGACGAAGTCGACGACGACGTACGGCGTGCCCGTCGCGGTCGGCGTCGCCTCCCCCTGGGGCCCGACGACGTGCAGCACCTGGACCCCGGCGCTGCCGAGTGCCGCGGAGGCACCGGAGACGGCCTGGTTGAGCCGGCGGGCGCCCTGGGAGCCGCCGGTGACGACGAGCGTGGGCAGGTCGGGGTCGAGCCCGAAGAACGCACGGGCCTCCGCACGGCTGGCGGCCCGGTCGAGCTGGGAGATCATCCGACGGATCGGGAGGCCGACGTACTCGGCGTTGCGCAGCTCGGTGTCGGGAAAGCTCACCGCGACGCGGGTGGCGACGCGGGCGCCGGCCTTGTTGGCCAGCCCGGGCAGGGTGTTCTGCTCGTGGATGACCAACGGCAGCCTGCGCCGACGGGCGGCGAGGTAGGCGGGCATCGAGACGTAACCGCCGTAGCCGACGATCACGTCGGGCTGGATCCGGTCGATGATCGCCAACGTCTGCTTCACCGCGCCGCGCAACCGGGTCGGCACGCGCAGCAGGTCGGCGTTGGGGCGCCTCGGCAGCGGCACGGGAGGGATCAGCTCGAGCGGGTAGCCGGCGGCCGGGACCACCTTGTTCTCCAGGCCCCGGGGGGTGCCGAGACAGGTGATCTCGACCGTGGGGTCGAGCCGACGCAGGGCGTCGGCGGTCGCGAGCAGGGGGGACGTGTGGCCGGCGGTGCCACCACCGGCAAGGAGGACGCGCATCAGCCCAGTGTCCTCATCGGGCGGAGAGGCCGGACGACCGGACCGACCTGCGCTGCGCCAGGGCGCGTGCGGCCTCGGGCTCGCGGCGGGCGAAGCCGACCAGCAGACCGATCGCGACGAGCGTCGGGACCAGGCTCGAGCCGCCGTAGGAGACGAGCGGGAGCGGGATGCCGATGACGGGCAGCAGGGCCAGCACCATGCCGACGTTGATGATCATCTGGCCGATCAGCCAGACCACGATGCCGAAGCTGCAGTAGCGGACGAAGGGGTCGGCGGTCTCGCGGGCGACGCGCAGGGCGGCGTAGGCGATGGTGAGGAAGAGCCCGATGACGAGCAGGGTGCCGACCAGACCGAGCTCCTCGCCGAGGACCGCGAAGATGAAGTCGGTGTGGGCCTCGGGCAGGTAGCCCCACTTCTGCTGGCTGGCACCGATCCCCTGGCCGAAGGTGCCGCCACTGGAGAGGGCGTAGAGGCCGTGGGCCGGCTGCCACCCGGTGCCGTGGAAGTCCTTGAACGGGTCGATGAAGGTCGTGATGCGCTCGAAGCGCTCGGCGTTGCTCGTGGCCATCGCGAAGACCCCGACACCCACGATCATCGAGGCCATCGCGAAGAAGCGCATCGGGGCGCCGACCACCCAGAGCATGCCGAGCAGGATGGCGAAGAGGATCAGGGCGGTGCCGAGGTCCTTGCCGACGATCACCAAGCTGGTGGCCAGGAGCATCCCGGGCACGACGGGCACCACGATCTGGTGGAAGCTGTGGAGGCGCCGCTCTTTGTTGGCGTAGATGTGGGCAGCCCAGATGACCAGGGCCAGCTTGGCGATCTCGGAGGGCTGGATGACCAGCGGTCCGATCGCGAGCCAGTTGGTGTTGCCGTTGCGCTCCACGCCCATGAAGGCGGTGAGGGTCAGCAGCACCAGCGAGACCGAGAACCCGACGTACGCGAGCCCCCGGATCAGGCGCAGCGGCAGCCGGCTGGCGAGGACTGCGGCCGGGACCCCGATCAGCACCCACATCAGCTGGCGGCGCACGATGGTGAAGGAGTCGCCGGTGTATTCGTAGGAGCGGACGCTCGAGGCGCTCAGCACCATGATCAGGCCGATGGTGAGCAGCAGCGCGGAGGCTCCGAGGAGCAGGTAGTAGGACGTCAGCGGACGGCTCAGGGCGTCGCGGGCGGTCGTGGTCCAGCCGGTCGCCCGACCCGTGACCCCTCCTGCGACCTTGCCCAGCGGGACGCGGCTCCGGGTCTCGGGGTGCGTGGTCGTCACGTCGCTCCCCTCTCCTGGCCGGTGGTGCTAGTGCTGGTCGTCGAGCCTGTCCCGGACTGCCGCGGCGAACGCGTCGCCTCGTGCCGCATAGCTGGTGAACTGGTCCATCGAGGCGCATCCCGGTGCGAGGAGCACCGTGTCCCCGGCTCGTGCCATGTCGGCTGCCGCGTCCACGACGCGCCCCATCAGGGCCCGTCCACCGTCTTGGGTGTCAGTCTCTCCGCCGTCGACGGTCAACACCCGGACATCCGGCGCGTGTCGCGAAAGCGCCTCGGCGATCACGTCGCGGTCGCGCCCGATCAGCACGACGCCCCGCAGCCGGCTGCGGACGGCCTGCACCAGGTCGTCGAAGCGGGCGCCCTTGGCCAGCCCGCCGGCCACCCAGACCACGGAGTCGTAGGCCTGCAGGGAGGACATGGCCGCGTGCGGGTTGGTCGCCTTGGAGTCGTCGACCCACCCGACGCCGTCTCGCTCGGCGACCACGGCGATGCGGTGGCCGTCGGGACGGAAGGCCCGCAGCCCGTCGCGTACGGCGGCCTGGCTCACCCCGTGCGCGCGGGCCAGCGCAGCGGCAGCGAGCGCGTTGGCCACGAAGTGCGGCGCGTCGGAGGCCAGGTCGGACACGGTGCACAGCTCGGCGGCCGTGCTGTCCCGCGTCTCGACGAACGCCCGGTCGACCAGGATGTCCTCGACCAGCCCGACCATGCCGACCGAGGGCATGCCGAGCGTGAAGCCGATGGCACGGGCGCCCTCGACGACGTCGGCCTCGCGCACCAGCGCCTCGGTGGCCGGGTCGGCGACGTTGTAGACGCAGGCGCGCTGGGTGCGCTCGTAGATGCGCCCCTTGTCCGCGGTGTAGGCGTCCATGCCCGCCGGCCCGTCGTACCAGTCGAGGTGGTCCTCGGCGACGTTGAGCACGGCCGAGGCCTGGGCGCTCATCGAGTCGGTGTAGTGGAGCTGGAAGCTGGAGAGCTCGACGGCCAGGACGTCGTAGGGCGTCGGATCCATGACGGCCTCCACGATCGGCAGTCCGACGTTGCCGACCGCGACGCTGCGCAGCCCGGCGGCGCGCAGGATCGAGTCGAGCATCTGCACGGTCGTGGTCTTGCCGTTGGTGCCGGTGACACACAGCCACGGGGTGTCGTGATCGGGGTGGCGCAGGCGCCAGGCCAGCTCGACCTCGCCCCACACGGGGATGCCGCGGGCGTGGGCCTGGGCGAGCAGCGGTGCGTCGGGCCGGAAGCCGGGCGAGGTGACCAGCACGTCGACGTCGTCGGGCAGGGTGAGGGTGGCCCCGGTGTGCAGGTCGACGCGGGCGCCGAGCACCTCGAGGAGCTCGGCCTTCTCCAGCTCCTCGGGGTTGCGAGCGCCCTCGGCCAGCGCCGTGACGCCGGCGCCCAGGTGGAGCAGGTTGTCGGCAGCGGCGAAGCCGGAGACACCGAAGCCCGCCACGACGGTCCTCAGCCCGTCCCAGGCGTCGAGACGACCGAGGGACGAGGGGTCGGGCCGGCTCACCGGCGGATCACAGGCGGGCGACCCATTCGGCGTAGAAGACGCCCAGCCCGGTGGCCACGAAGAGGCCGGTGATGATCCAGAAGCGGATCACCACGGTGACCTGCTCCCAGCCGAGCATCTCGAAGTGGTGGTGGATGGGCGCGATCCGGAAGATGCGTCGCCCGGTGCCGGTCATCTTCTTGGTGGTCTTGAACCAGGTGACCTGGAGCATCACCGAGACCGTCTCGAGGACGAAGATGCCGCCGAGGATCACCAGCAGCAGCTCGGTGCGGGTGAGGATCGCGAAGCCGGCGAGGGCGCCGCCCAGGGCCAGCGAGCCGGTGTCGCCCATGAAGATGGCCGCGGGGGCGGCGTTCCACCACAGGAAGCCGAAGCAGGCGCCGGTGATCGCGGCCGCGATGACGGCGAGGTCGAGGGGGTCGCGGACGTTGTAGCACTGGCCGCTCGGGTCCTGCTGGCAGAACTGGTTGTTCTGCCAGATGTTGACCAGCATGTAGGCGCCGAAGACCATCACGCTGGCGCCCGTGGCGAGGCCGTCGAGCCCGTCGGTGAGGTTGACCGCGTTGCTGGTCGCGGTGACGATCAGCCAGATCAGCACCATCGCGAGGATCGTGGGCAGGACCAGCCAGTCGATCTCGCGCAGGAACGACACCTTCTCGGACGCCGGGGTGCGGCCGTTGGCGTCCTCGAGCATGGGTGAGAGCGCCAGGAAGCCGAAGATCACCGCAACGATGGTCTGGCCGACCATCTTGGCCTTGCTGCGCAGGCCGAGGCTGCGCTGCTTGGAGATCTTGATGAAGTCGTCGAGGAAGCCGACCAGGCCCATCCCGACGAAGAGGAAGAGCAGCAGCAGCGCGGACGCGGACGGGGCGCTGAGGGTGATCAGCTTGGCCGCGAAGTAGCCGACGACCGTGGCCAGGATGATGACCACGCCACCCATGGTGGGGGTGCCGCGCTTGGTGTGGTGGCTGGTCGGGCCGTCGTCGCGGATCTCCTGGCCGTAGCCCCAGCGCGTGAAGTAGGTGATCGCGACCCGGGTGCCGAGCAGCGAGATGAGCAGGGCGAGTCCGCCGCCCAGCAGGATCGCTCTCATGGTGTCGGGACCACTCCTGTCGTTGGATCTGTCGGGCCTTCGTCGAGCAGCCCGTCGGCCACCACCTCGAGGGCGGCACCGCGTGAGGCCTTGACCAGGACGACGTCCGTGGCCACGGCATTCTCCCGCAACCAGGCGAGTGCGTCGTCACGCCCCGCCGTGACGATCACCTCACCGTGCCAGTCGTCACGCTCGGCGAGTCCGTCCGCGATGCCGCGGGCCGGCTCACCCACGACGACGACGACGTCGGTGCCGTGGGCAGCGGCGGAGCGGCCGACCTCGCGGTGGCCGGCGTCGGCGTCGGGGCCGAGCTCGCGCATCTCCCCCAGCACCGCGACCGTACGTCGACCGGCGCGCTCGCCGATCGCGGCCAGCGCGTCGATCGCGGCCACCATCGAGGCGGGGTTGGCGTTGTAGGCGTCGTTGACGACGAGCAGGCCGTCGGCCCGCTCGTGCAGCTCCATCCGCCACCGCGACGCGGACGTCGCCGTGGCGAGCGCGTCGACGGCGTCGTCGAAGGTGCGGCCCACCGCGAGCGCCATCGCCACGGCGGCCGCCGCGTTGGCGACCTGGTGGGCACCGGTCTGGGTGAGGGCCACGCGGCGCCAGGCACCGTCGTGGCCAAGCTCGACGGTGGGGCGGCCGAGCGCGTCGAGCTCGAGCCCCCGCCAGGTCACGTCACCGTTGCCGTCGCCGCCGAAGGTGAGCATGCGGGCGCGGGTGCGTGAGGTCATCGCGGACGTCAGGTCGTCGTCGGCGTTGAGGACGGCCGTGCCGTCGGCGCCGAGGGCCTCGACGATCTCCCCCTTGGCCGCGGCGATCGCCTCACGGCTGCCGAACTCCCCGATGTGGGCGGTGCCGACGTTGAGCACAGCGGCCACGCTGGGCGGCGCGATGTCGCAGAGGTAGGCGATGTGGCCGATGCCGCGGGCGCCCATCTCCACGACGAGGTAGGCGGTGGTGGAGTCGGCGCGCAGCACGGTGAGCGGCACGCCGATCTCGTTGTTGTTGTTGGCCGCCGTCGCCACCGTGGGTCCGGCCGCGGCCAGCACGTGCGCGAGGTAGTCCTTGGTGCCGGTCTTGCCCTGCGAGCCGGTCAGCGCCAGCACGGGGACGTCGAGATGGTCGAGCACGTGCCGCGCCAGGCGACCGAGGGCCACCACCGGGTCGGCGACGACGACCGTCGGGGCGTCGGTGGGGCGGCTGCCCAGCACCGCGTGGGCACCGGCAGCGTAGTCGTGGCCGTCGACGCGCTCGCCGACGACCGCCACGAACAGCCCGCCGTCGGTGGCCGCTCGCGTGTCGACGTACGCCGGTCCGGTCACGGTCAGCGTCGGGTCGCCGTGGACGACGCCGTCGACGACGGTCGCGACCTCGGCCAGCGTCAGCGGGATCATCCGCGGGCCGCCAGGGCCTCGCGCACGACGACGCGGTCGTCGAAGGGGTGGACCACGTCGTGGATCGTCTGCCCCGTCTCGTGGCCCTTGCCGGCGACGAGCACGATGTCGCCGGGACGGGCCCGGCCCACGGCGTCGGCGATGGCGAGGCGGCGGTCGCCCTGCTCCACGACCTCGGCCTTCACCCCGGCGTCGATGCCGGCGAGCATCGCGGCCCGGATGCTCGCCGGGTCCTCGGTGCGGGGGTTGTCGTCGGTGATGATCAGGACGTCGGCCAGGTCGGCGGCGATGCCGGCCATGATCGGCCGCTTGCCGGGGTCGCGGTCGCCCCCGGCGCCGAGAACGATGATCACCTGGCCGTCGGTGAGCTGGCGCAGCGTGCGCAGCGCGGCAGCCACGGCGTCGGGCTTGTGGGCGTAGTCGACGACCACGACGAAGTCCTGGCCCGCGTCGACCTGCTCGAAGCGACCGGGCACCCCGGCGCCCCCGGAGATCCCCATGGCGACCGCAGCCGGGTCGAGACCGGCCTCCCCGCAGGCGGCGATGGCCGCGAGCGTGTTGGCCACGTTGAAGTCGCCGGGGACCGGGCAGCCGGCCGGGACGCTGAGCCCGTCAGGACCGCGCACGGTGAAGGTGGACCCGTCGGCGCGCAGGACCACGTCCACGGCCTGCCAGTCGGCGTCAGCACCCTGCGAGGACATGGTGCGCACGGGGGTGCTCGCCTCGGTCACGAGCCGGCGCCCGTGGGCGTCGTCGACGTTGACCAGCCCCAGCCGGGCCCGCTCGGGGGTGAACAGCGAGGCCTTGGCACGGAAGTAGTCCTCGACGTCGTGGTGGAAGTCGAGGTGGTCGCGGCCCAGGTTGAGGAAGACGCCGACGTCGAAGACGACGCCGTCGACGCGGCCCATCACCAGCGCGTGGCTGGAGACCTCCATCGCGCAGGCCGTGACGCCGCGCTCGCGCATCATCGCGAAGAGCCCGTGCAGGTCGGGCGCCTCGGGGGTCGTCAGCGTCGTCTTGATGTCGGTGCCGTCGACGCGGGTGCCGACGGTGCCGATCACCGCGGCGCTCACGCCGGCGCGCTCGAGCCCGTCCTCGGCGAGGCGGGTCGTCGTGGTCTTGCCCTGGGTGCCCGTGACCCCGATCATCCGCAGGGAACGCGCGGGCTCGCCGTAGACGTGCGCAGCCAGCCGGCCGAGGACGCGGCGCGGGTCGGTGACCACGACGACCGGGACGTCGACCCCCGCCTGCGCTGCCTGTCCGGCCGCCTGTGCCGCGCCGGACTCGTCGGTCAGGACCGCGACCGCACCCGCGTCGAGCGCGGCGGTCAGGAAGCCGATGCCGTGGGCGCGCGCGCCCGGGAGGGCGGCGTAGAGGTCACCGGGCACGACCCGCTGCGAGCTCAGGGACAACCCGGCGACCCGCACGTCCGTAGGATCACCGACGACCTGCGCCTCGCCGTACGTCGTCCTCAGCCAGGCGACGAGGTCCGGGAGCGCGAGGACCTCGGGGTGCTCGGGTCGGGTTGCCACCGGACGATCATGGCTCATCTCCACTCGACGGGCAGCCGGGAGGCCGGGGTGCCCGTCGGCGGGACCGCGTAGCGGCGCAGCGCGTAGCTCATGATGCGGGAGAACGCCGGGCCGGCGACCGAGCCGCCACCTCCGCCGTTGGTGGGGTCCTGGACCACGACGTAGACCGTGAAGCGCGGGTCGTCGGCCGGGGCGAAGCCCGCGAAGGAGACCGTGAAGGTGCCGTCGTAGCAGCCGCACTCCTCGCCGACGCGCTGCGCGGTGCCTGTCTTGCCGGCGACGCGGTAGCCGGGGACGGCCGCGCCCGGGGCGACACCCTCCTCGGGGTCGAGCACCCGCTCCATCATCAGCATCGTCTGGTGGGCGGCGTCGTCGCTGACCACGCGACGGGTGGTGGCGACGTCGGTGCCGACCTCGGTGCCCTCGTCGGTCGTGGCCGACCCCTTGATCAGGCTGGGGTCGATGCGCACGCCGTCGTTGGCGATGGTGTTGACCGCGGCGGTCATCTGCACGGCGTTGACCGACAGGGACTGGCCGAAGGCGATGCGGTCCTGGGTCTGGCTGGTCCACATGGAGTCGTCGGGCAGGAGGCCCGCGGTCTCGCCGCCGACGCCGATGTTGGTGCGCTGGCCGAGGCCGAACCGGGTGAGGTAGTCGCGCAGCTGGCCGTCCTCGAACTTGTCGGCCGCGAGCACGGTGCCGATGTTGGACGACTTGGCGATGACTCCGGCGAGGGTGAGCCTGAGCAGGCCGTGGTCGAAGTAGTCACCGATCGAGCGGTCCTGGCGGTCGAGCCGGCCGGGGACGAGGAGCCGCGTGCGGTTGGTGACCTTGCCGGCGTCGATGAGCCCCGCGACCGTGAGGACCTTCTCGACCGAGCCGGGCTCGTAGACGTCGGTCATCGCGCGCGACTTGTAGTCGTCCTCGCTGGCCTCGTCGGGCTTGTTCAGGTCGTACGTCGGGTCGTCGGCCAGGGCGAGGATGTCACCCGTGCGCGTGTCCATGACGACGCCGATGCCCGACTCGCCCCCGGACTGGCGCACGGTCTGGCGCACGATGCGCTGGGTGAAGAACTGCAGGTCGCGGTCGATCGTGGTGACGAGGTCGCGGCCGTCGGTGGGCTCGACGATGGTGCTGTCGCCGAGCGGGATCTTGTTGCCGGCACCGACCTGGTAGCTCGTCTCGCCGTCGGTGCCGGCGAGGTAGGAGTTGAACATCGACTCGAAGCCGGCCGACGGCTTGGCGCTGCCGTCGGGGTTGGGGGTGCCCAGGAAGCCGACCAGGTTGGCCGCGACGTCGCCGGCGGGGTAGACGCGCACAGGGTCGCGCTCGGTGCTCAGGCCGTTGTAGGCGTCGGCGATCTCCTCCAGCTCCGCGAGCGCCTCCTCGTCGCCGTCCCGCTCGGCCTCCAGCGCCTGCTCGGCGGCGTCGCTCGCGCGGGCGCGCGCCTCGTCGATCACGGTCGAGACGATCCGGGCCGGCACCTGGCGGGCGATGTACTGGTAGCGGCTGTCCTCGACGCGCAGGCGCTCGAGGGTGCGGAAGTAGTCGACCGCCAAGCGGGTGGAGAGGAACTTCGCGAGCTCGGTGGCCCGCGGCGCGGTCAGGGCCGGGTCGGCGATGACCATGAGACCGGCGGCGGAGTCGGCGAGCGGTTCGCCGTTGCGGTCGAGGATGTCGCCGCGCTCGGCCGGCAGCGTGACGGTGACGGAGCCGTCGGCGGCCGCCATGGCGGCGTACTCGCGCGGGTCGAGGCCCTGAAGCTGCACCAGGCGGGCGCCGAAGAAGGACAGCACGATCGCGATCAGGATGAAGCCCGAGCGCATGCGCACGTCGGACGAGCCGCGCGTGCGCGGACGCAGCCGCTGCTGGCGGGTTCGGCTCACGGTCGGTCTCCTGCTCGACGGCGGCATCAGCGGGGGGAGCGCTGCTGCTGTTGGCCCTGCTGTTGTTCTTGGGACTGCTGTTGCTGCTGGGACCCAGTTCTACCGGTCTCGCCGCGACCCTGGCCGTTGCCACGCGCCGTGTCGTCGCGGTTTCCGCTCTGGCCCGGCTGGCCCGGCTGGCCCGGCTGGTGGGCCACCTGGTCGGCCGGGACGTCGCCGAAGACGGTCGTGACGATCGGAGCGGGGTCGAGGACGCCGGGACGGGTCGGCTGGTCGGGCACCAGGTCGAGGCGCTCGGCGGGCTCGCCACGCTCCCCCGTCACCTTCCCGCTCTCCAGGGAGAGGAAGAGCGGAGCACCGGCCGGCTCCATGCCGAAGCGGCGCTGCGCCTCGGCGGCCAGTCGCTGCGGGTCCCGGAGCTCCTCGAGCTCCATCTCCAGCGCCTGCTCACGAGCGGCGAGGTTGGTGGCCCGCTCCTGCAGGGCCGTCGTGGTGAACGACGCCTGCTGCATGGAGGTGTTGAAGAGGAGGAGCCCGACGACGCCGGCGAGCAGCAGCAGGCTCACCAGCGTCACGAACGGGACCTTCGGCGCGCGCGTGCGACGACGGGGCACGACGGTCAGTCGCGCCCTCTCGACGGCCGCGCCCGCAAGCCCTCGACCCTGGGTCGAGAGGCGTGATCGGACCGTGGCGGGTGCGGGACTGCTCATCTGCGCGGCTCCTTCCGGGAGGTGCTGGTGTGCTTCGTGCCGGTGCTGCTGCTGGGGTGGACTCGTTCGACGGCGCGCAGGCGGACCGAGGCGGCGCGGGGGTTGGCGGCGATCTCGGACTCGTCGGCCTTCTCCGCTCCGCGCGTCACCAGGCGCAGTGGCGGCTCCTGGCCCTCGGGCACGAACGGCAGGTCGACCGGGACCGTGGACCGCGTGCCCGCGGTGAAGGCCTGCTTGACCAACCGGTCCTCGAGGGAGTGGTAGGACTCGACGACCACCCGGCCACCGACCCCGATCGCCTCGATCGCCGCCGGCACCGCGCGGCGCAGGACGGCCAGCTCGTCGTTGACCTCCATGCGCAGGGCCTGGAAGGTGCGCTTCGCGGGGTGTCCCCCGGCCCGGCGGGCGGGCGCGGGGATCTCGGCGTAGAGCAGCTCCACCAGGCGTCCCGACCGCTCGAACGGCCCGGCCTCGCGCTCGCGCACCACGGCACCGGCGATCTTGCGGGCGAACTTCTCCTCGCCGTAGTCACGCAGCACCCGGGTCAGCTCACCGGCTGAGTAGGTGTTGAGCACGTCGGCTGCCGTGGGGCCGGTGGTGCCGTCCATGCGCATGTCGAGGGGCGCGTCGACGGAGTAGGCGAACCCGCGCTCACGCACGTCGAGCTGCATCGAGGAGACCCCGAGGTCGAAGAGCACGGCGTCGACGGAGGCCAGGTCGAGGTCGCGCAGCACCCCGGGGATCTCGTCGTAGACCGCGTGGACGCCCGTGAAGCGCTCGCCGTACGGCGCCAGGCGGCTGCCGGCGAGCTCGAGGGCCGCGGTGTCCCGGTCGATGCCGACGACCCGGGCCAGCGGGCAGCGCTCGAGGACCGCCTCGCTGTGGCCCCCGAGGCCCAGGGTGCAGTCGACGAGCACGGCGCCGTCGTGGTCGAGTGCGGGCGCGAGCAGGGCGACGACCCGGTCGAGGAGGACCGGGACGTGGGAGGCGGACATGTCAGCGACCCAGCTGGGCGAGCAGGAGGAAGGCGAGGGCGAAGGCCACCGACGTGCCGGCTGAGAACGCCATCACCGCGGCAGCATCACGCGCCTGGTGACGGACCCGGCGTGGTGCCGGCTGTGTGACGCTCATCGGACTCGACCCCGCTCGCAGCGCTCGTGCTGGTGACATGTGTGGACTAGGTGGTGCCGGATCCGCAGGGCCAGGTCTCCTGCCCGCTTCCCGAGGGAAGTTCCGTGTTCTGGCGCCGGGGAAGGTGCCCAGAAAGCGGGGGGTACAGGAAGCGGGCCAGAGACCTCGTCCTGCGGATCCGTTGTTGAGTTCGTGGTGCTTGGTGCCGGGTGGAGCGCGGTGGTGCTGACTACTCGTCGTCCTCGTCGAGGTCGGCGAACTTGAGGACCTCGGCCTCCTGGTACTCCCGCCACTTGGTGGGGTTCCAGATCTCGAGGCGGTCCCGGACGCCGATCACGACCACGTCCCGCTCGAGCCCGGCGTAGTCCCGCAGGTTCGCGGGGATGCCGATGCGGCCCTGCTTGTCCGGGACGACCTCGTCGCCGCCGGAGAAGAACATGCGGTTGTAGCCACGTGCGGCCTTGCTGGTCATCGGCTTCTCCGAGGCACGGTCGGCCTCGCGGTCGAAGACCTCCGGGGGCCAGACGACCAGGCAGTTCTCCTGACCTTGCGTCACGACAACCCCCTCAGCCAGCCGGTCCCGGAACTTCGCGGGGAGGAAGAGCCGACCTTTCTCGTCGAGCTTCGGCGTGAAGGTGCCCATGAACCGCATGGAGCACCTCCTCTATCCGCCACCGTCACCCACCGCACTGGCCGCTTCCTCCACTTTGCCCCACATTACTCCACTTTCCCCCACCGTCAACCACAAAGCGGCCGTTTCTCCCCCCGATCCGGGTGGTGGCCGGCAAGCCGGTGCGCTGCGTGACGGGCACTCAGCAGGCTCAGCAGGGCTCTGGAGGGGGCCGGTGGGGTGCCGGGTGGAGCGAGGTGGAGCGGATCGTGGGGAGATCGACGCCGTCGGGGCGCAACCAACCGGCGGTGCCGCGAGTCAGAAGCACCAGAGCCGGTAGGTAGGTGGGCCTCACACCGGGTTGCCGCGGCGATCTAGGGTGTGACCCAGGCAACCTGGAGGTCTCGGCGCTCGCCTGGGCGCTCTCAGCAGGTGCGACGGGGAAGGAACGGCACGTGGAGGCAACGACTGCAACGTCGGGCAC
The DNA here is from genome assembly GCF_031397825.1 of Nocardioides sp. Classification (GTDB taxonomy): domain Bacteria; phylum Actinomycetota; class Actinomycetes; order Propionibacteriales; family Nocardioidaceae; genus Nocardioides. Next base: position 24,636 of record NZ_JANNML010000160.1, read on the forward strand.
GACGTCGAGCAGCGGCGCAGGAGCCGATCTGGAGACCCTGTCCCGGGTGGTGGCCCGGGTGCGCGGCAACATCGAGCGCGTCATCGAGGGCAAGCCCGACGTGGTCAGCTCGGCGCTGGTCGTGCTGCTGGCCGAGGGTCACCTGCTCATCGAGGACGTGCCCGGTGTCGGCAAGACGATGCTGAGCAAGGCCCTGGCCCGCAGCATCGACTGCACGGTGCGTCGCATCCAGTTCACCCCGGACCTGCTGCCCTCCGACGTCACCGGCGTCTCGATCTTCAACCAGAACACCCGCGAGTTCGAGTTCCGCCCCGGCGGTGTCTTCGCCAACATCGTGGTGGGTGACGAGATCAACCGCGCGTCACCCAAGACCCAATCGGCGCTGCTGGAGTGCATGGAGGAGAAGCAGGTGACCGTCGACAACGGCACCTACCAGCTCGAGACCCCCTTCATGGTCATCGCCACCCAGAACCCCATCGAGATGGAGGGCACCTACGCCCTCCCCGAGGCCCAGCGCGACCGCTTCATGGCCCGCGTGTCCATCGGCTACCCCGTCGAGGCCGCCGAGATCGCGATGCTCGACTCACGCTCCGACTCCAACCCCATCGACGACCTCGAGCCCGTGACCGACGCCGCGGAGATCCGCAAGCTCTGCGCGATCGTGGCGCAGGTCTACGTCTCCCCCGCCGTGCAGCGCTACGCCGTCGCACTGACCGGGGCGACCCGCCGCACCGACCAGCTCAACCTCGGCGCCTCGCCCCGCGCGACGCTCCACCTGGTGCGCGCAGCGAAGGCCTACGCGGCGATCCACGGACGCGACTACGTCCTGCCCGACGACCTGCGCACGCTGGCCCGACCCGTGCTCGCGCACCGGCTGCTGCCGAGCGTCGAGTCGGCGATGAGCGGGCGCTCGACCACGGCGATCCTCGACGCGCTCGTGGCCGCCGTGCCCGTGCCCGAGCCCCAGCACCGTGCGTGAGGCGCTGGCCGGTCTCACCGTCCGCGGACGGGCGTTCCTCGCTGCCGGGGTCACGGCCGTGGTCTGCGCGGTGCTGCTCGGCCAGCCTGCGCTGACCCGCGTCGGCATCCTGGTCCTGGCCCTGCCGCTGGTGACCGCGGTGTTCCTCGGCCGCAGCCGCTACCGCCTGGCACTCGTGCGCACCGTCTCCCCGCAGCTGGTCGCCGCCGGCCAGCCGGCCCGGGTCAACCTGACGCTGACCAACGAGGGCCGCACCCCCAGCGGGGTGCTGCTGCTCGAGGACCAGGTCCCCTACGTGCTCGGCACGCGCCCGCGCTTCGTGCTCGAGGGCATCGGCCACGGCTGGCGACGCAACGTGACCTACCAGGTCCGCTCCGACGTGCGCGGCCACTTCGAGATCGGTCCCATGTCGGTCCGCGTGAGCGACCCCTTCGGCCTCGTCGAGCTCGGCCGCGCCTTCCGCACGACGGTCCCGCTGGTCGTCACGCCGCGCACGGTCCCGCTCCCCTCCATCCCGCTCGGCGGTGGCATGACCGGCTCCGGCGACAACCGCCCCCGCGCCTTCGCCGCCGGCTCGGCCGAGGACGTCACGGTCCGCGACTACCGCCAGGGCGACGACCTGCGTCGCGTCCACTGGCGCAGCTCGGCGCGCGTCGGCGAGCTGATGGTGCGCCGCGAGGAGCAGCCCTGGCAGTCGCGCGCCACCCTCTTCCTCGACAACCGGGTGCGGGTGCACCGCGGACAGGGCATCGCCTCGTCGCTGGAGGCCGCCGTCTCGGCCGCCGCATCCATCGCGGTCCATCTCAGCCACCGGGGATTCACCGTGCGTCTCGTGACCGCCTCCGGCGAGGACACCGCGAGCTCGTGGCACCAGCGCGACGCCGACCTCAACACCGGCCCGCTGCTCGAGGCGCTCGCCGTCGTGCAGCCGGAGCCGGCCATCCAGCTGGACACCAGCTGGCTCGGCGAGCAGACCAACGGCGGCCTGACCGTCGCGGTCCTCGGCAGCCTCGAGGCGATGGACGTGCCGGCCCTGCGCCGCATGCAGCACCACACGACCTCCGCACTCGCGATCGCCCTGGACGTCGATGCGTGGGCCACCCCCTCCCGCGGCCCTGGCAGCGCCGCCCCGGTGCTCACCCAGCAGGGCTGGCGCACGGTCACCCTCGGCCCCCGCGACCGGCTCGACGCCGTGTGGCAGGACCTCGGCCGCACCGGCATCGGCCCCCGGGTCTCCCGCAGCGGTGCCGACGTAGGTGAAGGAATCGCCATGGCCCGCCCCGGCGAGCGTCCCCTCGCGCCGGAGGGGACCCGGTGAAGCGCGCCCGCGCCAGCCTCAGCAGCGGACTGCTCCTCGCGCTGGTCGCCGCGGCGACCACCTGGGCCGCGACCTTCTCGTGGCGAGGCTTCAGCGAGTCGTCGTCGCCCTACCTCGGTCCGCTCCTGCTCCTCGGTGTGGTCGTCGCCGGCACCGGCGCCCTCGCCCGCTGGTGGCGGCTGCCGGGCCTCGTGGTCTTCCTGCTCCAGGTCGCGATCTCCGGGATGCTCGCCTGCCTCATGCTCACCGACTCGCCGCTGCCGGTCGGCCCGGCCTACGCCGAGATGGTGAGCGCCTTCCGGGACGCGGTCGAGAGCGCCAACGGCTACGCCGCTCCCGTGCCCGACGGCGTGCCCGGCATCCACCCGCTGCTCGTGGCGGGCGGACTCGGCTGCCTGCTGCTCGTCGACCTGCTGGCCTGCACCCTGCGCCGAGTCCCGTTGGCCGGGCTGCCGCTGCTCAGCGTCTACAGCGTCCCGGTCAGCCTCCTCGACACCAGCATCTCCTGGTGGGTCTTCGCGGCCACGGCCGTCGGCTTCATGTCGCTGCTCTACCTGCACGAGAGCGAGCAGATCTCTCGCTGGGGCCGGCCCCTGGGCCAGCAGCTGGAGAACGACACCGGGCTCGGCGTGCGCTCCGGTGCCGTGCGCACCAGCGCCGGTGCGATCGGCGGCGTGGCGACGGCCCTGGCGCTCGTCGTACCTCTCGCGATCCCGACGCTCGACGTGACGCTCTTCGACTTCGGCAACGGACCCGGCGGCGACAACGAGATCACCATCAACAACCCGATGGCCGACCTCCAGCGCGACCTCAAGCAGGGCCCGGACGTGCCCCTGATCCGGATCACCACCGACGACCCGTCGCCCGACCACCTGCGCATCGCCGCGCTCACCCGCTTCAGCCAGAACGAGTGGAGCTCGGGTGACCGCGAGGTGCCCACCGACAACCTGCCCAACGGCGCGATGCCGGCGCTCGAGGGCGTGCTGCCGAGCGTGCCGCGGAAGACCTACGACTACCGCGTCAGCATCACGGAGGCCTTCGACTCCACCTGGCTCCCGACCCAGGCGCCGATCTCCTCGATCGTCGCCCGCGGCGACTGGCGCTTCGACCCCAAGACGATGGACTTCATCGCCGGGCCGGACGAGGAGTCGGTCGCCGGGCTCGACTACGCGATGACCTCGGTCGAGCTGGATCTCCAGGCGGCGGAGATGGCGGCCTCGGGGTCGGCGGTCAACGAGGACAACGCGGAGTTCCTCGACCTGCCCACCGGGGTGCCCTCGCTCGTGACCAACCTGGCCCTGGGCGTCACCGACGAGGCCGAGACCAAGTTCGAGAAGGCGCAGGCGCTCCAGCAGTGGTTCCGCGAGGACGGCGGCTTCACCTACAGCATCGACAGGTCCGACGAGGGAAACGGCGTCGACGAGCTCGAGGCCTTCCTCGACGAGGACGGCGGCCGCATCGGCTACTGCGAGCAGTTCGCCGCCGCGATGGCCGTCATGGCCCGGGTCCTGGAGATCCCCTCGCGCGTGGCCATCGGCTTCCTGGAACCGACGCGGGTGGGGGCGGGCGTCTACGAGTACAGCTCGCGCGACCTGCACGCCTGGCCCGAGCTCTACTTCCCCGGCGCCGGCTGGGTGCTCTTCGAGCCCACCCCCTCCGACCGCGTGCGCGAGGCCCAGGTGCCGGGCTACACCACCGAGAACGTGCCGGAGGCGCCCAACCCGCAGATCCCGTCGGCCAGCGCGAGCGAGGCGGTCCCCGACCGCACCTCCGAGAGCCCGTCGGCCAGCGCGACCCCGGAGGAGGAGGCCGCTGCCGCCGACGCGGGCGACGACGGCTCGGCCTTCCCGTGGCTGCGGGTGCTCGGCATCTTCGCCGGCCTCGGCCTCCTGGTGGCGCTCGCCCTCACCCCGCAGCTGCTGCGCCAGCGGGTGCGCGAGCGCCGGCTGGCCGGAGGGCCGGAGCTGGCGTGGGCCGAGCTGCGGGCGGAGGTCCGCGACCTGGGCCTGGCCTGGCCGGCCGGCCGCTCGCCGCGGGAGACCCGCGACTGGCTGGTCACCCAGCTGGGGGGCCCCGAGGTGGACGGGGTCCAGCGTCCCGCGCGCGGGCCCGAGCTGGCTCCCGACGCCGTGGACGCGATCGACCGGATCGTCGACCGGCTCGAGCGGCTGCGCTATGCCCGCGGCCACGCCGGCGCCGACGACTCGCTCGCCGAGGACGTCACGGTGTGTGTCACGGCGCTGCGCCTGGGCTGCACGCCGCGGGTCCGTCGTACGGCGCACTGGTGGCCGCGCTCGCTGCTGCGCCCGGAGCCCCGCTCGTCGGTCGCCGCCGTCTCGCGCACCGAGTCCCTGGACAGCGGGGTCGTCGAGCACGTCGGGTGATGCCCGCTCGGGGCGAGCTGGTCTGGTCCTGCCGGGATAGTGCGGGACGTTTTCGACCTCGTCACCCAGGTGGAAGGTCGACAACGTCCCGCACTATCCCGGGGTGGCCGGACAGCACGAGACCCCGGTCGCGGCGCGAGCGGGGTCCGGGTGGTGCTGGTGGTGGCCGGCCGAGTCCGGGGCCGGGCGGGTGGGGCTAGTAGCCGCCGCCGTTCTGGTCGCGGCGGCGACGCCACCGCTCCTCGACGCGCTCCATGAAGGTGCCGTTGCTGGGGCGGCGCTGACGCTTGGTGCGACCGCTGCGGCCACCGTCGATGACCGCGAAGCCGGAGGGGTGACCGGTCTGGCGAGGCTCGGCGGCAGCGGCTGCCTGGCCGCGGATCGCCGTCAGGGAGACGGTCGCGGAGCCCAGCATGATGACGAAGCCGACGATGCCGACCGGGATGATGCTGGTGATGGCTCCGGTCATCAGGACCACGATGCCGATCACGAAGACGACCCCGGCCGCGATGGCGCGGCGTCGTGCGGATCGTCGAAGCGTGGTGCCCCTCAGCGTGGAGGCGAACTTCGGGTCCTCTTCGACGAGGGCGCGCTCCATCTGCTCGAGCAGTCGCAGTTCCTCTTCCGAGAGTGGCACGGATCCCCTCCGTCTCGCGTTGATGTGAGCCAAGTCTAGGCAGCGCTTCCACATCACGGTAGGCGCGTTCATGAATTTCGTCACCGAAGCGATATCGGATGAGCCACACCGGACGGGACGAGGTGACCCGAAGCCTGCCGGACTGGTCCACGCGAGCGCCCGGCGGGGTGCCCGGTCATCGCCCCTGGAGCAGGCTGGCCGGGCGTACGGCGGCCGCGCCGAAGCGTCGCGTGGCCCGGTCGACGGCGCGGTCGGCCTCGGCCCAGCCGTGCTCGCGCTCGCCCAGGACCAGCTGGTGGTGGACCTTGTCGCGGGGCACCAGTCCCTCCACCCGCACCCCGACGAGCCGGACCCGGGCGCGTTGGAGCCCGAGGGCGTCGTAGAGACCGGTGACCGCGGCGTAGACCTCCTGGGTCACGTCGGTCGCCTCCGGCAGGGTGCGCGAGCGGGTGATGGTGGTGAAGTCGGCGAAGCGCACGGTGATGGTGACCGTGCGACCGGCCACCCCGGCGGTGCGCATGCGCCCCGACACCTTGGCGGTGAGGCGGAGCATCTCGCGCAGGACGACCGTCCGGTCGTCGGTGTCGCGGCCGAAGGTCTCCTGGGCACCAATCGACGTGTCGGGGTCCCCGCCGCCGAGACCGATCGCGGAGGCGGTGCGGGCCACGATCTCGCGCCGGTCGGTGCCCCAGGACAGGTCGTGCAGCTGGCGACCCAGCGCGTCGCCCACCGCCCGCTGGAGGGTGCGCAGCGGCACGTGGGCGACGTCGCCGACGGTGATGAGCCCGAGCCGGTGCAGCATCGCCTGGGTCTTCTCCCCCACGCCGTAGAGCTCGCCCACGTCGAGCGGGTGCAGGAAGGAGGTCATCTCCTCGGGCGGCACCACGACCACGCCGTCAGGCTTGGCGCGACGGCTGGCCAGCTTGGCGACCGAGACCGAGGACGCCACCCCGACCGAGCAGGTGATGCCCTGCTCGTCGTGGATGGTGGCGCGCAGCTGCTCGGCGATCTGCAGCGGCGTGCCGAGGCGGCGCACGGAGCCGCGGACGTCGAGGAACGCCTCGTCGAGCGAGAGCGCCTCCACCAGCGGGGTGACCTGGCGGAAGGTCGCCATCACCGAGGCCGACACGGTGGTGAACGTGTCGTAGTCGGGCGCCAGGACCACCGCGTGCGGGCACAGCCGCCGGGCCCGGGTGCCGGTCATGGCCGAGCGGACGCCGTACTGACGGGCCAGGTAGTTGGCCGACAGCACCACCCCGCGGTGCCCGCCCCCGACGATCACCGGCACGTCCTGGAGGTCAGGGCGCTCGCGGGTCGCCACGGAGGCGTAGAACGCGTCCATGTCGACGTGCAGGATCGGCGTGCTGGTGACGTGACGCGCGCCCGCGCCGGCGCTCGCGCCGATCGGGAGGGCGCTCATGCCACCCGTCGAGTCGGCGCGATGGTGCACTTCGCCGGCCGAGTCGGCCCGATGTTGCGCCACCACCGCGCCGCCTCGACGCTGGCGGGAGGCCCCGCGGGGTCAGGTCGCGATGAGGTGCAGCTGGGTCGCGAGGGGGTGGTACTCGGGACGGACGGCGACGGCGCGCTCCAGCTCGACGAGCGCCGCGGTGGCACCGGGCTCGAGGTCGAGCAGGGAGCCGGGCACCAGGTCGGCGAAGACCCGGATGCCGTGGACCGAGGAGGTCGCGAAGCCGGCGTCGGCGAGCAGGCCGGTGATCTCGTCGTGGGTGAACCGGTGTCCGGAGCGGCCGGTCGTCGCGCCGGGCTCGAGCAGGACGAGCGCCTGCTGGAAGTGGCCGGCCATGGCCCGGGCCAGGACTGCGGCGTGGCGCTGGGCGACCAGGAGGCTGAGGGTGCCGCCGGGGCGGAGCACCTCGCGCAGCGTCGCCAGGGCGGCTGCGGGGTCGTCGACGACCTCGAGGACCCCGTGGCAGAGCACCACGTCGGCGCTGTCAGCACCGACCGCGTCCACCAGGCTGGAGAGGTCGCCCTGCTGGCCCGCGACCTCGACGCCGACCTCGCGGGCACGACGGGCCAGCGCGGCGAGGGCGTCGGGGCTGGGGTCGACGACCGAGACCCGGTGACCGAGCTCGGCCACCTTGACCGCGAAGCCGCCGGTGCCTCCCCCGATGTCGAGCACGTCGCGGCCACCGTCGCCCAGGACCGGGCGCAGGACGTCCCACACGACGGCGGTCCGGGCTGCTCCCCTGCGCTCACTGGCTGACATGCGGCCCACCCTAGGACACACCCCCACCCGATCATCCCGGGCTCCCGGGCGAGCGGTGCCAGAGCTTGCGGGCGACGTCGCGGGTCTCCTCGCCGGCCGGCTTGATGTCGGCGTAGGGCGACATCTGGAAGCCGCTGCTGTGCACCAGCACCCGGCGCTGCTCGGGCGGCGTGAACCCCTCGGGCCGCACCGCGAGCTGCTGGTGGACCGCGTCGATGCCCTCGCGCTGCCACAGCGCGTGCAGTGCGGGCAGCTCCCAGGCACCGGTCGCGCGCAGGGACACCCCGCGGTAGCCGGTGCGGCGCAGCTCGCCGCGCACGACCAGCAGCCAGGAGTGGAAGACCGTGGCGGCGTAGGGACCCTGGGCGTCCTCGAAGAACGTCGCGTCGACCGGGCCGGTGGAGTCGTCGAGGGTCAGGAAGACGACCCGACGCCCCGAGCGGATCGGGGGTGTCTGGGTGGCGACCTTGACCCCGGCGACCAGCAGCTCCGAGCGGCTGCGGCAGCCCAACAGGTCCTTGCTGCGGGTGACACCGAGCTCGTCGAGGAAACGGGCGTAGTCGTCGACCACGTGGCGGCTCACGTCGAGACCCAGGATCTCCAGCTCGGCGGCCATCGACTCGGCCGACGTCATCTCCGGCAGGCCCGAGACCTCCCCCTCGCGCGGGCCGTCCCCGAGGTCGAGGCTGAGCTGGACCGAGGTCACCGGAGCGGGCGCCGCGGTCGCGCGACTCTGGGCCGCCGCCTTGGCCCACACCCCCTGGTCGGCCAGCGGGTGCCGCTCGAGCCCGGCGGAGCGGTCGCGGTCACGGGGGTCGGTGCTGTTGCGGACGGCCGCCTCGTCGGCGCGCGCTGCCGCGACCCTGGTCGTCGTACGACGAGACGCGAAGCCGCGGCCACGTGCGGCCTTGTCGACGGCCTTGCCGTGCCGCTCGAGCTGGGCGACCTGGAGCAGCAGGTCGCGGCGGGTGACCCGACCCCGGGCGCGGACCCCGTCGGGACCCGAGCCGATGCCGTAGACGGCGTCGAAGCCGCCGGCGAGCACCAGCCGCTCCACGATCGGGCGGGAGACCTGCGCGCGCTGCCAGAAGTCGGTGAGGGACTGGTAGGGACGAGCCGCGACGACGCGCTCGACCTCGCCGGCGTTGATGCCCTTGACCTCGGCCAGGGCCAGGCGGATGCCGTAGCCGGCAGTGCCATCCGGGCCGTCAGCGCCCTCGACCCTCTCGACGACGAACTGCTGCTCGGAGGCGTTGACGTCGAGCCCGAGGACCTCGATGCCGAGCTGGCGGACGTCGTCGAGGATCAGCCGTTTGGGATACATCCCCGGGTCGTGGGTGAGGACGCCCGCGAGGAAGTGGGCCGGCCAGTGGGCCTTGAGCCAGGCCGACTGGTAGGTCGGGAGCGCGAAGGCCGCGGCGTGGGCCTTGCAGAAGCCGAACGACGCGAACGCCTCGAGCACCCGCCAGACCTCGTCGACCACCGAGAGCGGGTAGCCCTGGGCGAGCGCGCGCGGGAAGAACCAGGTCTTCGTCTCCGCCATGCCCTCGACGTCGCCGAGCGCGCGGCGCTTCTCGTCGGCCTCGGCGAAGTCGATCCCGGCGAAGCGGGCGATCATCTCGATGACCTGCTCGTGGAAGACCACCACGCCACGGGTGGGCTCGAGGATGGGGCGCAGGTGGGGGTGGAGGTAGGTCGCCTCCCGCCAGCCCTGCTTGACCTCGAGGTAGGGGGTGATCATGTCGCTCTTGACCGGGCCGGGTCGGAAGAGCGAGATGTCGGTGATGATGTCGCTGAAGGTCTCGATGCCGGACTTGCCGACCAGCTCGCGCTGCCCGGGCGACTCGATCTGGAAGACACCGAGGGTCTTGGCGCTGCTGATCATCGCGTAGGTCGTGGGGTCGTCGAAGGGCACTTGGGCCTCGTCGTCGAGGTCGACGTGCTGCCCGTCGACACGCTCGATCTCGGCGACCGCGTGGGCCATCGCGGACTGCATGCGGATGCCGAGGACGTCGAGCTTGAGCAGGCCGAGGTCCTCCACGTCGTCCTTGTCGAACTGGCTCATCGGGAAACCGGCGTGGCTGGCCTCGACCGGGGTGCGGTCGAGCAGCGTGGCGTCGGAGAGCAGCACCCCGCACGGGTGCATGGCGATGTGGCGCGGCAGCCCGTCGAGGCGCTCCACGAGCTGGAACATCAGGTCGAGCCGGGTGTCGGTGAGCCCGCTGGCGCGCAGCTCGGGCAGGTCGCGCAGCGCCATCCGGGCGTCGCGGGCGCGGATGTGCGGGAAGGCCTTGGCGATCGCGTCGATCTCGCCCGGCGGCATGCCGAGCGCGCCGCCGACGTCGCGCACGGCGTGGCGCACGCGGTAGGTGTCCATCATCGAGACGCACACGCAGCGCTCGCCGCCGTAGCGGTCGAGAACCGCCTCGTAGACCTCGAGCCGGCGCGCGGACTCCACGTCGACGTCGATGTCGGGCAGCGCACCGCGCAGCGGTGAGAGGAAGCGCTCCATCAGCAGCTGGTGGCGGATCGGGTCGACGCCCGAGACCCCGAGCAGGAAGTTGACCAGGCTGCCGGCCCCGGATCCCCGCGCCGCGCAACGCACGCCCATGTCGCGGATCAGGTCGGTGACGTCGCCGACGGTGAGGAAGTACGACGCGTAGCCGAGGCCGCGGATCGTCTCCAGCTCGTCGTCGAGCCGGGTCCAGATCACCTGCCGTGGCGCCGATCCGTAGCGGTCGCCGATCGCTCCCTCGCAGCGGGCGCGCAGCGCGACGTCGGCGCTGGCGTGCTGGGTGGAGAGGGTGAACTCCGGGAAGTGCACCTCCCCCAGCCCGAGGTCGGCACGCGGGTCGAGCGCGCACCGGTCGGCGACCGTGCGGGTGGCGGCCAGCAGCCGGGTGGCCTCGCGCTCCCCCAGCCCGCCGGCGCGGCAGACCTCCTCGGCGACCTCGTGCATCTGCTTGCCGGACTTGAGGAAGCCCTCGGCGTTGCGCCGGTCGAGGTGGCGCAGGTCGAGGGCGACCAGGCGGCGCGCGGCGTCGAGGACGTCGACGGTGACCGCGTCGCGGCGGTCGGCGTAGCGCACGGCGTTGCTCAGGATGCTCGTCAGCCCGGCCTGGCGGGCGATCCGGGCCATGCGGGCGGCGTGGGGCGTCGTCCCGGGACCCCAGCCGTGGGGCACCCCGCCGGGGAGGCGGTGGGAGACCAGCTCGACGACCAGGTGGGAACGCGGCACCAGCGCCCGCCACGGCGCCAGCGCGGCCAGGGCGAGGTCGTCGCGGCGCCGGGTCGCGGCCACGCCGAGGTCGGAGGCCGGCCCGAGCAGCACCATCAGGTCACCGCTGCCGAGGAGCTCGGCCACCCCGTCGGGGAGGTCGTCGAGGTCGAGCACCGGGCTGCCGCGCTCGCCGGTGAGCTGGGTCGCCGAGACCAGGCGGCACACCGCCGCCCACCCGGCTCGGCCACCGTGGGTGTCGGTGCTGGCGAGGAACGTCGCCCGGGCCAGCCCGCCCTGCTCGGCCGGCAGGTCTCGGAACGCGCCGCCGCGGACCGGGGTGCGGGTCCGGCCGGCGATCGGGCCGGCGCCGGCGGTCGCCCCCCGTCCGCCGGTGTAGGCCAGGCTGACGCCCAGCACCGGACGGATCCCCGCCCGCAGGCAGGCCTTGGCGAACTTGACCGCACCGTAGGTGCCGTCGCGGTCGGTCAGCGCGAGGGTGTCCATCTCCTGCTCCGCGGCGCGCTCGACGAGCACGTGCGGGTGGGACGCGCCGTACTGCAGGGAGTAGCCGGAGGCGACCTGCAGGTGGACGAAGGGGTCGGGCACGGGCACTCCTGGACAGCCGGATCGACCCCTGACTGACTCGAACAGATGTTCGAACCAGGCCAGTGTAGGCCGCTTCCAGGCGGTCCCGTCAACCCATCCGGGACGCCGAGGACCGGGTGGATGCCGGCCGCGAGGCAGGCCTTGGCGAACTTCACCGCGCCGTAGGTGCCGTCGCGGTCGGTCAGCGCGAGGGTGTCCATCTCGTGCTCGACGGCCCGCTCCACCAGCGTATGGGGATGCG
>NZ_JANNML010000162.1:0-7198 GCF_031397825.1 Nocardioides sp.
TGACCGACGGCCCGGCCGACTTCGCCGACCTGCCGGTCCTGACGATCGTCCGCCTGGTGAACTCGACGCCGCTGTCGTCGCCGGCCAGCGAGCGGGCGGTGAGCTCCATGAAGGGCGAGCGGCAGATGTTGGCGGTGCAGACGAAGAGGACCTTGATGGGGGTCCCGACGCCTCCTCGCTGTCGCTCGTCGGGCTCGACCAGCGAAGCGGGGGGCTCGACCACCGAATCCGTCGTGAGGTCGAGGTAGCCGGCGTCGCGGAGGGCGAGGACGAGGTCGTCGAGGGCGTCCTCGATGCTGCGGCCGGTGGTGTCGACGCGGGCGTCGGCGTCCTCCGGCTCCTCGTACGGGGAGGAGATGCCGGTGAACTCGGGGATCTCGCCTGCCCGGGCCTTGGCGTAGAGCCCCTTGCGGTCACGGCGCTCGCACTCCTCGAGCGGGGTCGCGACGTGCACCAGGAAGAAGGCGCCGCCTGCCTCGTCGACCATCTGACGCACCTGCTGGCGGGTCTCGTCGAAGGGGGCGATCGGGCTGCAGACGGCGACACCACCGTGCCGGGAGATCTCGGCGGCGACCCAGCCGATGCGGCGGATGTTGGTCTCGCGGTCGGTCTTGGAGAAGGAGAGGCCGGCGGACAGGTTCCGTCGTACGACGTCGCCATCGAGGCTGGTGAGCGATCGCTGGCCCTGCTCGAGCACCTTGTCCATCAGCGCGCGGGCCAGGGTGGACTTGCCGCTGCCCGAGAGGCCGGTGAAGAAGAGCACCAGGCCCTGGGCCTCCGGGCCGGGCTGGTCCGCGGCGACGATGGCGGCGACCTCCGGGGACACGTCACCGCCCTCGGTGAGGCCGTGGACCGGGTCGGGGCCCGCGTAGGTGGCGACGACCTGGACGCCGAGGCGGTGGTCGGTCTCGGGGTCGTCGTGCGAGGCGAGCGGGACGGCGATGACAGCCGCATCGAGGTCGCCCGAGGCCGCCAGGGTCGCGCGGACCAGCGCGACCGCTGAGAGGTCGGGAGTGCCATGACCGACCAGTGCGACGAGCACGACGGGGCCGAGGTCGGCCACCTCGCGGAGCTGGGCGTCGGTGAGCGCGTCGGCGACCGGCACGAAGGTGCGACCGGCGTAGCGCTCGCGCACCTCGGCGGGAGACAGGTAGTAGCGACGGAACGGGCCGTACTGCGCGTGGGTCAAGGGCTCCACGGCCCACGAGGTCGCTCCCATCACGACGCGTGCCAGTGGCAGGCCCTCGGGGTCGACGAGCTCGACGGCGCCGGCGGCTGCCGCCTCCTCGACGACGAGCGGGGGCAGCGTCAAGGTGACAGGGCTGCCCGGCTCGTTGAAGTCGGTGATCGGGGCCAAGGCCCCGTTGGCGAGCAGCTCGAGGTCGTCGAGCTCGCGCTGCGACGGGCAGTACTGGGGAGTGCGGGCGCTGGACACCGCGACATCCTCTCACCGTCATACGCGCTTAAGTCAGTCGCCTTCATACGTTGATACCGTGCCGACTCCAGACGCCAGTCGAATGACGGAGAACTCGTGAGCGACCTTTCGCAGGACCGACCCTGGGGATCCTGGCACGTCATCGAGGATGGTCAGGGCTACAAGGTGAAGCGCATCGTCGTGCACCCTGGCAAGCGGCTGTCCTACCAGACCCACCAGCACCGCTCGGAGCACTGGGTCGTCATCTTCGGCATCGCTACCTGTGTCGTGGACGGTGTGGAGGTCCAGGCCTCGCCCGGTCAGTGCATCGACGTCCCCATGGGCGCTGCGCACCGGCTCGAGAACCGGCACGCCGAGGACCTGCAGATCATCGAGGTCCAGCAGGGCGCCTACACCGGTGAGGACGACATCCACCGGCTCGAGGACGACTTCGGCCGCGCCACGCCCCAGGACACGGACGCGTGACCGCGCCCCAGGTCGTGGCCGAGATCGTCCGCTCGGGTTTCGTCGAGGGACATCACTACGGCTCCGTGGTCGCCCTGGACGCCGCCGGTGACATCGAGTGGAGCGTCGGCGCGGTCGAGGAGTCGATGCTCCCGCGCTCGTGCAACAAGCCGCTCCAAGCCCTCGCCATGGTCCGGCTCGGACTGGACCTGCCCGACGACCTCCTCGCCCTGGTGTGCGCCTCCCACTCCGGAGAGCCCTTCCACATCGACGGTGCCCGCCAGATCCTGGCGACGGCCGGCGTGGACGAGGCGTCGCTCCGGACGCCGCCTGACTATCCGCTCGACGACGACGCGCGCACCGAGCTGATCCGGGCCGGTGGGGACAAGGCGCCGATCGCGATGAACTGCTCGGGCAAGCACAGCGGGATGCTGGTGACCTGCGCGATCAACGGGTGGGACCTCGCGACCTATCTCGATCTGGACCACCCGCTGCAGCGCGCGATCCTCACGACGTTCGCTGAGCTGACCGGTGAACCAGTCACGACGATTGCCATCGACGGGTGTGGGGCGCCGCTGCTGTCAACGTCCCTCGTGGGACTTGCTCGAGCCTTCAGGGCCCTGGCGGTCGCCACGGACGGGCCGGAGGCTCGTGTCGCCAGCGCGATCCGCCGCCATCCTGAGTTCGTCTCCGGAACGCGGCGTGACGAGCGCGCGCTCCTCACCGCGATGCCGGGATCGATCGGCAAGGCCGGCGCGGAGTCCTGCTACGTCGTGGCGCTGCCGGACGGGCGGGCGTTCGCCCTCAAGACCGACGACGGCGCGCCTCGGGTGCGCCCGGTGCTCATGGCGGCGGCGCTGCGGAAGAGCGGGGTCGACCTGGAGGACTGGGTCGACGGGGATGCTGTGCGGGCCACGGGGGTGCTGGAGCTGCTGGGTGGGGGAGTCCCGGTGGGGGAGATCCGGGCGACCCTCTGAGCCATGTGGGACGACTCACGCTGCCTGAGTTTGCATTTTGCTAACTAGAGTTAGCACTATGGGGGCATGGCGAAGAGCAAGGTCGGTAGTGCGGTCGAGTCCCTCGGCGACTACCTCAAGGAGCAGCGGGTCGCGTCACGGCTGTCGCTTCGTCAGCTCGCGGAGCAGGCCGGGGTGTCCAATCCCTACCTGAGCCAGATCGAGCGCGGCCTGCGCAAGCCCTCCGCGGAGGTGCTCCAACAGATCGCGAAGGCCCTGAGGATCTCGGCGGAGCAGCTCTACATCCGCGCCGGCATCCTCAGCCCCGAGGACGGCGTCGGTGGCTCGGTCGAGCTCGCCGTCCTCAACGACCCAGGCCTCACCGAGCGGCAGAAGCAGTCGCTGCTCGACGTCTATTCGTCGTTCCTCGCGCTCAACGGCGCGCAGCCGGCCGACGACTGACCGGCACGACCAGCCTCACCCCATCGCACCACCAACACAAGGAGACATCGACATGGCCAAGGCCAAGTTCGACATCAAGACCATTGAGCTTCCCCCCGTCGCGGCCAAGCCGCTCTACGCCGGTGTCGGCGTCACCGACCTCGCGGTCGAGGTCGTCCGCGACTACGTCGCCGACGTCCAGGTGAAGCTCGCAGGCGCCCAGAAGACCGTCAGCGACTTCGACTTCCAGCCCAAGGCGCTGCGCGACCAGGCCGTGACCGTCGTCAACGCCCGCGTCGAGGCGCTCTCCAAGGACGCCAAGGCCCGTCGCGCCGCGGTCGAGGCCCGCGTTGCCGAGCTCCAGGCCGAGGCCCTCGCGATCCCGACCAAGGTCCAGGCCACGGTCACCGAGAACGTCGCGACCGTCACCGACACCTACGCCGACCTCGCCAAGCGCGGCGAGGCCCTCGTGACCCGCGTGCGCAAGCAGGAGTCGACCAAGGCCACCAAGACCGCGGCGAAGACCGCCACGGCCAAGGCCAAGACGACCACCACGCAGGCCAAGAAGGCGACCAGCACCACCGCCAAGAAGACGACGTCGGCCGCCAAGAAGACCGCCACCGCCGCCAAGAAGTCCGCCGCTCCGGCCAGGAGCAGCGCCAAGGCGACCACCACCGCCGCCAAGAAGACCGCCACCAAGGCCGCCGAGGCGACCACCGAGGCCGCGGCCAAGGTCGGCGACTGAAGAGAACCTGACGACGGACAGCTCGCGCTGTTCTGACGTCACGCGAGGCCCCCGGAGGTATGAGCTCCGGGGGTCTTGCCACCTCACTGGATAGGATCTGACCCCATGGGATCGCTCGAAGGACAAGTCTCGCTGCTGATCGCCCTCGCGATGCTGGCGGTGAAGATCTTCGCGTTCGTCAGCTCGCTGACGTTCTCCGGCGACGCCTACGAGGCGGCCGGCAAGCTCACCAAGCCCGCCTGGACGATCATCCTCGGACTCGGGGCGGTCCTGCAGCTGCTGCTGGTCAGCACGATCCTCAACCTGGCGTTCACCGTGGCGGCCCTGGTCTTCATCGTGGATGTCCGTCCGGCGCTCTCCGGGTTGCGCCGGCGCTAACTTTTGGTGCTTTGCCCCCCTGGGCGTTCCGGATGTGCGTACCCTCGAGGGGTCCGAGCGTTGCTCGGCGATCGAATACTGGGGGGTATTTCAATGATCGGCGATTCCGACACACGTCCGTGGGGCTCCTGGCAGGTCCTCGACGAGGGCGACGGCTTCAAGGTCAAGCGCCTCGTCGTCGCTCCGCACCAGCGCCTGAGCTATCAGACGCACGAGCACCGCGCGGAGCACTGGGCGATCGTGAGCGGCAAGGCGACCTGTGTGATTGACGGAGAGCTGATCCTGGCCGGGCCCGGTCAGTCGATCGACGTCGAGATCGGTCAGCCGCACCGCATCACCAACATGGAGGACGAGACTCTCGTCCTCATCGAGGTGCAGATGGGCGCCTACACCGGGGAGGACGACATCTGTCGCCTCGAGGACGACTACGGCCGCATCCCGGCCTGACAGTAGTCCCGCAGCGCGTCCCGCTGGTCGCGCGGCTCGAAGCCGATTGCCGTGATCTTGGCCAGCGACATGGTGCTGCTCATCGGCCGCGGGGCGGTGGCCTTGCCGGCGGCGTACTGCTCGGTCGTGATCGGGTTGACGTCGCCGGACGAGCGGCCGCACAGCTCGAAGACCGCGCCGGCGATGTCGGCCCACGACATCGCGGGACCGTCGTTGCTGACGTGGTAGGTGCCGTGCGCGGCGTGGGTCTCGACGAGGTGTCGGGTCGCGCGGGCGAGCTCGCCGGTGAAGGTGAGCCGTCCGACCTGGTCGGAGACGACGTCGGGCGAGGCGCCCTGGGTGGCCAGGCGCTGCATCGTGCGCACGAAGTTGTTGCCCTCGCCGATCACCCACGAGGTGCGGACCAGGTAGTGGCGCCGTGCCGTGCCGACGGCGAGGTCTCCGGCAGCCTTGGTTTGCGCGTAGACGCCCAGCGGTGAGAGGGGCTCGTCCTCGACGTGCTCGGGCTGCGTGCCGTCGAAGACGTATTCGGACGAGTAGTGCACCAGAGTGAAGCCGTGCTCGTCGCTGAGCCGGGCCAGGGTCGCGGGCGCGGTCGCGTTGGCGGCCCACGCCGTACGGCGTCCGTCGGCGGTCTCCGCGGCGTCCACCGCCGTGTAGGCCGCGGCGTTGAGGACCAGGGCGTAGTCGTGCCAGGGCCAGGTGGCCACGGCAGCGGGGTCGGTGACGTCGAGCTCGCCCAGGTCGACGCAGTCGGCGTCGGGCCAGTCGACCTGAAGGGCGCGGCCGAGCTGGCCCTGCGCGCCGATGATCAGCGTCTTCTTCGCCGGCATCGGAGTGACCTGGTCGAGGGTCGGGTTGGCGAGGTCCTTGTCGGAGATCTCGCAGTCGTCGAGCGGGATCGGCCACGGGATGGCCACCGTCGGGTCGGCCAGGTCGAGCGCGGGGTAGGACGTGCCGGGTCGCCAGTGGTCGTTGACGAGGTAGGTGTAGGCGACGCCGTCCTCGAGGGTCTGATAGCTGTTGCCGACGCCGCGGGGCACGAAGACGGCGACGCTCGGGTCCAGCTCGAGGTGGAACGTGGCGCCGTAGGTCTCGCCCTCCCGCATGTCGACCCAGGCGCCGAAGATCCGCCCGGTCGCGACGGAGACGAACTTGTCCCAAGGCTCGGTGTGGATGCCGCGGGTGGCGCCGCGGTTGGAGTTGAAGGAGACGTTGTTCTGCACCGGCCCGAAGTCGGCCAGGCCGAGCGCGAGCATCTTCTCGCGCTGCCAGTTCTCCTTGAACCAGCCGCGCGCGTCCTCGCGGACGTCGAGGCGGACGACCAGCAGGCCGGGGATCGGGGTGGTCTCGACCGCGAGGTCGCCCATCACTGGCCCTTGGCGGCGTAGAAGGCCTCCGTGGCCTCCTTGTGGGGGCGCCACCAGTCATCGTGGGCCTGGTACCACGCGATGGTCCGGGCGAGACCCTCCTCGAAGTGGTCGTAGGTCGGAGCCCAGCCGAGCTCGGTGCGCAGCTTGGTCGAGTCGATGGCGTAGCGCAGGTCATGACCGGCGCGGTCCGTGACCAGGTCGAGGTCGTCGGCGGCACGACCGAAGTGCTCGAGGATGCGACCCACGACCTCGAGGTTGGTGCGCTCGCCGTCGGCGCCGATCAGGTAGGTCTCGCCGATGCGGCCCCGCTCGAGGATCGTCCACACGGCGGAGGAGTGGTCCTCGGCGTGGATCCAGTCGCGCACGTTGGTGCCGGCGCCGTAGACCTTGGGGCGTTCACCGTCGATGACGTTGGTGATCTGGCGAGGGATGAACTTCTCGACGTGCTGCCAGGGACCGTAGTTGTTGGAGCAGTTGCTGATCGTCGCGCGCACCCCGAAGCTGCGCACCCACGCACGGACCAGGTGGTCGGAGCCGGCCTTGGCCGCGGAGTAGGGGCTGCTCGGGTTGTAGGGCGTGGCCTCGGTGAAGCGCTGCGGGTCGTCGAGCGCGAGGTCGCCGTAGACCTCGTCGGTGGAGATGTGGTGCAGCCGGGTGTCGTGACGCCGACACGCCTCGAGGATCTGGAAGGTCCCGACGATGTTGGTCTGGATGAACGGGCCCGGCTCGGTCAACGAGTTGTCGTTGTGGGACTCGGCGGCGAAGTGGACCACCGCGTCGTGCTCGCTGACGAGCTTGTCGACCACCGTGCCGTCCACGATGTCGCCGACGACCAGCTCGACGCGGTCCTGGGGGAGGCCCTCCAGCGACTCGCCCTCGCAACCCAGTGAGTTGACGATGGCCACATAGTACGTTGCAGAAGTTGTCAACGAAGGAGTTGTGAACACTCCATTGTGTTGATCAACAACAGGCAAAACAG
>NZ_JANNML010000010.1:0-1599 GCF_031397825.1 Nocardioides sp.
TGCCGCCCGGGGTCGAGCAGAGCGACCTCGTCAGTGGCCATGTCTTCGGCACCACCACGCTCGGGTGCGACATGTACTCCGAGATCATCTACGGTGCGCGGCCCTCGATCATCGTCGCGGTGATGGTCACCCTGTTCACGACGATCATCGGCACCACGCTGGGCATCGTGTCGGGTTACTTCGGTGGCTGGACCGACACGATCATCTCGCGCATCACCGACATCGTGCTCGGCCTGCCGTTCCTGCTCGGCGCACTGGTCTTCCTGGCTCTGCTGGGCACCCAGGGCATCTGGCCGCTCACGTTCGTCCTGGTCGCCCTGGGGTGGACCTCGATGAGCCGGATCGTGCGCGGCAGCGTGCTGTCCCTGCGCGACCAGGACTTCGTCGACGCCGCCCGGGCGATGGGAGCCAGCGACTCCCGCATCATCCTGCGCCACATCCTGCCCAACTCGCTGGGTCCGGTCATCGTGCTCGCCACGCTCTACGTCGGCTCCTTCGTCGCCGCCGAGGCGACGCTGACCTTCCTGGGGGTGGGCCTTCCCCAGGGCGAGACCCTCTCGTGGGGCATCACGATCCAGGAGGGTCAGAACCTGGCGACCGCGGGCTTCAGCCACCTGCTGGTGTTCCCGTGCATCGCCCTGATCTTCACCGTGCTCAGCTTCATCCTCATGGGTGACAAGCTGCGCGACGCCCTCGACCCGAAGGGACGCTGATGGCTTCCGAGACCCTTCAGACCGGCAACGCTGACGACCGCACCGGGGGCGACACCGGGCAGGGCAAGAAGGCACGGGTCGCGAAGGACGTCCTCAAGAACGTCTCCTTCGACGAGTCCGCTCCCCTGCTCCAGGTCAAGGACCTGCAGGTCGAGTTCCACACCCGCGAGGGCGTCGCGCACGCCGTCAACGGCGTGAACTTCACCGTGGAGGCGGGGCGCACGCTCGGCATCCTCGGTGAGTCCGGCTGCGGGAAGTCCGTCACCGCGCAGGCCATCATGGGCATCCTCGACATGCCTCCCGCGCGCATCGCCAGCGGCGAGGTCCTGCTGCAGGGCGTCGACCTGCTCAAGCTGCCCGAGGACACCCGTCGCCGGGTCCGCTCCGACCGGGTCGGCATGGTGTTCCAGGACGCCCTGAGCGCGCTCAACCCGCTCTTCACCGTCGGCTGGCAGCTCGGCGAGCTGTTCCGGGTGCACCGCGGCTTCTCACGCAAGCAGGCCAAGGTCGAGGCCGTCCGGCTGCTCGACCTGGTGGGCATCCCCGACGCGAAGCGCCGTGTGGCCGACTACCCGCACCAGTTCTCCGGCGGCATGCGCCAGCGCGTGATGATCGCCATGGCGCTGGCCCTCGACCCCGACGTGCTGATCGCCGACGAGCCGACCACGGCGCTCGACGTCACGGTGCAGGCCCAGATCATGAAGCTGCTGGCCGACCTCCAGACCGAGCGCAACATGGGCCTGATCCTCATCACCCACGACATGGGCGTGGTGGCCGACGTCGCCGACGACATCTGCGTGATGTACGCCGGCCGCGTCGTGGAGCGGGCGGGCGTGCTGGACATCTACTCCCGACCGGCCCACCCCTACGCCAAGGCGCTGCTCGA
>NZ_JANNML010000021.1:0-3794 GCF_031397825.1 Nocardioides sp.
TGCGCGAGCTCGTGCGCCACGACCGACAGCGCCTGGTCCTGCGGCAGGCCGTCGACGAGCGTGTCGTAGACGACGACTCGCCGCGTGCCGCCGAAGCCGGAGACATAGGCGTTCAACGTCGTCGTACGACGGGACGCGTCGGCGACCAGCACGTCACCGACCTGCACGCCTTCCTCGTCGGCGAGCTTCATGATCTCCGTGCGCAGCGGACCGTCAGGCAGCTCCTGGAAGTCGTTGAAGAGCGGCTCGATCAGCAGCGGGTAGACGAACGACCCGAGCAGCACGAGCAGCCCCAGGACGGCACCGGCGACCGCCGGCCATGCCCGGCGCCAGCGACGGGCGCACGCCGTGAGCGCGACCAGTCCCAGCGACGTGGCGACGATGCTCACCAGCTCGCCCTTGAGGAGGTCGACGGCGAAGCCGCTCCAGGCCTGCGTCGAGAGACCCACCTCGAGCTGCTCGCGCCGCAGGAGCCCCGCGAACGGCAAGGTGATCACGCGGCGAAGAACCTCCACGAGCGCCACCGCCAGGACGACCTGGCCCACCCACGGGCCAGGCAGCCGGGAGAACCACCGCCGGCCCCGCGCACTGAACGCGAGCCACAGAACCACGAGCAACGACACCGCCAGCGAGCCATAACTCATCGTGCGGGCCCACCGGGAGTAGTCCTCGGCTCGAGCGACCTGCTCAGCGGTGAAGACCGCGCTCGGATCCAGTGGCCGGAGGTCGCCCCCGGGCACGGGGTTCCATGGCACCAGCAGCGCTGCGAGCGCCACGAACACGATTCCCCCCACCACCACGACACCGAGGGCGGTCCTGCGATCCGGGCTCGTCACGCAGCCAAGTCTGACAGCCGGGTCCGCCACGCCCGGACGAGCTGCTGCTCGTCCCACGAGAACGCCTCCCGCAGCGCGGCGTCGACCGCCGCTCCGTCCTTCACGCTGTCGTAGAAGCTCACCAGCGCGTCCTCGCCCCCGCGCTCGGCCAGCACGCGGCAGGCGATCCAGGCCGACTCGTAGGCCGCTCCGGCGTGACCGGTCGTCGCGTCGAACTCCGTGAGCCCCGGCAGGGTGGTCGGGAGCCCGTCAGCGCGCACCTGCTCGATCACCTGCGCGGCCGTGCGGCTGTCGGGCAGCGGCACGTCGCGCAGGGCGACGTAGTCAGCGAACCCCTCCAGAAGCCACTGCGGCATGGAGCGCGTGCTCGCGGCGTCGGTGGCCACGTGCGCGGCCTCGTGGGTGATGACGATCTGCGCCCCCTGCGCCCGGAGGACGTCGAACTGACCGGGGTTGATGAAGACGTGCACCGGTGCGCCCGGAGCGCTGGACAGGTCGGGGTTGGCCGTCACGGCCGCGATCCCGGAGTAGGCCCCCGGCTCGGCGTCGAGGGTCCGGTCGAACTGCTGCTCCGTGGCCGGCACCTCGAGCACCAGCGGTCCTCGCCACCGCGACAGCACCCGGCGTACGACGGGGAGGGCGGCACGTCCCTGGGCGAGGTAGCGGTCGGCCGATCGCGCCACGCCGGCGCCCGTGCCCGCGGCGAGCACGAGCACGTCCGAGGTCTGCCGGACGGTCGCAGGGCCGGCGAGCCAGAGCGGGGTCACCCGGTCCCCACCGCCGATGTCGACGATCGAGGTGGCTCCGCCGACGCTGGCGAAGCGCACCAGGACCTCGGCCCGCGCGGGGCCGGGGTCGAAGCCGTCGAACGCCCAGGTCGCATCCACGGCCGCAGTCCAGGTGCCGTCGGCGCCGATGGCCCCGGACACGTCGATGAAGCGCAGGGCGAAGTCCTCGACGTCGAGGGCCTCGGCGTTCGTCACGACCGAGTCCAGCAGCGCGACCGCCACCGTGTCGTCCTCGGGTGCCAGCTCCGCGGCGGCCGCAGCGTCACGGCCCTCGACGGCCTCGACGAGCAGGCTGAGCGTCCGCGACGCCTCGGCGGGGCTGACCCGCGCCTCGGCCTGCCCGGGACGGGGCGCGACATAGGGCTCGGACCCACCGACCGACCAGGCGACGAGACCCGCCGCGACGAGCACCAGCAGCGAAGAACCGGCCACCCACCAAGGTGGGCGACCGGTTCTCGAGGTGGGCGCGTCAGCCAGGACGGACCGCACCGACGTAGGGCATGGAGTAGAGCTCGGAGACCTCGACCCCCGAGCTCGGGTTGGCGGCGTGCACGATCATGCCGTTGCCGATGTACATGCCGACGTGGCTGATCGGGCTGTAGTAGAACACCAGGTCGCCGGGCTGCAGGTCGCTCGAGGAGACGCGCGAACCGGAGCTGTACTGCATGGAGGACGAGTGCGGCAGCGCGACGCCCGCCTGCGCCCAGGCCATCATCGTCAGACCGGAGCAGTCGAACGCGCTGGGGCCGGCGGCGCCATAGACGTAGGAGTCACCGACCTGCGCCATCGCATAGGCGACGGCTGCGGCGGCGCGGCCCGAGGCCGGGACGTCGGAGGGCACGGCGGTCGATCCCCGGGAGAGGATCGCAGCGCGCTCCTCCTCCTTCAGGTCCTCGAGCAGACCCTCCGCCTCGGCGAGGTTGTCGTCGATCGTGGCCTTCTCGGCCTCGAGCTTCTCCTCGGTCGCGGCGACCTGGCCCAGGCGGGTGTTCGTGGCCGACTGGCGGATGTCGAGGGCCTTGACCTCGGTCGCGTAGTCGTCGAGCAGCGCGTCCTGGTAGTTGTCGTAGGTCGACATCGTCGAGAGCTGCGAGAGGAAGGCGCTGGGGTCGTCGGAGACGAAGACCTCGCCGACCGCGGAGATCCCCTGGCCCTCGAACTGACGCAGCAGCGAGTCCTGGACCTGCTCACGGACGTCGCCGAGCTCGGCGTCCTGGCGCTCCTGGTCGGCACGCAGCGAGTCGAGGTCGCGCTGGAGCGCGTCCAGCTCGATCTTGGCGTCGTTGTAGCGCTCCGAGGCCTGCTCAGCCTCGTGGTAGAGACGGTCGACGCGCGCCTGGACGTCGCTGATCTCCGGCTCGGCCTGCGCCGACGTGGTGGGGACGAGCCCGATGGCCGTGGCCATGGCCAGGGCCGAAAAGGCCGTGATGAGTCGCTTCCGCACGAGCGGGCGGTCTCCCTTGCGTGTCGTACGCCTACCGGGTGAGCTGACGGGTTCAGGCACGACTTGCCTTACTCCCGCTCCAGCCACGCAGTCCTGCACGTGACGCCTTGCGGGAGATCCACCCCAGATGAGTTGGTTCCCCGGCTCCCGGACGCCCGGAGGGCGACCCAGAACTCGACGCGGCCTCCGCGCGGACCCTGGTGGCCCACTTCCACGACTGCCTGAGGGGTCAGGTTAGTCGCCGTCCCACCGCCTGGCCAACTCCGGTCTCAGGCCGACTCGACATGGGGGGTCACCACCGACTGGACCAGGCGCAGGGGTGGGACCAGCCCCCCGGCGGCGAGCACGTCGAGCGCCCGTCGTTCGTCGTCGTCGAAGGTCAGCTCGGGCGGCGGGCCCAGCAGCACGGTCACCACGCAGTCGTGGCATGCGAGGCCGCGCACCACGCAGGTGTCGCAGTCGATTCTCGTCGTCATGCCCACCAGGCTCGCAGGGCCCACCGACAGTGTCCCCGGCGTCGTGGCTGCGTCGTCCCAGAGCCCCTCAGGAGGGGTCGGTGGCGAGGTCTGCGTCGTTGCGCGAGATCAGCTCGATCGCGTCGCTGCGATCGCACCAGCGACACGTCACCGTCTCGACGTCCTCGCCGAGGACCTCGACCTCCTCGACCCGGTGGTCCCCCGCCAGGTCGAAGTGCCAGAACTCCTGCGTACGCCGTGTCCGCGTCAC
>NZ_JANNML010000050.1:0-2224 GCF_031397825.1 Nocardioides sp.
CACCTCCTGGGCGATGTACTCGAAGAACGTCACGATGTACTCGGCCTTGCCCGAGAAGCGCTCGCGCAGCACCGGGTTCTGGGTCGCGACGCCCACGGGGCAGGTGTCGAGGTGGCAGACCCGCATCAGGATGCAGCCCGAGACCACCAGCGGGGCGGTGGCGAAGCAGTACTCCTCGGCTCCCAGGAGAGCGGCGACGACGACGTCACGACCCGTCTTGAGCTGGCCGTCGGCCTGCACGACGATGCGGTCGCGCAGAGCGTTGTGGAGCCGCGGCTGCGGCGTCTCGGCGCGGCCGCGCTCCCACGGTCCACCGGCGTGCTTGAGCGACGTCAGCGGCGAGGCGCCGGTGCCGCCGTCGTGGCCGGAGATGAGCACGACGTCGGCGTGGGCCTTGGAGACCCCTGCCGCGACCGTGCCGACCCCGACCTCGGAGACCAGCTTGACGTGGACCCGCGCCGCCGGGTTGGCGTTCTTGAGGTCGTGGATCAGCTGGGCGAGGTCCTCGATGGAGTAGATGTCGTGGTGCGGCGGGGGGCTGATGAGGCCCACGCCCGGCGTGGAGTAACGCGTCTTGGCCACCCACGGGTAGACCTTGTTGCCGGGCAGCTGGCCGCCCTCACCGGGCTTGGCCCCCTGCGCCATCTTGATCTGGATGTCGTCGGCGTTGGTGAGGTATTCCGACGTCACGCCGAAGCGACCCGAGGCGACCTGCTTGATCGAGCTGCGGCGCTCGGGGTCGTAGAGCCGCTCGGCGTCCTCGCCCCCCTCACCGGTGTTGGACTTGCCGCCCAGCCGGTTCATGGCGATCGCGAGGGTCTCGTGCGCCTCCTTGCTGATGGAGCCGTAGGACATGGCCCCGGTCGAGAAGCGCTTGACGATCTCGGAGACCGGCTCGACCTCGTCGATCGCGATCGGCTGGCGGCCGACCTCGTCGGCGTCACGGAAGCGGAACAGGCCGCGCAGCGTCATGAGCCGCTCGGACTGCTCGTCGATCGCCGCGGTGTACTGCTTGAAGATGTCGTAACGACCGGTGCGCGTCGCGTGCTGGAGGCGGAAGACCGTCTCCGGGTCGAAGAGGTGCGGCTCGCCCTCGCGACGCCACTGGTACTCCCCACCGACGGCCAGCTCCCGGTGGGCGGGCAGGATCCCGCCGCGGGGGTAGGCCGTGGCGTGGCGCAGCGCGACCTCCTCGGCGATGGTGTCCAGCTCGATGCCGCCGAGCTTGGACGTGGTGCCGGTGAAGTAGGAGTCCACGACGGCCTGCGAGAGGCCGATGGCCTCGAAGATCTGTGCGCCGGTGTAGGACGCCACGGTGGAGACGCCCATCTTGGACATGACCTTCAGCACCCCCTTGCCCAGCGCCTTGATCAGGTTGGCCACGGCCTTCTCGGGCTCGGTCTTGACGTAGTAGCCCTCGCGGGCGAGGTCCTCGACGGACTCCATGGCGAGGTAGGGGTTGACCGCGGCAGCGCCGTAGCCGACGAGCAGCGCGACGTGGTGCACCTCGCGGACGTCCCCGGCCTCGACGAGCAGGCCGACCTGGGTGCGGGTCTTCTCGCGGACCAGGTGGTGGTGGACGGCCGCGGTGAGCAGCAGCGACGGGATCGGCGCGAGCTCTGCTGTCGAGTGACGGTCGGAGAGCACGATGATCCGGGCTCCGTCGGAGATGGCCTGCGACACCTCGGCGCAGATCTCCTCGATGCGGTGCGCGAGCGCGCCGCCCCCGCCCTCGACCTCGTAGAGGCCGCGGGCGACGTGGGTGATGAAGCCGGGCATGTCGCCGTCACGGTTGATGTGGCGGATCTTGGCCAGGTCGTCGTTGGAGATGACCGGGAACGGCAGCACGACCTGGCGGCACGAGGCCGGGGTCGGGTCGAGCAGGTTGGCCTCCGGGCCGATGGTGCCGTTGAGCGAGGTGACGAGCTCCTCGCGGATGGCGTCCAGCGGCGGGTTGGTGACCTGCGCGAAGAGCTGGCTGAAGTAGTCGAACAGCAGCCGGGGCTTGTCGCTGAGCGCGGCGATGGGCGTGTCGGTGCCCATGGAGCCCAGCGGCTCTCCCCCGGTGTTGGCCATCGGGGTGAGCAGGACGCGCAGCTCCTCCTCGGTGTAGCCGAAGATCTGCTGGCGACGCGTCACCGAGGCGTGCGTGTGCACGATGTGCTCGCGCTCGGGGATGTCGTCGAGGTGGATCAGACCGGCGTG
Source organism: Nocardioides sp. (assembly GCF_031397825.1). Taxonomy (GTDB): domain Bacteria; phylum Actinomycetota; class Actinomycetes; order Propionibacteriales; family Nocardioidaceae; genus Nocardioides. The sequence continues at coordinate 2,206 of NZ_JANNML010000050.1, forward strand.
GAGCCACTCGCCGTAGGGG
>NZ_JANNML010000069.1:0-22126 GCF_031397825.1 Nocardioides sp.
CACCGGCTGCACGTTGCTCGTCGACGGCGCCGGCGCCGAGGGCGAGCTCCAGCTGCCCACCGGCGAGACCCTCGGCAGCTGAGGAGACCGCTCCCCGGCCTACGGGGTCTCGACGCCTCGTCGCTGGCGCTCCTCGAGCCCGACCACCGATCACTGCGGCGGATCGCACGCGCCAGGTACGTGCGATCGACCGCGATCTCTCGCTGGTCGAGGCGCGAGGGCCCCGAGGCGAGGTCGTCGAGACCCCGCAACCAGACCATCGCCCTCGGCCGGCGACCCGTGCGGCCGAGACTCAGACGCTGGCGGGCCCCGTGGGCATCGGGGCCTGCCAGCCGCGCCACATGGCCAGCAGCCGCCAGGTCAGGCACACCGCGGCCCCGGTGACGGCGACGACCACGACGGGCAGGTCGGCGCGGGTCCCGAGCACGGCCACGGTGGCACCGGCGAGGGCCGGGGTCGCATAGAGCTCACCTCGGAAGACCACCGGCACGCGGCCGGCGAGCAGGTCGCGCAGCATCCCGCCGCCGATCCCGGTGAGCATGCCCATCAGCGCGGCCGGCAGCGGCCCGAGTCCGTGGTCCAGCGCCTTGGTGGCTCCGGCGACGCAGAAGAGCGCCAACCCGAAGGCGTCGAAGACGTTGACCATGCGCTCCATCCGGCCCAGCAGCGGGTGGAAGACGAAGGCGAGCAGTCCGGCCGCCGCCGGGACGAGCAGGTAGCGCCAGTCGGCGAGCGCCGCGGGCGGCGTGGCGTCGATGAGGACGTCGCGCAGGAAGCCGCCGCCGAGTCCGGTCGTGCCCGCCAGGACGAGGACGCCGAAGACGTCGAGGTCCTTGCGCACGGCCACCAGCGCACCGGAGATGGCGAAGACGAAGATCCCGACCAGATCCAGGACGACCAGGGTGCTCGGCACCTGGGAAGAGTAGTGCCCCCGGCACTCGGATCCGCAGGCGGAGATTCGCAGGTGGGCACGCCGCCCGGTGACCGGCCGGCACCCCTCTGCTGGCGTAGGCTCGTCCTCACCGCAGCATCCACCTCACACCGCAGGACTCAGGAAGCAGACCGATGGCGCACCTCACGCTCGCAGGAGTGAGCGACGACGGACAGCGCCTGCTCCTGGTCAGCGATGCGGGCGTGGAGCACACCCTCGACATCGACCGCCGTCTGCGGGCCGCACTCCGCGGCGACAGCTCTCGCCTCGGCCAGTTGGAGATTCAGATGGACTCATCCCTCCGTCCCCGCGACATCCAGGCCCGCATCCGGGCCGGGGAGTCGCCCGAAGCGGTCGCCCAGGCCGCGCAGACCAGCATCGAGAAGATCATGGTCTACGCCGGGCCCGTCCTCGCCGAGCGGGAGCACATCGCCGACCGGGCGCAGCGCTCCACCGTGCGTCGTACGACGGGTGAGCCGGCGGGCGGTGCCCGCACCCTCGGCGACGCCGTCGAGGCGCACCTGCGCTCGCTCAACGTCGACCCCTCGACGGTCACCTGGGACGCCTGGCGGCGCGAGGACGGCCGCTGGTCGCTGCGCGGGGGCTTCGAGTCGATCAAGCGCAAGGGCACCGCCGAGCTGACCTTCGACGCCCCGGGCAACTTCGTGCTCCTCGACAACGAGGACGCGCGCTGGCTGGTCGGCGAGGCCGTGGCATCCGCCCCCGAGCCCCGCGACGACCTCCGCTCGGCGCGCACCCGACGCCTCTCCTCCGTCCCGGCCGACGAGCTGCCCCTGGGCGACGACGTCATCGAGATGGTCAGCGACGACGTCGAGCCGGCGGCCGTGCCCAGCGACCTCGGGGGCGACCTCGGGGGCGACCTCGGCGGCGACATGCCCCTCGAGGCGTTCCTCGACGACTCCCCCGCCTCCGACGACCCGGAGGCCCGCGAGGAGGCCACCGAGGCAGCGGAGGCCGAGGCCCCGTCCGAGGAGCCCGTCGAGGAGCCTGGTGCCGAGGCGGACCCGGCTGAGAACGAGCCACCGGCCCGCCGCCCCGCCAAGAAGCGGGGCCGGGCATCGGTGCCGAGCTGGGACGAGATCATGTTCGGCGGCGGCGACCAGTAGCTCGTCCGCGGTGGCCCCTGCCGCCGGGGGTTACCTCCGAGTACTCTCCGGTCATGTCGTACTTCGTGACCGGCGCCACAGGGTTCATCGGCCGCCACCTCGTCCAAGAGCTCGTCGACCACCGCGAGGGCGACGTCTTCGTCCTGGTGAGAGCCGGCTCGATGGCTCGCATGGAGGCGCTGATCAAGCGGTGGGGCTCCTCCCGGGTGGTGCCGGTCGTCGGTGACCTCGGGCAACCCGGCCTCGGGGTCGACGATGCCTGGGTGGCCGAGCACGCGGGCTCGGTCGAGCACTTCTTCCACCTGGCAGCGATCTACGACATGACCGCCGACGACGCGACCAACGAGACGATGAACGTCGGCGGCACCCGCAACGCGGTCTCGCTCGCCGACGCGCTGCGGGCGGGCTGCTTCCACCAGGTCTCCTCCGTGGCGGCGGCCGGTGAGTTCCAGGGGCGTTTCGACGAGACGATGTTCGACGAGGGCCAGCACCTTCCCTCGCCCTACCACCGCACCAAGTTCGAGTCCGAGCGCATCGTGCGCGAGGAGGCGAGCGTGCCGTGGCGCGTCTACCGCCCCGCGATCGTGGTCGGCGACAGCCAGACCGGGGCCATGGACAAGGTCGACGGCCCCTACTACTTCTTCCCGCTGATGAAGCTCATGCGCGACAACCTGCCCTCTTGGCTGCCGCTGGTCGGGATGGACCTCGGCGACACCAACGTGGTGCCGGTCGACTACGTGGCCAAGGCGATGGACCACCTCGCCCACCTGCCCGGTCGCGACGGCGAGGCCTTCCACCTGGTCAACCCCGAGCCGCAGCCGACCGTCGACATGGTCAACGCCTTCTGCAAGGCTGCCGGCGCCCCGACGTTCGCCATGCCGCTGGACCGCTCGGTCACCCAGGGCGGTCCGATGGCGCTGCTCCCCCGGCGCCTGCGCCCGTCCTCGGTGCTCAACGGCCTGGTGAAGAACCCGGCCGTGCAGCTGCTCCTCGACCAGACCGTCGGGCGCTTCGGCATCCCCGCCGAGGTGCTGGCCCACACCGGCTTCACGGCCGTCTTCGACTCCCGCCGCACCGAGAAGGCGCTGGCCGGCTCCGGGATCGCCGTGCCCGACCTCGAGTCCTACGCACGCACCCTGTGGAACTACTGGGAGGAGCACCTCGACGAGTCGACCGGCCGCGATCCCAAGATCCGTGCGGCGCTGGGCGGCAAGCACGTCGTCATCACCGGCGCCTCGTCGGGCATCGGCCAGGTCGTGGCGCTCAAGGTCGCGCAGGCCGGCGGCATCCCCGTTCTCGTCGCACGCGGCAAGGACAAGCTCGAGGACACCAAGGCGACGATCGAGATGCGCGGCGGCACCGCCCACGTCTATCCGTGCGACCTCTCCGACCTCGAGGCGATCGACCGCCTCTGCGAGCAGATCGTGGCCGAGCTGCCCTCGGTCGACTTCGTGATCAACAACGCCGGCCGCTCGATCCGTCGCTCGCTGAAGCTCTCGCACGACCGGTTCCACGACTTCGAGCGCACGATGCAGCTCAACTACTTCGGCGCGATCCGGCTGATCATGGGTCTGGTGCCGGCCATGCGGTCCCAGCACCGCGGTCACATCGTCAACATCAGCTCCATCGGGGTGCAGACCAACCCTCCGCGCTTCTCGGCGTACGTCGCCTCGAAGGCGGCGCTCGACTCCTGGAGCAACGTCGTGTCGTCGGAGCTCGTGGGCGACGGGGTGACCTTCACCAACATCCACATGCCGCTGGTCCGGACCCCGATGATCGCGCCGACCAAGCTCTACGACAAGTTCCCCACGATCTCACCGGCCCAGGCCGCCGACCTCGTGGTGACCGCCATGGTCGACCGTCCCCACGAGATCAACACGATGCTCGGCAACGCCGGCGCCATCGCGCACACGGTGGCGCCCAAGCTGGCCTTCCGGGTGCTCAACATGGCCTACCACGTGTTCCCCGACTCGGCGGCCGCCAAGGGCGCCGACGCCACGGGCGGCACGCGCGAGTCGGAGCAGATCATGCTGGCGAAGGTGTTCAAGGGCATCCACTGGTGACGCCCGCGCTCCCGGTCCTGCGGCTCAGCTGACGGGCGGGTACTCCGCGCCCTTCAGCAGCCGGGCCAGGTGGGCGGCGTTGGCCGCGAGCGTGCGGGTGGTGAGCGCGGTCTTCTCGGGACGCTCGTCGAGGTCGTGGTAGTCGGTGCCCTGCATGGCCTCGCCGACCCAGTAGGTCACCCCGTTGGCGGGGATGGTGAAGCCGACGTCGCTGAGCGACTGGAAGAGCTCGGCCGAGGTGTGGTGGGCGCCGTCCTCGTTGCCGACGACCGCGACACCGGCGACCTTGCCGAAGGTGGACATCCGGCCCTCGTCGTCGGTCTCGCTGATCTCGGCGTCGAGCCGCTCGCACACCATCTTGCTGACCGACCCGGGCTGCCCCATCCAGATCGGGGTGGCGAGCACGAAGATGTCGGCCGCGAGCATCTTGTCGCGGATGGCGGGCCAGCCGTCCCCGTCCCCCTCGTCGGTGGAGACGCCGAAGCGCACGTCGTGGTCGACGACGCGGACGATCTCGCTCTCGACGTCGTGCTGGGCAAGCGCGGCCACGAGCTCGCTGGCCAACAGCTCCGAGCTGGACGCGGCGGGGGACCTCTTCAGGGTGCAGTTGAGGATCAGGGCGTTGAGTGTCATGCCGTCCCGGTACCCGGTGGGAGCCGGCTGAGCCGGCTCAGCCGGTGGCGACCGGCCGGGACGGGTCGGTGATCCAGCCGCTCCAGCTGCCGGGATAGAGCGCCGCACGCACCCCGGCCACCTCGAGGGCCAGCAGGTCGTGGGTGGCGGTCACGCCCGAGCCGCAGTACGCCGCCACGTCGGCGCCCGGGACGGCCCCGACGTCGGCGTAGAGCACCCGGAGCTCCTCGGGCGAGCGGAAGCGCCCGTCGTCGGTCAGGTTGCGCGAGGTCGGCACGTTGACCGCACCGGGGACGTGGCCGGCCACGGGATCGACCGGCTCGGTCTCCCCGCGGTAGCGCTCGGCGGCGCGGGCATCGACGAGCACGGCGACGTCGAGCACCCCGTCGGCGTCCACGACGGGCATGCCCTGCTCACCGGAGCACGCGAAGTCGCCGGGGCGGGCCTCGACTGCTCCGCTCTCGAGCGCACCGCCCTCCGCGCGCCAGGCCGCCAGCCCGCCGTCGAGGACCCGCACGTCCGGGTGCCCGTGGAAGCGCAGCAGCCACCAGGCCCGGCCCGCCGCGTGGGCCGACCAGTCGTCGTAGACCACGACCGGCCGGTCCAGGTGCACTCCCGCGCGTCGCATGGCCTCGCCGAAGACGCCCGGGTCGGGCAGCGGGTGCCGCCCGCCCTCGCCGGCAGGAGCCGCCAGGTCGGTGTCGAGGTCGACGTAGACCGCACCCGGGAGGTGGGCCTCGGCGTGGTCCTCGGCTCCGGTGGTGCTGCCCATCCGGTAGCGCACGTCGAGCAGGGTCACGGGCTGCTGCGCGGCCAGGAGCTCGCTCAGCTCCCGCGCGGAGATCAGGGGGCCGGTCACCGGCACCATGGTGCCGCCCGGCGATCAGCCGTGGCCTGGCCGCTTGGTCCGAGGGGTTGCGGATTGGTCACCAACCGCATGTTTCTCGCCGTTCGAGCTGCGGTTGGTGACCAATCCGCAGGCGTCAGCCGACGGGTCGGCCGACCTCCTCGACGGCGCTCGAGCCGGTGAGCGTGCGGAAGGAGCGGGTCCAGGTGACCGGGGTCCGAGGGTCGGAGCGGGAGCCGATCACGAACCAGTCGCACTGGACACGCTCGGCGGTGACGTCGAGGACGCAGAAGCCGTGGTCGTCGAAGTTGAGGTACTTGATGTGCTGGTTGGCCGCGAGGATCGCTGCCTCGGCCGCCAGGTTGGGCGCCGAGCGGGGCGGGGTGCCGAGCGCGTCCTTGAGGTTGTCGGAGGTCACGGAGGTGCAGACGAACTCGACGGCCACCGAGCCGGTCAGCGGATAGCTCCCGGCGTCGACCGGCACGTCCATCGCCCACGCGCTGTGGATGTCGCCCGTGAGGAAGACCGTGTCGGAGACCTCGGCCTGCTGGAGGTGGTCGATGACGGTGCGCCGGTCGGCGGTGTAGCCGTCCCACTGGTCGGGGTTGGCGTAGACGCCGTCCTCCGGCAGCAGCGGCGACAGCGTGTTGATGGCCGTGACCACGTCGCGCGGCAGCGCCGCGACCTTGAGCGGGGCGAACATCACCGAGGTGCCGACGAGCTTCCACTGTGCGCGCCGGTCGTCGAGACCGTCGGTGAGCCAGTCGAGCTGGGCACGGCCGGTGAGGGTCCGGTCGGGGTCGTCGACCGCCGCGTCGGTGCCGGTCATGGTCACCTGCTGGTCACGGTAGGTGCGCAGGTCGAGCATGCTGAGCTCGGCCAGCCGCCCGAAGCGGAGCCGGCGGTAGAGGCGCGTGCCGTCACCCAGCGCCGCCGTGCCGTCGAGGCGCGCGGGCATCCACTCGTCGTACGCCCGGTGCGCGCGAGCGCGACGTCGGGCATAGCTGCCCTCGCCGTCGGGTCCGCTGCCGGGCGTGTGGTTCTCGGCGCCGTCGCGGTAGGCGTCGTTGGTGACCTCGTGGTCGTCCCAGGTGACGATCCAGGGGAGCTTGGCGTGGGCGTCCTGGAGATCGGGGTCCGTCTTGTACTGCGCGTGGCGCTGGCGGTAGTCGGCCAGCGAGACGATCTCGTGGTCGGGCACGTGGGCCCGCAGCTTCCTCGTCCCCGACTCGTAGAGGTAGTCGCCGAGGTGCACCACCGCATGCAGGTCGTCACGCGCCGCGAGCCCGCGGTAGGCGGCGAAGAAGCCCTCCGGCAGGTTGGAGCAGGAGGCGAAGCCGAGGCGCAGGTTACCGGGGTCGCTGTCAGCGGCCGGGGCCGTGCGGGTGCGTCCGACGCGGCTGCGCACGTCGCCGTCGGGGGTGCTGAGGACGAAGCGGTAGTGGTACCAGGTGGCCGGCTCCAGCCCCGTGACGTCGACCTTGACCGTGTGGTCCCGGCCGGGACCGGTGCGGGCGACCCCTCGTCGCACGACGCGGCGGAAGCGGGCATCACGAGCCACCTCCCAGCGCACCGCGACCTGCGGGCCCTTGCCGGACCCGGGCCTGCTCGCGGGCGTCGGCGTGACGCGGGTCCAGATGACGACGGCGCCGGGCAGCGGGTCGCCCGAGGCCACGCCATGGGCGAAGACCCGGCGGGTGGCGGCCGTGGGAGCGGCAGCGGATCCCGCTGCTGGTGCGGCGGTGGCGCGGGCGGTGAGGGCGGCGGCGGAGGCGCCGGCCCCCGAGGCGAGGACGGTACGACGAGTGGTCACGCAGGGCGCAACGAGCCCAGCCGGGCGGGGGTCACGGCGCTCGTGGCGGTGTCGACGAGTGTTCACCTGCCGGTGGCACAACCGTTCGCGTCGGTCAGCCGAAGGGCAGCGGCTCCGGGGCGAGGCTGACGGCCTTGGCCCGGGCGGCGGTGAGCTTGCGTCGGTGGTGCTGGCGGCAGAGGACCTCGTAGGCGACCTCGGCGGGCGGGCCGTCCTGGGCCTCGACGTCGCCGACGACGATGACCTCGCCCTCGGTGACCATGACGCCGTCCTCGGTGCGGGCGTTGTGGGTGGCCCGCTTGCCGCACCAGCACAGCGCCTCGACCTGGAGGACCTCGGTGCGGTCGGCCAGCTCGACCAGCCGCTGCGAGCCCACGAAGAGCTGGGTGCGGAAGTCGGTGAGGATGCCGAAGCAGAAGACGTCGATCTGGAGCTCATCGACGACCTTGGCGAGGGCGTCGACCTGGTCGCGGGAGTAGAACTGCACCTCGTCGCAGATCAGGTAGTCGATGCGACCGCCCTGGGTCAGCGAGTCGACGACGAAGCGCCAGAAGTCGAAGCCGGGCGTCACCTCGATGGCGTCGTGGGTCAGCCCCAGGCGCGAGGAGATGTGCGCCTCGCCGGCGCGGTCGTTGCAGGTGAAGATCCGCCCGGAGCGGCCTCGGGCGGCGTGGTTGTGGTTGGTCTGCAGCGCGAGGGTCGACTTGCCTGCGTCCATCGTCCCGGTCCAGAAGGTCAGCTCAGCCACCGGCGGAGTCTCTCACCCCTGCAGCGTGCGCAAGGGACATCCCTCTTGTGGGGCGTGAGCGACGTCACTACCTTCGGCCCTGTGATCCGACTCGGAGTGCCCACCGCCCTGTCTCCCCGCCTCTGCCTGGCCCTGCTCGGCGCGCTCGTCGTCGCGCTCCTCGCGGTCCCGGTGACCTCCAGCCCCGCACGGGCCGACGGCCCGGGCGTCGGTGCGCCCTGGGTGGTCAGCCTCGGCGACTCCTACCTCAGCGGCGAGGCCGGTCGCTGGGCCGGCAGCTCCAACGCCTCCTCGAGCCGGGCCGACGCGCTCGGCCCCACGGCGTACTTCGACAACGCCTCGGGCACCGCCGAGCAGATCGACCGCTGCCACCGCAGCCGGTCCGCGGAGGTCTTCATCGGCGGCGGGGTCAACGGCCTCAACCTGGCCTGCTCCGGCGCGACGACGGCGACCGTCGGAGGCAACGGCGACACCTTCAAGCCCGGGCTCGACTTCTACGACAACGGGGCCGGTCAGGTCGGTCAGGCCAAGGCGCTGCAGCAGTTCGCGTCGACGCACAACGTGAGGATGGTCTCGGTCTCCATCGGCGGCAACGACTTCAACTTCGCCTCGATCGTGCAGTCCTGCGTCGTGAACTTCCTCTACTCCCCCACCTGGGCCAAGGACTACTGCAAGGACGACAGCTCGGTCGTCAGCAACTTCACCGCCGCCAACGTCTCGGCCGTCAAGGCCCGCATCTCCGGCGCCTTCCGCAACGTCCAGACCGCCATGCGCAACGCCGGCTACGCCGACACCTCCTGGACCCTCCTGGTCCAGACCTACCCCTCGCCCCTCCCGCGCGGCAGCGGCATCCGCTACTCGCAGAGCGGCTACAGCCGCCAGAGCACCGGCGGCTGCGGCTTCTGGAACGCCGACGCCGACTGGGCCAACGACTACGCGCTGCCCACCATCAACTCGACCGTGACCGGCGCCGTCGCCGCCTCCGGCCTGCCCAACGCCAAGGTCCTCGACCTCTCCTCGGCCTTCAACGGCCGCCGCCTGTGCGAGAGCACCGTGGGGCTCTACGAGGAGAAGGGCATCGCGAGCTGGCAGTCGCCCGGTGCGGTCGACCAGACCGAGTGGGTCAACCAGATCCGCACCGTCTCGACCTGCTGCTCCAACAGCCCCTACTACGTCCAGGAGTCGCTGCACCCCAACTACTGGGCCCAGCTCGCCACCCGCTCCTGCGTACGCCAGGCCTACAACGGTGGCGCCGTCCGCGGTGGTCGCTGCGCGATCTCCGGCACCGGCCTGGTCAACGGCGAGCCCCGCATGGCGCTGCAGTAGGCCGAGTCGGCGCGATGGTGCAGCTCTGGGCCGACATCACCCGAGCGCTGGGATCTCCGGCACCTCGTCCGGGAGCCCCTGGTCGAGCACCCTGCCCAGGTGCGCGGCCAGGTCCCGCGGGCTGAAGGTGACGACACCGGCGGCCACGTCCACGGGCGAGAACCACCGCAGCCCGTGGACGCCCTCCGCCGCCAGGTCGACCCGCGGCTCGGGCTGGAAGCGAGAGCAGCGCACGAGGTAGGTGAGATCGGTCTGACCCTCCCAGTGCAGCATCGCGAAGAGCCGCGTCAGCCTCCACACCGGCCCCAGCACGATCGGCTGCTCGAGGCCCAGCTCCTCGTGCAGCTCGCGGCGCAGCGCCTGCTCGGGGCTCTCCCCCGGCTCGATCCCGCCGCCGGGGCAGGCCCAGAACCCGTCGACAGGATCCAGACCCTCCCATCGGAAGTTCACCAGCAGGACGTGGTCGTCCTCGTCGAGCAGCAGAGCCCGCACCGCCTGTCGGATCCTGGGTCCCGTCATGAGGAGATCCCATCACGGGACCCATGCGCCGGCATCCAGCTGTGCAGGGGCGCTGTGAAAGCCTGGGCGCGTGATCGAGGTGACGTCGTACGACGCCGCGTGGCCGGCGACCTTCGCGCGGATAGCGGGCGACCTGCGGGCCGCGCTCGCCGCGATCCCCAGCGCGACCGTCGAGCACGTGGGCTCCACCTCCGTGCCGGGGCTTGCGGCCAAGCCGATCATCGACGTGGACGTGATCGTGCCCGAGCACGACGTGACCGCCGCGGTCGAGGCGCTCGTGGCGATCGGCTACGTGCACCGCGGCGACCTGGGGGTCCCGGACCGGGAGGCGTTCCGGCCGCCCGACGCCGAGCCGAGGCGCAACGTCTACGTCTGCACGGCCGGCTCGCTCAACGTGCGCAACCACGTGGCCGTGCGTGACGTGCTGCGTCGTCGGGCCGACCTCCGCGACGCCTACGCCGCCGTGAAGCGTTCGCTGGCCGACGAGGGCGGCCTGGACGTGGCGACCTACACCGCGCGCAAGTCGGAGGTGCTGCAGCAGGTGCTCGCCGCGTCCGACCTCACCGGGGACGAGCGGCGTCGGATCTGGCAGCTCAACGACCCGTCGGTCACGTTCCCGACGGCCTGACCGGCGATCCTGGCGCGCCGCTTCATCAAGGTTTGCAGGTGAAACGCCACTCCCCACGACGTGCACCCCGTGGTCGGTGGCGTGTCGCCGTGGGAAGTGCCGGCGCGGGCGTCCGCTCGACCGTGGGAGGTGGAGGTTCGTCGACATACCTTGATGAAACGGCCGCCGCGCGGCACGTCTCAGTCCACGACCAGCGGGATCAACATCTCGTCCTCGGTGAGCGAGCCGTGCAGGCCGACGAGGGTGGCCTCGTAGGGGAAGTCGCGGGTGGAGAGGATCGCGTGGTCGGAGCGGCAGGCGACGACGACGTCACCCAGCCGAGGCATGACGAGCGTGGAGACCGGCCCGAACCAGCCACGCTCGATCGCGGTCGAGCGGGTCATCACCTCGGCCCGCTCCCCCAGCACCGCCGACCAGGTCGCCACGACGTCGTCGACGGCTCCGCGCGAGCAGTAGAGATGACGGAACCGCGCCTCACCCCCGAGGAGCGCCACCCCGTCGCGCAGCTCGTGGTGCTCGTCGACGTCGATGCGCCGCTCCGGGGGCGAGTCGACCATGCCGTGGTCGGCGATGACCACCAGCCGCACGTGCGACGGCAGCGTCTCGCGCAGCTGCTCCGCCTCGGCGTCGATCATCGACAGCTGCATCAGCCACTGGCTCGAGGCGACGCCCCACTGGTGACCGGTGCGGTCGAGGTCGCCGTCGTAGAGGTAGGTCAACGACGGCGACACCGCCGACGACGCCACCGCTGCGGCGATCCGCTCGCCCACCAGGTCGGCGCCGACGTAGTCGCCGCCGCGGTGCGCCGCCCGGGTCAGCCCGCTGCGCTCGAACGCCCGCTTGTTGACCACCGTGACCGGCACCCCGGCCGACTGGAGCCGCCCGAACGCCGTCTGGTGCGGCTGCCACTCCAACGGGTCGACGTCCTGGTCCCAGAAGAGCGCGTTGAGCAGCTGGCCCGTGCCCGGGACGCGGGAGGTGAAGCCGACCATGCCGTGCGCGCCGGGCGGCAGGCCGGTGCCGAGCGAGGTGAGGCTGGTGGCGGTCGTCGACGGCACGCCGCAGGTCGCGGGCAGCTGGTCGGCCAGCAGCTCCGAGAGGTAGGGCGCCGCGTGGGCGTAACGCGTCAGCAGGTTGGCGCCGAGCCCGTCGATCAGGAACACGACGTACGACGACGCGTCGGGCAGCACCAGGCCGGTCGGCTCCGCGGCTCCCGGGACGCCGAGGGCAGCCGCGACCGCCGGCACGACGTCACCGAGCGAACGCTGGCCGTAGGCCGGCTCGAGGAAGTGCGGCCCCCGGGAGGAGGGGTGGCTCACCCGGAGTGGGTCCGCGCCGAGAGCGACTCGGCGAAGGACAGCAGCCCGGCGACCGCGTCGAGGCCGTCGGCCGCGGCCGAGACCCGCAGCGAGAAGTCGTCGGAGGCCATGACACCGGTGTAGCCGTGGTCGGCGTCGCACTCGGGGTCGCTGCAGCCGGCGGGCTCGAGGTCGAGCCGGCTGACACCGCCCCACCCGATCGTCATGACGGCCTCGGCCGGCGGCGTGGGGCCACTGGTCGGGTTGGCGGTCATGCGCGTCACGACGACCGACTTGACCGCCGAGAGCCGCACCGCCTCGGTGGAGGTCGAGGTGTAGGGCTCGGGCAGCAGGTCGTCGCCGGCGTGCTCGTCGGTGTGCGCCAGGACCAGCCGCGAGGGGGTCAGCACGATGACGCTCTGGTGGCGACGCACCTCGTCGCGCTCGAAGGTCGGCTCGTGGTGGACGAAGAACGAGACCACCTGCTCGCCGGCGATCGCGGAGACGACCCCGTCGGCCACGACCTCGGGGTAGTAGCCGGTGCGGTCGATGGCTTCCCTGAGCTCCAGGATCCGGTCGCGGTCGTCGGTGCGGGTGCTGCGCATGGGCGTCAGTCTGTCACGAGGCGTCAGCCGGGGATCGTGTCCCCGAGCAGGTCGGGCATCCGGCGCACGAAGAGGTCCGAGCGCAGCTCGGCGACCTGCTCCACGCGGGCCTCGGCGGTGAGGACCGTGCAACCGTCCGGGCCGGCCAGGACGAGACCCAGCTCCAGCGAGCTGATCTGCGGCAGGTCGTTCTGCAGCTGGGCGACACGGCTGATCAGGCGCTCGATCTCCGCCACGTCGACCACGTCGGCGCCGCGATAGCCGAACAGCATCGGCGAGCTCTTCACCTCGCGCACCATGGCGGCCGCGTCGCGGGCGCCCAGCGGCGGGATCCGGTAGGACTTGTCGGCCAGCAGCTCGATGATCGGCCCGGAGATCCCAAAGGAGACGACCGGCCCGAAGAGCGGGTCCTCGAGGCTCCGGATCGCGACGGGCACGCCCGGGGGCGAGTTCTTCTGGACCACGAAGCCGGCCGAGACGGGGTCGCCGACCAGCTGGGTCAACGACTCCCACGCGTCGCGCATCGTCGAGGTCGAGTCGATGTTGCGCCACACGTGCGCCAGGTCGGGCCGCTCGCGCAGCGGGTGGGAGGTCGCCTTGAGCACGACGTCCCAGCCGAGCTCGCGACCGGCCGACTGGGCCTGCCGCAGGGTCGTGACCGGGTGGGCCGACCACAGCTGGATGCCGTAGGAGCCGAGCAGCTCACCCACCTGCTCGCGCGTCAGGCTGCTGCCCTGCGGGTGCTCGGAGAGCACGGTGTTGACCAGCTGACGCGCCGAGCCGAGGTCGACCTCGGCCGGGTCGGGCGCCGGGCCGTCAGGTGTGCGCAACCACACGGCGTACTCGACGACCCGCGCGAGCGCGCGCACGGCGGCCTCGACGGCGGGGTAGGACGGCACGGAGCCGCGCCCGGCCGTCGAGCCGGCCACGTCGGGCACGCGCAGCAGCTCGGGCACGCCCTCGGCTCCGAGGAACGACGACACCAGCGGCTTGTCGGACTGCTCGCCGACCGCGGCGAGCACGTTGGCGACGTCCTCGCCGGAGACGTTGAGCGGCGGGATGTAGACGGCGATGACCGAGTCGATCTCGGGGTCGTCGATCGCGGCGTCGAGCGCGTCCTCGAAGTCCTCGGCCGTCGCCTCCGCGCCGAGCGACACGGACTTGTTGACGACCAGCCCGACCGCGACGGCGGCGTCGGCGGCGAGGAGGCCGAGCGCGTCGGAGTTGCCGACGATCGCCACGCGGCGACCGCGCGGCAGCGGCTGGTGGGCCAGCAGCTGTGCGACGTCGAACATCTCCTCGAGGGTGTCGACCTGGATCACCCCGGCCTGGCGGAACATCGCGTCGACGGCCTGCGGCGGCGCGGCGATCCGGCGTACGGCGTGGCCCATGGGGACGCCCTGGGTGGTGCGCCCCGAGCGCACGGCGATGATCGGCTTGCGCAGGGAGACCCGGCGCGCGATCCGGGAGAACTTGCGGGGGTTACCGATCGACTCGAGGTAGAGCAGGACGACCTCGGTCGACTCGTCCTCCTCCCAGTACTGCAGGAGGTCGTTGCCGGAGACGTCGGCGCGGTTGCCGGCGCTGACGAACGTGGACAGGCCCAGGCCCCGGTTGGCGACCTTCTCGAGGATCGCCGAGCCGAGGGCACCGGACTGGCAGAAGAATCCGGCGCGACCGCGCGCGGGCATCACCGAGGACAGCGAGGCGTTGATGGAGACCGCGGGGTCGGTGTTGATGATGCCGAGGCAGTTGGGGCCGATCAGGCGCAGGCCGTAGGAGCGCGAGAGCCCGACCAGGCGGCGCTGGCGCTTGCGGCCCTCCTCACCGGTCTCGGCGAAGCCCGAGGAGATGACGACCAGGCCGTGGACGCCCTTGGCTGCGCAGTCGAGGACGACGTCCTCGACCTTGTCGGCCGGCACGGCCACGATCGCGACGTCGACGTCGTCGGGGATGTCCCCGACCGTCTTGTAGGCCGGCATCCCGGAGACCGCGTCGGCGCTCGGGTTGACGACGTAGACGCGGCCGGTGAAGTCGCCGGTCACGAGGTGGCGCACGAGCGCCTGGCCGATCGTGTCCTGGCGTCGGCTGGCCCCGATGATGGCCACCGAGCGCGGGTTGAAGAACCGCTCGATGGAGGCCGACTCGGCCCGGTGCTCGCGCCCGCGCATCACCCCGATGGCGGTGTCGGTCGGGTCGATGGGGAACTCGAGGACCAGCACGCCCTCGTCGTACTCGCTGGCGATGGAGTAGCCCGCGTCGCGGAAGGTCTGGATCATCCGGTGGTTGTCGGGCAGCACCTCGGCGGTGAACTTCTCGACGCCGCGCTCGCGGCCCGCCTGCGCGAGGTGCTCGAGGAGCAGCTGGGCGATCCCGCGGCCGTGGTGCTGGTCCTCGACGAGGAAGGCCACCTCGGCCTCACCGGGCTTGACCACGTCGAAGCGGCCCACCGCGATCATGTGGCCCTGGAGCAGCAGCACGAAGGCGACGCGGTCCTGGTGGTCGACCTGGGTGAAGCGGGCCACGTCACGCTCGGAGAGCTTGGGCATGGGGCTGAAGAAACGGTAGTACTTCGACTGGTCGCTCACCCGGGCGTAGAACTCGACGAGCAGGTCGGCGTCGTTGGGCGCGATGGGACGGATGTGGGCCGTGCGTCCGTCGCGCAGGAGCACGTCGGCCTCCCAGTGCCGCGGAGCGGTGGGGGCCTCGTCGGGCTGCGGGGAAGCCTCGGCGGTCACGCTCTGCAATCTATCCCGTTTCACCTGGGCGGCGTGCCACCGTCGGGTGAACAGGCGCCGCAGGGAAGAATGCCGGCATGGCAAGGCGTAGGACCGACCAACCCCTCCCCGACGACTTCGAGGAGCACATCATCGACACCGACGTCGGTGACGAGATGCGCTCGTCGTTCCTCGAGTACGCCTACTCCGTCATCTACTCCCGGGCCCGGCCCGACGCCCGCGACGGCCTCAAGCCGGTGCAGCGCCGCATCCTCTACACGATGAACGACATGGGCCTGCGGCCCGACCGCGGTCACGTCAAGAGCGCCCGTGTGGTCGGCGAGGTCATGGGCCGCCTCCACCCGCACGGCGACGGCGCGATCTACGACGCCCTGGTGCGGATGACCCAGCCCTTCTCGCTGCGGCTCCCGACCGTGGACGGTCACGGCAACTTCGGCTCGCCCGACGACTCCCCCGCCGCCATGCGCTACACCGAGTGCCGCATGGCGCCCTCGGCCGTGGCGATGACGGCCTCGATCGACGAGGACACCGTCGACTTCAAGCCCAACTACGACAGCCGCGAGCTCGAGCCGTCGGTCCTGCCGGCCGCGATCCCCCACCTGGTCGTCAACGGCACCACCGGCATCGCGGTCGGCATGGCCACCAACTGCGCCCCCCACAACCTGGTCGAGGTCGTGCAGGCGCTGCGTCACCTGATCTCGCACCCGAAGGCCACCGTCGACGACCTGATGCGCTTCGTCCCCGGCCCCGACCTGCCGACCGGGGGCAAGATCGTCGGCCTCGACGGCATCCGCGACGCCTACGAGACCGGGCGCGGCAGCTTCAAGATGCGCGCCACCGCCCGCGTCGAGACCATCGGGCGCCGCAAGGCGATCGTGGTGACCGAGCTGCCCTACACCGTGGGCACCGAGAAGGTCGTGGAGCGCATCAAGGTCCTAGTCCAGGGCAAGAAGCTGCAGGGCATCGCCGACGTCAAGAACCTCCAGGACCTCGACAACCCGCTGCGCCTGGTGATCGAGGTCAAGAACGGCTTCGTGCCCGAGGCGATCCTCGAGGAGCTCTACCGCCTCACGCCGATGGAGGACTCCTTCGGCATCAACGCCGTCGCGCTCGTCGACGGCCAGCCGCGCACCCTCGGGCTGCGCGAGATGCTCCAGGTCTTCCTCGACCACCGCTACGACGTCGTACGCCGGCGCTCGCAGTTCCGCCGCACCAAGAAGGCCGAGCGCCTACACCTCGTCGAGGGCCTGCTGATCGCCCTGCTCGACATCGACGAGGTCATCCAGGTGATCCGCACCAGCGACGACACCGCCGCCGCCCGCCAGCGGTTGATGGAGGTCTTCGACCTGTCGCTGGCCCAGACCGACTACATCCTCGAGATGCAGCTGCGCCGCCTCACCCGCTTCAGCCGCATCGAGCTGGAGAAGGAGCAGCAGGAGCTGCGTCGCGAGATCGAGGACCTCGACGCCATCCTCGGCGACGACAAGCTGCTGCGGAAGGTCGTCGGGGACGAGCTGACCGACGTCGCCAAGACCTACGGCACCCCTCGTCGTACGGTCCTGCTCGGCGCAGCCGCACCGATCGCCGCCGCGGCGTCGATCGAGATGACCGACGACCCGTGCTTCGCCATGCTCTCCTCCAGCGGCCTCCTGGCCCGCACCCGCACCGACGAGCCCTTCGGGGTCGGCGGCGACCGCACCAACCACGACGTCGTCGTGTCCGCGGTCCGCACGACCGCCCGCGGCGAGATCGGCGTGCTCACCTCGGCGGGCCGTCTGCTCCGGGTCGACATGCTCGAGATCACCGCGGTGCTGCCGCCCTCGGCCAACGACCCCAACCTCAACGGCGGGCTCCAGGTCAGCGAGGTCCTCTCCCTGGAGAAGGACGAGAAGCCGCTGGCCCTGTGCACGCTGACCGCCGACGGCCCCGGCCTCGCGCTCGGCACCCGGGCCGGCACCGTCAAGAGGGTCAACCCCGAGGTCCTCAACCGCGACGAGTGGGAGGTGATCAGGCTCGACGACGGCGACCAGGTCGTCGGCGCCGTCCAGCTCACCACCGGTGACGAGACCCTGTGCTTCATCACCACCGACGCGCAGCTGCTGCACTTCGGCGCCGACGGCGTGCGGCCCCAGGGTCGCTCCGGCGGAGGCATGAACGGCATCCGGCTCACGGCCGGCGAGTCGGTGGCGTGGTTCGGCGTCGTCGACCCCGAGGGCTCGGTCGTCGTCACCGCCTCGGGCTCCTCGACCGCCCTGCCGGGCACGGAACCGGGCGCGGTCAAGGTCACCCCCTTCAGCGAGTACCCGCCCAAGGGCCGTGCGACCGGAGGTGTCCGCTGCCACCGCTTCCTGAAGGGCGAGGACGCGCTGGTCTTCGCCTGGGCCGGCACCGCCCCCGCCCGCGCGGCCGCCGCCAGCGGGGCGCCGATCGACCTGCCCGAGGCCAACGGTCGCCGCGACGGCTCCGGCGTCCCCGGCTCGCAGGCGATCGTGGCCTGCGCCGGTCCGGTGGCCTCCAGGTTCGACGGGCCTGCCGACGGGCCGGGCGACGGGCCGGGCAACGGGCCGGGCGACGAACCCGACGCACCGCTGACCCTGCCCATCGATGTGGAAGGCTGATCGCATGCGCGCCCGCCTTGCTCCCCTCGCCCTCACCGGTGCCCTGCTGCTCGCCGTGTCCGGCTGCAGCGGCGACGACGAGTCCCCCGCCGCCGCGGACCAGACGCCCGAGGAGGTCCTGGCCCTCGCCAAGACCACCCTCGACGAGACCAGCGGCCTCCAGCTCACGCTCTCGACCGACGACCTGCCCGACGGCGTCACCGGCATCCTCGAGGCCTCCGGCGTCGGCACGAGCGCCCCGGCGTTCGAGGGCTCGATCACGGTCTCGCTCTCCGGCCAGGCCTTCGAGGTGCCCGTGGTGGCCGTCGACGGCCTCGTCTACGCCGAGCTCCCGCTCACCTCCGGCTACCAGGAGGTCGACCCTGGCGAGTACGGCGCTCCCGACCCGGCCGGTCTGGTCAGCCCCGAGGCCGGCTTCTCCTCCCTGTTGCCCGAGACCACGGGCGTGGAGAAGGGCGAGTCGATCCGCGGCGGGGCCAACAACGACGAGATCCTCACCGAGTACACGGGGATGGTCGCCGGCTCGGTCGTGGAGAACATCATCCCGGGCGCCTCGGGCGACTTCGACGCGACCTACACGATCACCGAGGACGGCGAGCTGCGCGAGGCCGTGCTCACCGGCGCGTTCTACGCCGGCGAGGACTCCATGACCTACACGGTCGGCTTCGACGACTACGGCATCCAGAAGGACATCACCGCTCCGTGAGCGGTGGAGCCCCGGTGGTCGCGCTGAGGTCGTCGCCGCGGCTGCTCCTGGCCCTGGCCTCCGTCGCGGTGGCGTTCGCCGCCGCCGACACCTACGTCGTCGTCCTGGCGCTGCCCGAGATGCTCGGGGGCGTCGGGGAGTCCACCGAGGAGCTCCAGCGCGCTGCCCCGATCATCTCGGGCTTTCTGCTGGGCTACGTCGCCATGCTGCCCCTCATCGGGCGCATCGCCGACCTGCGTGGCCGCGTCCCGGTCCTGGTCGCCGCCCTCGTCGTCTTCGCGCTCGGGTCGCTGGTCACGAGCCTGGCCTACGACCTGCCCACGATGGTGTCCGGCCGCTTCCTCCAGGGCGTCGGCGGCGGCGGACTCGTGCCCGCCACGCTGGCCCTCGTCGCCGACCTCTACCCCGCCGACCGCCGCGGCATCCCGCTCGGGATCGTCTCCGCGGTCCAGGAGCTCGGCAGCGTCATCGGCCCGCTGTTCGGCGCCGTCGTGCTCGCCGTCGCCGACTGGAGAGCCATCTTCCTGATCAACGTCGCGGTCGGACTGGTGCTGGCTGCAGCGATCTCGGCCCTGCGGTTTGGTCACCAACCGCAAGGGTCGGACCCTCCAACACGCGGACTGGTCACCAACCGCGGACGTCGCGACGTCCTCGGCGCCCTCCTGCTGCTGGTGTCGCTCGGCGCGGGCGGCCTGGTGTTCGTGCAGCCGCCCTCCCTGCTCCAGGACATCACCTGGGGGCAGGCGTTCATCCCGTTCGCCGGTGACGGCCGCTGGCTGACCCCGGTCGGGGCGGTCAGCCTGGTCGCCGGCCTGCTCTTCGTCGTGCGTTGCTTCACCGCCCGGCGACCGGTCGTCGACGGGAGGGGCTGGGTCCGCAGCATGCGCGACGCCGACCTGGTCGGCGCCCTGTTCCTCGCGGTGGCCCTGGGCGGGGTGATCCTGGCCTTCGCCACGGCCGACCCCAAGATCCAGCTCTTCGCCGACCAGGGCTACTACTACCTCGCCGGGTCGGCGATCGCAGCGCTGGCCCTCGTCGTCCACCTGCGCCGCACCGACGCGCCACTGATCCCGGCCGGGGCACTGCGCGCCACGCCGGCCTGGGGCGCGATCGTGGTCAGCTTCTTCGTCGGCGCCGCCCTGATCGCCGCCCTCATCGACATCCCGCTCTTCGCCCGCACGACGATCTACCGCGACTCGCAGCTCAGTGCGGCCCTGGTGCTGGTCCGCTTCCTGATCGCTCTGCCGGTCGGGGCCGTCGTCGGTGGCTACCTCACCCGCCGGGTCGGCGCCGGCGTGATCACGGCAGTCGGCATGCTCATGGCCGCTGTGGGGTTCGTCCTGATGGCCCAGTGGGACATCACCAGTCTCGAGCACCTGCACTCCGACGTCACGCTGGTCCTGTGCGGCTTCGGCTTCGGCCTGGCGCTCGCCCCCGTCAACGCCGCGATCCTGGTCAGCACCGACGACGCGGTGCACGGGGTCGCGAGCGCCATGGTCGTCGTCGCGCGGATGGTGGGGATGCTGATCGGCATCTCCGCGCTGACCGCGATCGGCCTGCGCCGCTACTACTCCTACCTCGAGGACAACCCGCTGCCCTCCGCCAAGGAGGTCTGTGACGGCAAGAGCCGCTGTGCGGAGTTCAGCAACCTGCTGGCCGGCGCCGGGATCCCCCAGGAGCACGCGGTCTTCGCCGGAGCCGCCGTCTGTGCCGTCCTGGCCGCGGTCGCGGCCCTCGTGCTCTTCCGCGGGGCGGCCACGCGCAGCGTGGACGCCGCCCGCCTGCTGCGCTCCGCCGGGTGACCTACACCACCGTCCAGCCTGTCGAGACCAGGGCCCGATCTCCCAGGAAGTCGGCTAGGTTCACGCTCGTGACCGACTTCGAGGACCTGCTCGCAGCCAACCGCGACTTCGCCGCCGACTTCACCCTCAGCGGCTTCGACGGCGTCGCCCATGCCGGGGTCGCCATCGTGACCTGCATGGACTCGCGGATCGACCCGCTCGGCATGGTGGGGCTCAAGCCCGGCGACGCCAAGATCTTCCGCAACCCCGGCGGCCGCGTGACGCCCCAGGCCCTCGAGGCCCTGGTGCTCGGCACCCACCTGCTCGGCGTGAAGCGGATCCTCGTGGTGCCCCACACCCGGTGCGCCATGGCGTCCAACACCGAGGACGAGCTGCGTCGCAAGATCTCGGAGTCCGCCGGGCAGGACGCCACGTGGCAGGCCTTCGGGGTCGTCACCGACCAGCGCGCCGCTCTGGCCGACGACATCGCCAAGATCAAGGCGCACCCGCTCATCCCGGCCGCCACCGACGTGGCCGGCTTCGTCTACGACGTCGACACCGGGCTGCTCGAGCAGCAGTTCTGACTCAGCCGGCGTAGCGCTGGGCGTGACCGCGCACCGTCAGCCCGTTGAGGGTCGAGAAGCGCAGGGCGTCGAGGTCGATCGCCGGACCCATCAGCGACATCACCGCGGCGTCACGCGCGAGCAGGCCCTCAGCGCTCGCGTAGTGGTGGTGCCCGCCGAGCAGGTGCCCGATCTCGTGCGCCATCACCTTGCCCGTGCCCTCACGGGTCGTGGGGATGGTGACGCGACCGATCTCCCCCACCGCGAAGGCCGTGCGCGCCGTGCGGACGCCGCCGATGCAGTCGGCCTGCCCGATCAGCTGCCCGCCGGTCGCACCGGTGCTGGTGATGTCCTTGCTCGTCATCGCATAGACGACGTCGACCCCCGTCGGCCGCCTCCCGCCGTAGACGCCCTTGGCCTGCTCGATCAGCCGTTGCGCGTCGACCCCGGTGAGGTCCACGACGTCGTACGACGCCGCGACCGCGATGCCGAGCGGGCGGTAGGCCTTGCGCATCGAGGCCACGCCCTGCTCGGCGTGGTCGCGGGTGACCCCGTCGAGCAGGACCCGGACGTCGAGCCGCACCGGCGCGGAGGTCACCGCGACCGTGTGCGGGGTGAGCTGGGTGCACGTGGCGAGCCCGCCGTCGATGTCGGGGACCACGACCGGGTCGGCGCCCGACGGGGTGGGGCCGGCGAGCAGCGCGCCCGCGCAGGCCACGCCCAGGGTGAGCAGGAGGGAGTGCAGTCGACGCCGCATCGCGTTGTCCTTCGCTAGAGCCCGAGATCTTCCACCGGCTCAACGGCCCGCGACCACCACGGTTACGACGCCGCGACACACCTCACGCGACGACTGGGCTCGCACCGGTCGGACCCGAGCACCACCAGCAGGCCCCGCATCGCTGAGGACGGCCTCCCCCTGCGCTCGCGAGAAGGGTCCACGTGGCCCCCTCTCACAAGCGTGGGACGAAACCGCCTCAGACGCACACGAGCGCCCAGCGCCGCACGGATCCCAGGCTCAACAGGTCATCCGACCCCGCCAGGGCCACCCCACGCGACGACACGGCTCGCACCGATCGGACCCGAGCACCACCAGCAGGCCCCGCATCGCCGAGGACAGCCTCCCCCTGCGCTCGCGAGAAGGGTCCACGTGGCCCCCTCTCACAAGCGTGGGACGAAACCGCC
>NZ_JANNML010000104.1:0-21135 GCF_031397825.1 Nocardioides sp.
GGGTTCTCGTCGCGGCTCGGCCCGGGTGATGGTGGCCTGCCCCGACTGGGAATGGGCGGGAGTTTTTCGACCTCGTGGGTACTCTGTCGGTCTAAAACGTCCCGCACTATCCGGGCCGAGGACCCTCAGACCAGGTCGACCGCACGCACGCTGGAGGCGTCCATGGCGGTCTCGATCTCGGCGAGCGTCACGGGGGCGATGGCGGAGTCGACGGAGAGGGCGACGAGGGCCTGGCCGCCCTTGGCGTCGCGGGCGACCTGCATGCCGGCGATGTTGACGCCGGCGTCGCCGAGGACCTGGCCGACGGTGCCGACCATGCCCGGGCGGTCGGCGTAGGTGAAGAACGCGAGGTGGTCGGTCGGCTCGATGTCGATCTCGAAGCCGTTGACCTCGACGAGGCGCTCCTTCTGGTTGATCCCGACGAGCGTGCCACTGACCGAGACCTGCGAGCCGTCGGCCAGCGTGCCACGCAGCGTGATCAGGTTGCGGTGGTCGGGGCTCTCGGAGTCCAGGACGAGGCGTACGGCGGTCCCGCGCTCGGCCGCCAGCAGCGGCGCGTTGACGTAGGACACCTGGTTCTCGACGACGTCGGTGAAGACGCCCTTGAGGGCCGCGAGCTCGAGCACCTTCACGTCGAACTCGGTGATCTCGCCCCGCACCTCGACGTCGATCTGCTGGGCGACCTCGCCGGCCAGGGCGGTGAAGACGCGACCGAGCTTCTCGGTGAGCGGGATGCCGGGGCGCACGTCCTCGGCGATCACGCCGCCCTGCACGTTGACCGCGTCGGGCACGAGCTCGCCCGAGAGCGCGAGGCGCACCGACCTGGCGACCGCGATGCCGGCCTTCTCCTGGGCCTCGTGGGTCGACGCGCCGAGGTGGGGTGTCGCGACGACGTTCTCGAGCTCGAAGAGCGGGCTGTCGGTGCAGGGCTCCTGGGCGAAGACGTCGAGGCCGGCGGCGGCGATGCGGCCGGTCTTGAGGGCGTCGTAGAGTGCGGCCTCGTCGACGATGCCACCGCGGGCGGCGTTGACGAGCACCAGCGACGACTTGGCCCTGGCGAGCTGCTCGGCACCGATCAGGCCGACGGTCTCGGGCGTCTTGGGCAGGTGGACCGACATGAAGTCGGCCTCGGCGAGCCATGTGTCGAGGTCGACGAGGCGCACGCCCATCTGGGCGGCACGACCGGCCTGCACGTAGGGGTCGTAGGCCATGACGTTCATCCCGAAGGCGCTCAGGCGCTGCGCGACGAGGACGCCGATGCGACCGAGTCCGACGATGCCGACGGTCTTCTCGTAGAGCTCGATGCCGGTGTACTTCGACCGCTTCCACTCCCCGTCGCGCAGCGCCGCGTGGGCCGGCGAGACGTGGCGGGCCGCGGCGAGCATCAGCGCGACGGCGAGCTCGGCGGCGGAGACGATGTTGGAGGTCGGCGCGTTCACGACCATCACGCCCGACTGGGTCGCAGCCCGCACGTCGACGTTGTCGAGGCCGACCCCCGCGCGGGCCACGACCTTGAGCCGCGTGGCGGCGGCGAGCGCCTCGGCGTCGACCTTGGTGGCGGAGCGCACCAGCAGCGCGTCGACGTCGACGATGGCCGCCAACAGCTCGGCCCGGTCGGCCCCGTTGCAGCTGCGGATCTCGAAGTCCGGTCCGAGCGCCTCGACGGTGGCGGGGCTGAGCTCTTCGGCGATGAGTACGACGGGCTTGCTCACAGCGGTGTCCTCGAGGTTGGTGCCGGGGATGGAGGGCGCACGACGCTGTGCGGGCGTCACGTTACCTGACCGTCACGCTCGAAAACCCGTCGCGCACGCCGGGTGGGACGTCTATCGTCGCCGTGTCCTGCCCCCGCTCCGAGGTGGTCCCGCGTGCTGCTCTGAGGTGCCGTCCCCGCGCCAGTGCCTGGCGTCTCGACCCCACCCTGCTCGGAGCCCGCATGTCCGCTGTCATCACCTTGTCCTCCGTCGGCTTCCACTGGCCCGACGGCACCCCGGTCCTCGACGACCTCGACCTCCTCATCGCGCCCGGCCGCACCGGCCTCGTCGGCATCAACGGGTCCGGCAAGTCCACCTTGCTGCGCCTGGTCGCCGGTGCGCTCACACCCAGCAGCGGCCACGTCACGGTGGCCGGCGAGGTCGGTTACCTGCCCCAGGACCTCACCTTGCGCACCGACCAGCGCGTGACCGACTTCCTCGTCATCGCACCCGTCCTGGCGGCGATCGCCGCCGTCGAGGCCGGCTCGGTCGACCAGGCCTGCTTCGACGTCATCGGCGACGACTGGGACGTCGAGCACCGTGCCGTGGCCGAGCTCGCCCGGCTCGGTCTGCCCGTGGACGTGCTGGGTCGCACGATGGGCGAGCTGTCCGGTGGCGAGGTCACCCAGCTCGGCCTGGCGCGGCTCCTCCTGCAGCGGAACGACGTGCTCCTGCTGGACGAGCCGACCAACAACCTCGACGCCCCCGCCCGTGAGCGGCTCTACGACGTCGTCGACGGCTGGACCCGCACGCTCGTCGTCGTCAGCCACGACCGCGAGCTGCTCGAGCGCGTCGACCGGATCGGTGACCTGCGGGGCGGTGCCGTGCGGTGGTACGGCGGCGGGTGGTCGTCCTACGCCGCACAGGTCGCGGCGGAGCAGGAGGCCGCGGAGCAGGCCGTGACGGGCGCGCGCTCCGACGTGCGGCGCCAGCGGAGCGGCCAGCTCGAGGCCGAGCGCCAGCTGGCCCAGCGGCGACGGGTCGCCCACCGGGCCGAGCAGTCGACCGGGCTCGGCAAGGCCCAGGTCAACTACAAGAAGAACCAGGCCGAGCGCTCCGCAGCCGGGCTGCGCGGGGTGCACCAGGCGCGCCTGGAGTCGGCCCGCGAGCGCCTCGACGAGGCCGAGTCACGGCTGCGGGAGGACCGGGAGATCCGCATCGACCTGCCCGGCACCGAGGTGCCGCGCGGGAGCAGGGTGCTGACCACCGACGGGCTCGTCCTCCGGACAGGGGCGCGCGTCGACCTGGAGGTCCGCGGCCCGGACCGGGTCGCCCTCGTCGGGCGCAACGGCAGCGGCAAGACCACGCTGCTGCACACGGTCGCCGGCCGGCTGGCTCCGCTCGGCGGGACGGTCGAGACCCACGTGCCGGTCGGGCTGCTCCCCCAGCGGCTCGACCTGCTCGACGACGACCTGTCCGTCGTCGCCAACGTCGCGGCGCGAGCACCCGGCGTCGAGGACAACGCCGTGCGGGCGAGCCTGGCGCGCTTCCTCTTCCGCGGAGCCGCTGCCGAGCGTCTCGTAGGCGTGCTGTCCGGCGGCGAACGGTTCCGCGCGACCCTCGCGGCGGTCCTGCTCACCGCTCCCGCGCCCCGCCTCCTGCTGCTCGACGAGCCGACCAACAACCTCGACCTGCCGTCGTACGACGCGCTGGTGTCGGCCCTCGCGTCCTACCGCGGCGCGCTGCTCGTCGCCAGCCACGACGAGCGCTTCCTCGCCGACGTCGGCGTCAACCGCATCGTCGACCTCGGCGACCTGACAGGGTGAGGCGCGTGGACCTCCAGACGGAGCGGCTCCGGCTGCGCTCCTTCACCCCGGACGACGCGGGCTTCGTGCTCGACGTCCTCGGTCGCGCCGACGTGGTGCGCTGGCTCGACGACGGCGAGCCGCAGCTGATGACCGACCTCGACGCCGCCCGCGCCAAGATCGCCTTCTGGGCCGAGCTGGAGCCGCCGCTGCACCAGTGGGCGATCGAGGTGTGCGCCACCTCCGCGGTGGTCGGGTGGGTCTGCCTGGTGCCGGTCCCCGACTCCTCTGGGTCAGGCTCCGGAGGCCTGGTCCAGGTCGGGTGGACGCTGCACCCCGACGCCCACGGCCACGGCTATGCCACCGAGGCGGCCCGGGCCGTCATCGCCCACGCGCACGCCGCCGGTCTCGACGAGGTCCGGGTGCTGATGATGGTCGACAACGAGGCGTCGGTGCGGGTCGCCCAACGGCTCGGGCTGCGCGACCTGGGCATCACGGACCAGTGGTACGAGTCGCCCTCGCGGATGTTCCTCGCCACGCCCGCACGTCACGAGCGGTCCTAGTCTGGCTCCATGGCCATCGCGGACGAGCAGTTCATCTCCTTCACGACCTTCCGCCGCACCGGCGAGGCCGTCTCGACTCCGACGTGGATCGTGCCGGTGAGCGACGGCCGCATCGGCTTCTGGACAGCGATGGGCACGGGCAAGACCAAGCGCCTGGCGCACACGCCCCGGGTGCTGCTGCAGGCCTCCGACCGCGTGGGCAAGGTCAAGGACGGCACCACGCCCGTCGAGGGCACAGCCGAGATGGTGCGCTCCGGCGCGCTCTTCGACGAGGTGCAGGGCCGGGTGCGGGCGAAGTACGGCTTCATGACCACGCTGACCAAGGCCCTCTCCAGGCTCGGGCCTCAGGGCCGCAAGGGCCTGACGTACGCCGACACGGTCGTGCTCGTCCGCCTCGCCGAGTAGGTTGCCGCGCATGGCGACCCACTGGACCCTGGGCTGCGACGCGGCCGACCCGCAGGCGATCGCGGCCTTCTGGGCGCTGGCGCTCGGCTACGTCCCCGAGCCCGGCTTCGACGAGCCCGACAACGCCTCGATCATCGACCCGGCCGGCGTCGGCCCGGCCATCGGCTTTCTCCTCGTCCCCGAGCCCAAGACCGCCAAGAACCGGATGCACGTCGACGTGCGCGTCTCCGGGGAGCCGCCGTGGGACATGGCCGAGCGCGAGTCGCTGATCCGCGCCAAGGTGGCCGAGCTGGTCGCCGCCGGCGCGACCGAGGTGCGCTCGGAGAGCTACGACGGCGCGCTCGGTCACGTCGTCATGCTGGATCCCGAGGGCAACGAGTTCTGCGTGGCGTGATCCTGGCGCGTGCTCGTCAGCCCGATGCTCGATCCCCGCTGGCGTGGACTGGCGGGCAGGCCCGGCTCCGCGTGGTCAAACGATTGACCATGGCCCGTCCGACCACACCGCCCACCAGGGCTGACGGCACCGCGAGACACCCTCAACGGGCGCGTCCGGACGCGACGACCTGTCCGATTCCCACTCCAGCGGACCCTGGGCGGAGCGAGACGTGGGCCGCTCGGCCTCGACGAACTGCTCCACGTCGTAGGTCTGGATGCGCGCGTCCAGGTCTGTCTGGTTCACATCGGCTCAGGCGAAGAGCGCCTGCCCGAGGTACTCGTCAGGACCGACCCCGGGTGGCACGGCGAAGAGAGCGGAGCCGGTCGTCTTGAGGTACTCCATCAGCGCGTCGTGCTTGGCCATCGCGTTCTGCACCGGGATGAAGCCGGTGCGCGGGTCGCGGACGTAGGCGACGAAGAACAGCCCGGCGTCCAGCCCGCCGAGGGCGTCGGTGCCGTCGACGAAGGTGTAGCCGCGGCGCAGCATCCGCGCTCCCTCGTGCTGGTCAGGATGGACGATCCGCACGTGGGCGTCCGTGGGGATGATCGGGCCCCCTCGGCCCGGCATCTCGAAGTCGGGCTCCGAGAACTCCTCGCCGCCCGACAGCGGCGCGCCGGTGCCCTTGGTGCGTCCGACGAAGGCCTCCTGGTCGCCCAGCGGCTGGCGGTCCCAGACCTCGATGGTCATGGTGATGCAACGCGCGACCAGGTAGGACCCACCGGCCAACCACGGGGCGGCTGCATCGTCGGTCGGCCCGACCCACACGTGGTCGTCGAGGGCCGCTGCCTCCTCCGCCTTGACGTTGGCCGTGCCGTCCTTGAAGCCGAAGAGGTTGCGCGGGGTGTCCTGGGAGACCGACGTCGACGACGTACGTCCGAAGCCCAGCTGGGACCACCGCATGGAGGTGGTGCCGAAGCCGATGCGCACCAGGTTGCGCACCGCATGCACGGCGACCTGGGGATCGTCGGCGCACGCCTGGATGCACAGGTCGCCGCCCGAGCGGGCCGGGTCGAGCAGGTCGGCCGGGAAGTGCGGCAGGTCGCGCAGCGCCGCGGGCTGCCGGTCGGCGAGGCCGAAGCGGTCGCGCCCGTCGGCATCGCGGAAGAGCGAGGGACCGAAGCCGAAGGTGATCGTGAGTCCACTCGCCGACAGGCCGATCGCCTCGCCGGTGTCGTCGGGCGGCAGGTCGAGCGAGCCCTCGACGGGGCCGATGTCGCCGGCCGGCAGCCCCGCTGTCATCCGCTCGGCCGCGAGCGTCCATGCCTGCAGCAGCGTGACGAGCTCCTCGCGCGAGTCCGTGACGACGTCGAGCGCGGCGAAGTGCAGCCGGTCCTGCGCCGGCGTCACGATGCCCGCCTGCCGCACCCCCCTGAACGCGTACGACGGAGCCCGCGACGCGGTCGCGCCGCCGGCGGGGGCTGCCTCGTCGGCCGTCGCGCGGCCGGTGACGAACGCGCCGGCCACCCCGGCGGCGGCGACTCCCCCACCGAGCAGCCCCCGACGGGAGACCTGACCGGCCACCATCAGGAGAGCACGGCCGCGGTCAGGCGCGAGAGCGGCTCGGACAGCGCGTTGACGGCGTCGGAGAGGGCCTTGACCTCGTCGGCCGACAGCTCGTCGTAGTAGCGGAAGCCGTCGGCGGTGCGCTGCGCGTCGAGCAGCACCTGCAGCTCGTCGAAGCGGTCGGTCAGCTGGGCGGCGAGCTCGGGGTCCTTGGTCTCGAGCAGGGGCGCGACCCCGTCGAAGCCGACGCGGGCGCCGTCGATGTTCGCCTGGAAGTCCCACAGGTCGGTGCGCGACCAGTACTCCTCCTCGCCGGTGACCTTGCCGGTCGCGACCTCCTCGAGCAGGCCGCGCGAGCCGTTGGCGATCTGGTCGACGGTGAAGGTCAGCTCCTGGAGCCGGCCGTCGAGGGTCACGGTGTTGGCGAGCAGGTCCTGGGCGTAGGTCTCGCGCTCGGCAGACGTCAGCGGCGTGTAGTCGGTGGCGCGGGCGGGCCACAGGTCCTTCTCCAGCAGGTGCCAGCCGGTCCACTCCTGCCCGGGCTCGAGGTCGGCCTCACGGGCGTCCATCCGGGGGTCGAGGTCGCCGAAGGACTCAGCGACCGTCTCGATGCGCTCCCAGTGGGTGCGGGCGTCGGCGTAGAGCGCGCGGGCGCCGTCGTCGTCGCCGGCCTCGTAGCGCCCGACGAACTCGCGGGTCTTGACCAGGAGCTGGTCCGACTGGTCCTGCACGTAGGCGGCGTAGTTGGCCTGCGCGGCCCGGATCAGCCCGTCCTCATCGGTGCTGACCTCGACCGCCTCGTCGGAGGCGGTCACGGTGAAGTCCGAGCGGATGCCGTCACCGGTCATGCCGGGCTTGCAGGCGGTGACATAGCTGCCGGCGGGCACATTGGCGACGAGCGCGCGGGTGATGCTGGGCCCGACGTTCTCGACCTCGGCGACGACGCGCAGGCCGTCCTCGGCCAGCAGGTAGAACTCGGTGACCTGCGTCCCCGAGTTGGTCACGTCGAAGCTGAGGGTGCCGGCGGGCGCCTCGGTCGCCGAGAGGTCGCAGGCCTCGTCGGAGGAGTCGACGGCGAGGGCACGGGCGTCCCCGTTCTCCCCCGAGGAGGTCGGGGCCGTGCTCTCCCCGCCGCAGGCGCCCAGGGCGGGCCCGGTGACGAGCAGGGCGGCGGTGATCCAGGACAAGCGCTTCACGGGGTGCTTCCTCCGATGACAGTGGGTGCGGGTGCGGGTGCGGGTGCGGGGGCAGGACGGCCGGCGGGCGCGCTCGAGCGGCGCCGCGCAGAGCGGAGGAAGAGGACCGAGACGGGGACGACGTACAAGGTCCACGCGAGCGTGTGGAGGCCGGGCAGGAAACCCGCCTCCTGGAGGTCGTGGACGCCATAGGCCAGGTGTCGACGGCCGGACGTGACGACGTAGGCGACCAGGATGCTGACGACGAGGCTCGCCTCGAGCCCCTCGCGCAGTCCGATCAGGTAGTGGGCGAGCACCCAATGAGGATACTCTGATGAACTTAGGTTTGCCTAACCAAAGTGAGGGTGCCCTCACTTCGTGAGCCGCCCGGCGTCCGGGCCGCGGTCAGATCGCGCAGCCGTCCGGGCCGCACGCACCGTCGCCGGCGCCGTCGGCGCCGCCGACGACCTGCAGGCTGGGGCGCGACTCCGCCCAGGCCTGCTCGAGCACCTGTGTGAAGGCCTCGGCCGGCTGCGCGCCCGAGATGCCGTAGCGGGCGTCGACGACGAAGAACGGCACGCCCGTGGCGCCGTAGGCCCGCGCCTGCGCGACGTCGGCGGCGAACGCCTCGGCGTACTCCTGCGAGGCGAGCACCTCGTCGACGCGCGCGGCGTCGAGACCGACCGACCGCGCGGCGACGCGCAGCACGGCGTGGTCACCGACGTCCTCCGCGCGCGTGAAGTACGCCGCCAGCAGGGCCTCCTTGAGCTCGCGCTGCAGCGGCGGTCCCCCGGCGTCGAGGGCGAGGTGGAGCAGGCGGTGTGCGTCGACGGTGTTGGTGTGCACGTTGTCGAAGAGGCGCATCTCGAGGCCCTCCTCGGCGGCGGTGTCGATCAGGCCCGTCATCATCTGGCGCATCTCGTCCTCACTGCGTCCGTACTTGCGCGACAGCGTGACCAGCGTCTTCTCGGTGCCGTGGTGGGGCGCGGAGGGGTCGAGCTCGAAGGAGCGGTAGACCACCTCCACCTCGTCGGCGTGCTCGAAGGTGGACAGGGCCGTCTCCAGACGGCGCTTGCCCACGTAGCACCAGGGGCAGACGACGTCGGACCAGATCTCGATGCGCATGGGGGGCCAACGCCGACGACGACCGCGATGTTCCGGCCTCGGGGTCAACCCCGAGACCGGACCGAGGGTCGCTCCGGGGGTGGGCTCAGCAGTCTCCCCGATGTGCCGAGGGCCCCGTCCCGCGAGGCTCGTCCCATGATCACCGTCGAGTCACTCAGCAAGTCCTACCGCGGGTTCACCGCGGTCGATGACGTCTCCTTCACCGCCCACGCCGGGCGCGTGACCGGCTTCCTCGGCCCCAACGGGGCCGGCAAGTCCACCTCCATGCGGATCATGGTCGCCCTCACGCCCGCCTCGTCGGGCTCCGCCACGGTCCTCGGCCGCCGCTTCGCCGACCTGCCCGATCCGGGCCGCGAGGTGGGCGTCCTGCTGGACGCATCCGCGCAGCACGCCGGTCGCACCGGCCGCGAGATCCTCACCATCGCGCAGCGGACCATGGGGCTCCCCCGCGGTCGCGTCGACGACATGCTCGAGCGGGTCAGCCTCACCGACGCCGAGTCGCAGCGTCGGGTGCGCCACTACTCCCTCGGCATGCGCCAGCGCCTGGGCATCGCCACGGCCTTGATCGGCGACCCCGAGGTGCTGGTCCTCGACGAGCCCGCCAACGGCCTCGACCCAGCGGGCATCCGCTGGATGCGCGACCTGCTCCGCGGCTACGCCGACGCCGGCGGCACGGTCCTGCTCTCCTCGCACCTGCTGCACGAGATCGAGGTGATCGCCGACGACCTCGTGGTCATCGGCCACGGCCGGATCGTCGCGCAGGGCACCAAGGCCGAGCTGCTCGCGGCTGCCGGCACGGTCGTCCGCAGCGCCGACACCGCCGGACTGACCGCCGCGCTCGAGGCCGCCGGCCTCAGCCCCACGGCGTACGACGGCGGCGCGCTGCGCACCGACGCCGACCCCTCGCTCGTCGGCTCGATCGCGCTCGCCGCCGGCGTGGCGCTGACCGAGCTGCGCAGCGCCGACGGAGCCGGGCTCGAGGAGATGTTCCTCGAGCTCACCGCAGACACCCAACGAGAAGGAGCAGCGGCATGAGCGTCGTCACCACCGTCGAGCCCATCCGGACCACCGGCACCCCGGCATCGACCCGCGCGCCACGACCTGTCCCGCCGCGGACGCCCACCAGCCGGATCCTGGGCGTCGAGCTGCGCAAGATGTTCGACACCCGCTCCGGCTTCTGGCTGCTGGCCAGCATCGGCATCACCGCGGTCCTGGCCACGGGAGCGGTCATCGTCTTCGCGCCCGACGACCAGATCACCTACGACAACTTCGGCGCTGCCGTCGGCGTGCCGATCGCGATCCTGCTGCCGATGATCGCCATCCTCTCCGTCACCAGCGAGTGGTCGCAGCGCAGCGGTCTGACGACCTTCACGCTCGTGCCGCACCGGTCCCGGGTCGTCCAGGCCAAGCTCGTCGCAGCCATCGGCGTCGGCGTGGCCTCGATGCTCGTCGCCGTCGGCGTCGGCGCTCTCGGCAACCTGCTCGGTGCTGCGATCACCGGCAACGACGCGGTG
This sequence comes from Nocardioides sp., assembly GCF_031397825.1. Taxonomy (GTDB): domain Bacteria; phylum Actinomycetota; class Actinomycetes; order Propionibacteriales; family Nocardioidaceae; genus Nocardioides. Next base: position 10,218 of record NZ_JANNML010000104.1, read on the forward strand.
TGGGACATCTCGGCCACCCACATGGCCTACATCGTGCTGGCCAACGTGCTCGGCATGCTCGTCGGCTTCATGCTCGGCGTCCTGATCCGCAGCTCCGCCGGTGCCATCGTGGGCTACTTCGTCTACTCGTTCGTCCTGCCGACGCTGTCGATGCTGCTCGCCGCCAACGCAGCCTGGTTCGAGGACCTGCAGCTGTGGGTGGACTTCAACTTCGCCCAGGGCGCGCTCTTCGAGGGCGACATGACCGGCGAGGCCTGGGCCCAGCTCGGCACCGCCGGGCTCATCTGGCTCGTCGTCCCGCTCGCGGTCGGGCTCCGGCTGGTCCTGCGCTCCGAGGTGAAGTAGCCCGAGTCGGCGCGATGTTGCACCCGGAATGCCGAGTCGGCGCATTGTTGCACACCACTGCTGCAACATCGCGCCGACTCGGCATGAGTAGGTCAGCGGGCGGACGTGCCCTCGACGTAGTCGGAGTCGTGCGACTTGACCCACGCCATGAGCTTGCGCAGCTCGCGACCGGTGGTCTCGATCGGGTGCGCCTCACCGACCTTGCGGAACTCGGTGAACTCCGGCGAGCCGTTGTCCATGTCGGCGATGAAGCGCTCGGCGAACGCACCGTTCTTGATGTCGTCCAGAACCGCGACCATGTTGGCCTTGACGTCGGGCGTGATGACGCGGGGCCCGGAGACGTAGTCGCCGAACTCGGCGGTGTCGGAGACCGACCAGCGCTGCTTGGCGATGCCGCCCTCGTACATCAGGTCGACGATGAGCTTGAGCTCGTGCAGGCACTCGAAGTAGGCGACCTCGGGCTGGTAGCCGGCCTCGGTCAGGACCTCGAAGCCGTACATGACCAGCTGCGAGGCACCGCCGCACAGCACGGCCTGCTCGCCGAAGAGGTCGGTCTCGGTCTCCTCGGTGAAGGTGGTCTTGATGCCGCCGGCGCGCAGGCCGCCGATGCCCTTGGCGTAGGACAGCGCGAGGGGCCAGGCGTTGCCGGAGGCGTCCTTCTCGACGGCGACGAGCACGGGCACGCCGCGGCCGTCGACGTACTCACGACGCACGAGGTGGCCGGGGCCCTTGGGGGCGACCATGAAGACGTCGACGCCCTCGGGGGGCGTGATGTAGCCGAAGCGGATGTTGAACCCGTGGCCGAAGACCAGGGTGTCGCCCTCGGCGAGGTGAGGAGCGATCTCCTCGGCGTAGAGCTTGCGCTGGTGCTGGTCCGGGGCCAGGATCACGATCACGTCGGACTCCTCCGCGGCCTCCGCGGGGGTCATCACGCGCAGGCCCTCGGCCTCGGCCTTGGCGCGGCTCTTGGAGCCGGGCTGCAGACCGATGCGGACGTCCACGCCCGAGTCGCGCAGGGAGAGCGCGTGCGCGTGGCCCTGGCTGCCGTAGCCGATCACCGCCACGTTCTTGCCCTGGATCAGGGACAGGTCGGCGTCGTCGTCGTAGAACATCTCAGCCACGTCGGGCTTCTCCTTCTGGTTGTTTCACTCTGGGGTTCTGTACGCCGCGAGGTCGCGGCTCAGCTCACGATGGCAGGTGGTGCGGGGATCGCGACCGGACGCAGGCTGCGCTCGGAGATGGAGCGGGAGCCACGGCCGATGGCGACCTGGCCCGACTGCACGAGCTCGCGCACCCCGAAGGGCTCGAGGACGCGCAGGAAGTCACCGATCTTGGCGGTGTTGCCGACGATCTGGATCGTCACGGCGTCGTTGGCCACGTCGATCACCTTCGCACGGAAGAGCTGGACGGTGTCGAGGACCTGCCCCCGGGTCTCGGCGTTGGCCGCGACCTTGACCAGGACCAGCTCGCGGTTGACCGACGCCTGCGGGTCGAGCTCGACGATCTTGATGACCTCGACGAGCTTGTTGAGCTGCTTGGTCACCTGCTCGAGCGGGGACTCCTCGACGTTGACGACGATCGTCATGCGCGAGACCTCGGCATGCTCGGTCGGGCCGACCGCGAGGGAGTCGATGTTGAAGCCGCGGCGGCTGAAGAGACCGGCGATGCGAGCCAGGACACCGGGCTTGTTCTCGACCAGGACGCTGAGGGTGTGGGTGGTCGTCACAGGTCGTTCTCCTCGAACTCCGGCGCCAGGTCGCGGGCGTACTTGATGTCGTCGTTGCTGGCTCCGGCGGCGACCATCGGCCAGACCATCGCGTCGCGGTGGACACGGAAGTCGACCACGACCGGCACGTCGTTGATCTCCATCGCCTTGCGGATGGTGGCGTCGACGTCGGCGGGGTCCTCGCAGGCGAGCCCGACGCAGCCGTAGGCCTCGGCGAGCTTGACGAAGTCGGGGATCCGCTTGGACTCCAGGTCGGTGTTGGAGTAGCGCTCGTTGTAGAAGAGCGTCTGCCACTGGCGCACCATGCCGAGCGACTCGTTGTTGATGATCGCGACCTTGATCGGGATGTCGTTGATCGCGCAGGTGGCCAGCTCCTGGTTGGTCATCTGGAAGCAGCCGTCACCGTCGATGGCCCAGACCGTCTGGTCGGGACAGCCGACCTTGGCACCCATGGCACCGGGGACCGCGAAGCCCATGGTGCCGAGGCCACCGGAGTTGATCCAGGTGTTGGGCTTCTCGTAGCTGACGTAGTGCGCCGCCCACATCTGGTGCTGGCCGACCCCGGCGGTGTAGATCGTGTCCTCGCCGGAGATCTTGCCGAGCCGCTCGATGACGTATTGCGGCGAGAGCCCATCGGCAGGCGTGTCGTAGCCGAGCGGGTACGTCGTCTTGACACCGGCCAGGAACTCGACCCACTGCTCGTAGTCACCGGTGTTGCCCGCGTCGGCCTCGGTCTGCAGGGCGATGACCAGGTCGCTGATGACCTCGCGGACGTCACCGACGATCGGCACGTCGGCATGGCGGTTCTTGCCGATCTCGGCGGGGTCGATGTCGGCGTGGATGACCTTGGCGCCAGGAGCGAAGGACTCGAGCTGCCCGGTGACCCGGTCGTCGAAGCGCGCTCCCAGGCTGATGATCAGGTCGCTCTTCTGCAGCGCCGCGACCGCGGCCACGGTGCCGTGCATGCCGGGCATGCCGAGGTGCTGCGGGTGGCTGTCGGGGAACGCGCCCCGCGCCATCAGCGTGGTCACGACCGGCATCCCGGTGAGCTCGGCCAGGACCCGCAGCTCCTTCGACGCGCGGGAGCGGATGGTGCCGCCGCCGACGTAGAGGACCGGGCGGCGCGACTCGAGGATCAGCCGGGCGGCCTCGCGGATCTGCTTGGCGTGGGGACGCGTCACGGGGCGGTAGCCCGGCAGGTGCAGCTCGGTGGGCCACTCGTAGGTCGTCGTGGCCTGGAGTGCGGACTTGGCGACGTCGACGAGGACCGGGCCGGGGCGGCCCGTCGACGCGATGTAGAAGGCCTCTGCCACCGTCCGCGCGATGTCGTCGGGGTTGGTGACCAGGAAGCTGTGCTTGGTGATCGGCATCGTGATGCCGCGGATGTCGGCCTCCTGGAAGGCGTCGGTCCCGATCGCGCTGGCGGCGACCTGGCCGGTGACGGCCACCATCGGCACGGAGTCCATGTGGGCGTCGGCGAGCGGGGTCACGAGGTTGGTCGCTCCGGGACCCGACGTGGCCATGCAGACGCCGACCTTGCCGGTGGCCGAGGCGTAGCCCTGGGCCGCGTGCCCGGCGCCCTGCTCGTGACGCACCAGGATGTGGCGGATCGAGGAGTCCATCAGCGGGTCGTAGGCCGGGAGGATGCAGCCCCCCGGGATGCCGAAGATGTTCTCCGTCCCGGCTGCTTCCAGCGACTTGATCAGGCTCTGCGCGCCTGTCATCTGCTCGCTCATCAGGTTGTCATCCTTCGTGGTGGTCTGGCCCGTCCCGACAACGGCTCGTCCTACAACTGTGCTTCCAACAAAAAACCCCTCGGTTGCCTGGGCAACGAGGGGCGACGCGCTGGCTGATCGAGTCAGCTGGCGCGTCCAGTGCGTACAAGAAGGTCGAGAAGCATGGGCCAACCGTAACGCCGCGGGTGTCGTGCCGTCATCCGAGTGTGACAGGCGTCCCACATCGCGGGACGCCGGTCCCACCATGTGAATCGTGCGGGTCGTCAGGACGTCAGGCGGTGGCCGAGCGACCCACCCAGGTCGTGAGGCAGACCTTGTTGCCCTGGGCGTCGGCCAGCACCCAGAAGGACGGCGCCCGCTCGTCGCTGACCAGGGTGCCGCCGGCCTCGAGGGCGCCGGCGATGCGCGACTCGACCTGCTCGGGCGGGATGCGCAGGTCGAGGTGGAAGCGCTGGGCGGGCTCGTCGTGCCGCTCGGCCTTCTGGAACCAGATGGTGGGCCGGGTGCCGTCGGGGTCGACCAGCTCGTCGTCGTGGGCCTGGGTCGCCTCGTAGCCCAGGACGGCTGCCCAGAAGGGCTTGATCTCCTCGTGGTCCCACGTGTCGAGGCCGAGCTCGAGCACCCGGGTGGCGGCCGGCGCGGCCTTGGCGCCCAGCGAGCCGGCGAGGTCGCTGATGCGGCGGGCGAGGTCGATGTCGCGGCTCGTGACGCCGCCGACGTCGTGGCTGGTCAGCCGGACGTCGACACGGGGGTAGGACAGCTCGAGGTCGGGGTGGTGGTCCATCTCCTCGGCCGCCGCCCCGATCTGGTCGACGAGCGCCAGCCCGGTCGCGAAGTCGCCGGTCTCGAAGCGCGCGTGCAGCGAGGAGAACATCAGCCGCCAGTCCTCCAGCAGCGCGGTCTCGACGTCGTGCCCGTCGAGCACGCTCTTCGGGTCGGTCTTCTCGTCGGTCTTCTGGTCGTCGCTCATGGCAGCACCACCTGTCCTATCGGTCCGGGGTTGAAGGCGATCTCCCACCGATACCCGTCAGGGTCGCCGAAGTAACCGCTGTAGCCACCCCAGTCACGCTCGAAGGGCTCGCTGACGGGGTCGGCGCCGGCGGCGCGCGCGGTCGCGAGCACCGCGTCGACCTCGTCGTGGGTCGCGACGTTGTGGGCGAGGGTCACGGGCACGACGCCCGGGCCACGCACGATCGGGCCGACCTCGGCCTCGAACTCCGCCGCCAGCCACAGCGAGAGCACGAGGTGCTCACCGGTCCGGATCATCAGGACCTCGCCCGGCACGTCCAGCGCGGCCGACCAGCCGAGGCCGTCGACGTAGAACGCCCGGGACGCGTCCAGGTCTGCCACGGCGAGCGTGACGAAGCTGATCCGAGGGTCCATGCGCTCCAACCTACGCCGGGTCGCCGACACCCTTGCGCCACGCGGTGTAGGACCGCACCGGGGCGCGCCGGGGCCGCACCAGCCACGGCCACGGGTGCACCTCGACCGGGTCGAGGCGGGCGGCCAGGCGCGTCCACCCCGGCACCGGTGCGTACGTCGTGGCGAGGGGCAGGTCGGCCAGCTCGACGTCGACGCGTCCCCGGCGTACCTCGAGGGGGCGGGTCGCGGCCAGGTCGCCGAGGGTCTCGGCGAGGAAGACCAGCCGCTTGCCCGAGAGCCGCAGCCGGCGCAGGAGCGGCTCGTCGAAGACGAAGACGGCCGGCCGGTCGTCGGCGGCCGCCAGCGCGGGGTCGGTGACGCCCAGCGACTCCGCCGTCAGCCAGACGACCTCACCACCGGCACCCTCGACCTCCGTCGGCCCGCCCGGGATCTCGGCGGCGCCGAGGTAGGGGCCGTCGACCTCGGGCCCGAGGTCGGCGTCGGGCCACTCGGGGATCGGGCAGGAGCGCGAGAGCGCGCACGAGTCGCACAGACCGGGTGAGCGCTTCTCGACCTGCCAGCGGCTGAAGCCGTAGGGCTTGCCGCTGCCGGTGCCGACCGTCCACTGCCAGCCGAGCCGATTGGCGGCGCGGGACCCGTCGAGGAGGTGGACGAACATCGCGTCCTCCCCCGCGCGCCAGGGTGCACCGGCACGCACCGCCCACTGCGAGGCCATCCACATCCGGACCTGGTTGACCATCCAGCCGTCGCCGCGCAGCTCCTCCATCGCGGATCCGACGCAGGCCATCTGCGCGGGCCACCGGTCGTCCCACGGCCGGCTCGGGGTCGGCTGGGCGTGACGCAACGGCTCGCCGAGCGCGGTGCCGACGCGGGCGTAGAGGTGCCGGGCGTACTCCTGCCAGAGGAGCTCGTAGCGGTACTTCTCGCGGTCGCGCGACGGCGCGTCCGACACCGCGTCCCAGACCTCGCGCAGGCTCAGCAACCCGTGACGCAGGTAGGGCGACAGGCGCGTCGCCCCCCGCTTCTCGACCGGGAGGACCGTGCTGCGGTCGCGCGCGTAGCCGGACACGTCGAGGCCGGCGAGCGCCGCGTCGGCGGCGACCTGGCCGCCCCGGATCGCACCGGGCCGGATGCCGTCGGCGCCCTCCAGGGCCAGGTCGCCGAGGTGCGCGGCGACCCAGCTCGCCACGTCTCGGGGCGTCGCTCCCGCGCCCGGAGCAGGTGGTGGGGGCAGGATCATCGGGGGCCTCCGGTCATGGTGTCGAACCGGCCGTGGTCGTGGGATGTGGGCACGTCGAGAGCGTAGGTCGGGGGCACCGACGCCGCCGGCGCGTCGGACGCCCTACGCTCGCGCCATGAGGCTCGACAGCCGCACCGCGCAGCGGTGGCACGCACTGACCGCCGCCGTCGCTGTCACGGCGCTGGTCCTGCAGCTGGTCCTGATCGTCATCGGCAACCCGGTGCTCGACGAGGTCGAGCCCCCGGGCCTGGCGATGCGCGTCTACCGCTTCTTCGCCTACTTCACGATCCAGAGCAACCTGCTGGTCGCCGTCGCAGCCGTCACCCTGGCGCGCGACCCCGCGCGCGACGGCCCGACCTGGCGCGTCGTCAGGCTCGCCGGCATCGTCGGGATCGCGATCACCGCCGTCGTCCACTTCTTCCTGCTGCGTCCGCTGCTGGACCTGGAGGGCTGGGACTGGGCCGCCGACAAGCTGCTGCACATGGTCGTGCCCGCGCTGGCGGTCGTCGGCTGGCTCGCCGTCGGACCACGCCCCCGGGTCACGTCACGGGTCGTGTGGCTGGCGCTGCTCTTCCCGTTGACGTGGGCCGCGTGGACGCTGAGCTTCGGCGCGTTCGACGGCTGGTACCCCTACCCGTTCCTCGACCCCGACGAGGAGGGCTGGGCTGCCGTGCTGGTCGCCGTCGTCGGCATCACCGGGATGTTCCTGGCGTTCTTCGGCGCGGCCGCGTGGTGGGACCGACGCTCGCCAGCGCGGCCCGAGGTGCCCTAGCGTCGGGGCATGACCGCAGGCATCGACCCGAGCGTCCCTCCCAGCGGCACCGGGTGCCTCGAGTGCGACGACGCCGGCGGCTGGTGGGTGCACCTGCGGCGCTGCGCCCAGTGCGGCCACGTCGGCTGCTGCGACTCCTCACCGGCCCAGCACGCCTCCGCCCACTTCCGCTCGACCGGGCACCCGGTGATGCAGAGCTTCGAGCCGGGCGAGGACTGGTTCTGGGACTTCACCACCGACGCCGGTTTCCTCGCCGACCCCCTCGCCCCACCCACCTCCCACCCCGAGGACCAGCCCGTCCCCGGCCCCGCCGGGCGCGTCCCGGCCGACTGGCAGGACCACGTGCACTGACGCTCAGGCCAGGGTCTGGGTGATCTCGCGGCGCCGGTCGTCGACGACGACGCGGGCGAGCGCGCCGTTGACCAGGGGGAGGAACGGCTGCGCGTGCCCGCACTCGACGTCCAGGACGATCGGGACGTCCAGCATGCCGAGGGCGTCGATCACGGCCTCGTGCTGGCTGAGGTCGTCGAAGCCCTTGGCGCGGGTGCGTCCGATGAGGATCGCCTCGGCCTCGGCGAACCACCCGGCGTAGCGCAGCCCGTGGAGGATGCGGGCGACGTCGTAGGAGGGGTAGTCCGCGACCTCGAGGTAGACGATCAAGCCCTGGTCGGCGTGCTCGCGACCGAAGGCCGGGACGTCGCCGTAGGGCGTGCCGGCGAGCGCGGTCATGATCTCGACGCACCCACCGACCAGGCGGCCGGTGACGTCGAGCCCGCCACCGCCGACGAGCGTCCAGGATCCCTCGCCCTCCAGCGTCATCGTCGAGACGCCCGGGTCGCCGGCGTAGTCGTCCCAGCCCGCGTCGCGGAAGCGCCCGGGACTGGTCTGCACGAACGGCTCCGTGGCCGACGCGACGTCGACCCAGTGCAGGAGGCCCTCCGGCGGCACGTAGGGCGTGTCCATCAGGTTGCTGCCGTGCAGCGTCGCCCAGCCCAGGCGCAGGGTCAGCGGCAGCATCCACGCGGTGGAGTCGCTGAAGCCGACGGTCCAGGTCGGCTCCGCGGCAGCCAGCGCGTCCCAGTCGAGCTCGTCGAGCAGGTCGATCGCCAGCTCGCCGCCCCAGGGCGGCACGACGGCGCGGATCGCGGGATCGAGGAGCATCGACATGAGCTCGGCGGCGCGGCGCTCCTTGGGGGCCGAGGTGACCCGGTCGGCGGACATGCACTCACCGACCACGACCTCGAAGCCCCGCTCGCGCAGGGAGGCGACGCCGGCCTCGAGACGTGGCCACAGCCGCTCGCTCACCCCGCTCGACGGTGAGGTGACCCCGATCCGGTCGCCCGGCTGCAGTGCGCGTGGGAAGAGCATCGGCTCAGCCTGTCAGGCCCTCCAGCACGACGCGAACCGCCTCCAGGCCGGCCTCCACCTCGGCGTACGACGTCGAGAGGGGTGAGAGCCCGATCCTGAGGCCGTGGGGGTCGCGGTAGTCGGGGATGACGTCCTGCGCCCACAGTGCGGCGGTGGCCTCACGCATGTGCGGGTGGTTGAGCGTGACGTGCCCACCGCGCCACGCGGCCTCGCGTGGGGAGGCCACCGTCACCCCGGGGAGGAGGGCGTCGGCCACGGAGATGGTGTGCTCGGTGAGCCCGACCGACTTGGCACGGACGGCCGGCATGCCGACCTCGTCGATCAGCGCCAGCATGTCCTGCATCGCGAGCATCCCGATGATCGGCGGGGTGCCCGACAGCATCCGCTGGATGCCGGGGGCGGGAGCGTAGGTCGGCCCCATCAGGAAGGGGTCCTGGGCGCCCATCCAGCCCTGGATCGGCTGCTCGAGCTCGTCGAGGTGCCGCGCGGCGACGTAGACGAAGGCGGGGGCACCGGGGCCGCCGTTGAGGTACTTGTAGGTGCAGCCGACGGCCAGGTCGACGTCCCACGCGTCGAGCTCCATCGACACCGAGCCGACCGAGTGCGAGAGGTCCCACAGCACCAGGGCGCCGGCGTCGTGGGCGATCTGCGTCAGCCGGGGCGCGTCCGCGAGGTGGGCGGAGCGGTAGGCGACGTGGCTGAGCACGACCAGGGCCGTCTGCGGGCCGACGGCCGCCGCGAGCAGGTCGGCGGTGACCCCGGAGCTCGTGTCGACGTCGATCCAGCGCAGGGTCAGCCCGCACTCGCGGGCGACGCCGTCGGCGAGGTAGCGGTCGGTCGGGAAGTTGTCGCGGTCGATCACGATCTCGGTGCGGCCGGGACGGGCCGCGACGGCGGCACGCATCGCCTTGTAGAGCAGCACGGTCGTCGAGTCGCCGACCGCCGTCTGCCCCGGCGCTGCACCGAGGGCGATGCGCCCCAGCTCGTCGCCGATCACCCGCGGCAGGTCGAACCAACGCTCGTCCCAGCCGCGGATCAGCCGCCCGCCCCACTCCTCCTCGACGAAGGCGGACAACCGGGGTCCGGTCGCCGCGAGCGGCCGGCCGAGCGAGTTGCCGTCGAAGTAGACCAGCGGGGTGTCGGCGCCGACGAAGCGCGCGCGCAGCGGCGCGAGCGGGTCGGCCTGGTCCAGGGCGGCAGCGGTCATGGGCTGTTTCTACACCTGCCTCACTGGAAGGAGATGAGCCGGACCCGAGGACGGATCCGGTGCACCTCGCGCGGTCCCATCCGGTTGACGTCCTCGTCGTAGAACAGCTTGAAGCCCATCGTGAACTTCTCGGGGAAGGCGACGACGCCGTAGGTCGCCAGCTTCTCGCGCTGGTTGCCGAAGCCGTCGACGTGCTGCACGAGCGCGAGCCGCGGCCGCTGACGCACCTTGTCGATCCGCTCGACCATCGACGTGCGGAACTGGTGGAGCACGAAGAGCTTCTCCGGCAGGTCGCGCTCCACCGTCAGCCGCGACAGCCACGCCGAGGTGCGGTTGACCTCGAACGCGCCGACCGACCCGATGACCGTGCCCGGGACCTCGCGCCGCTCCATGCGCCACTCGGGGTCCAGCGCCAGCCCCACGTGGGGGTAGCGCAGCGCCCACTCCCACCGCTTCGCGACGTCGAGGAAGTCGGCGCGACCCGGCTGGAGGTCGAGGAGCACCAGCGCCCCCTGCCGGCGCGCGGCCTCGACATAGCGGCGTACGGCGGCGGGGTCGATGTCGTGGCTGTAGTCGCCGTCGGGTCCGGGGGTGCGGTCGGCGATCGTGACGATCAGCTCGTAGACCGGCTGCACCGGGGCGCCCGGCCGGGCGTAGGGCCGTGCTGCCCGCACCAGCCGCCGGTGCGCCTCGGGGATGGACGTCTCCCCCAGCACTCCGAGCGCCCCGGTGCCGGCGGTGCCGTAGTAGGCGACCAGGAAGTGGTTGCCGCCGAAGACCGTACGGCGACCGCCCGGCAGCGTCGCGCCGCTCACCGGCGCCGGCTCAGCCGGCTCAGCCGGCTCAGCCGGCTCAGCCGGCTCGGACGTCTCGGGCTCGGCCGGCTCCTCGGCAGGGGCCTCCGTCGGCGTCGGCGCCTGCGCCGGCGTCCCGACCGGGGCGGACGACCCGCGCGGCTCGACGTTCTCCACCGGCCCGGGCTGCGGCGGCGCGATCACGTCGGGGTGTGCGACACCCCACGCCACGGCGATCAGCGCCGCCATGACGAGGAACACCAGGAAGAGCTGGGGGCCGCTCCGACCGGGCTGCGAGGTGGTCATCGGCGGGTCACGGAGCAGGGTCGGGGTCGTCGTCGAACGCC